>LSCG01000045.1 GCA_001577055.1 Fidelibacterota bacterium TCS56
TTTATTTCCGACCGGCAATGGGAGCAGTTCCACAGCCCCAAGAATCTCTCCATGGCTCTGGCCATCGAGGCGGCCGAATTGATGGATTTGTTTAAGTGGCAGTCTGCCGACGAAACCTGGCAGGCGCTGTCTGATGATCCTGACATCCGCCAGAATGCCAGCGATGAGCTGGCTGATGTGCTGGTCTATGCTCTGGCTTTCGCCAACCGCCATGGGATAGACATCAGTACGGCGATTGAAACCAAAATGGCCAAGAACGGTGTTAAATATCCCCGGGAGAAATTTACCGGACGCTACTAACGATCTCCCAAATGTCGCGTGCGACCCGAACCTGAGGAATGGCTGTCGATGGCCGGTCGGCCGAAATAGCCCACTTTTCCACTGCCGCTGATTCTGGTATTCAGCTTGTCTTCCACCCAGATGCTAACGTCGCCCGATCCGCTTACATGCACATCCGCTACCTTGCTTTCCAGATTGCTGGCGGAATATTTACCCGATCCGGAAATATGAATTTCCTGTATCTCGGTTTTACCGGCGGCACTGCACGATCCTGATCCGCTGATGTGAACATCAATTTCGTCGGATTTGATCTCTTCAACCTCGATATCACCGGATCCACTGATATGTAAACCCAGATTATCACTGATAATGTGGGTGGAGATGATATCGCCTGAGCCGGAAACACCAATATGCTCGACCGATATGGCCGTGATCCGGTAAGTGATATCACCAGTATTGAAATGCCGCCGTTTGGCGCGCTCCACTCCCAGATGCAAACGGCCCCAGCGGACGTCGGTCTCAATGTACGGCAGCATGTCCGAACGGGCTTCCACTGTCACTTGCTCTTCATTGCCCTGGGTCAGGTAAACCGTCCCCGAGCCATGCAGTTCAATGCCGGAAAACGAGGCTACCTGCCGTTCTTCGGCCACATAATCACCGGCGGTGCCGATGACTGTCATTAATATCAGTGTCAGATAGATAATTGTTTTTCTCATTTTTATCTCTGCAGTTTGGTTGCTTGGTTAGACCGGTAGGGAGGGAAATGGTTGTCTCCGATAATCAGTACACATACTGTACATGGCACATTGAATAAGTCATTGTAACAATACAAAAACAATATTGGGCCATTTAGCCTATGATTCAGATATAATTATTTACTGTTTCCTCTCGGAACTTACCCTGCCATCGTACGACAGTACCGGCAGCCTGCGGGGTGGATTATTCTATCGCTAGCCGCTCCCCATGATGGTGATTGACATAAATCAATACGAGAATAACTCGGAATATGGGAAGATTTACTGTTCGTCTTCGTATTCATCCACTTGCTCGTGGACCGGCGGCAGCTCGAGGTCGTAGTCTTCCTCAAGCCCTTTACCATATGCTTCAAGGGAGGGAGTCACATGCTGGGTGACATATTTACTGATCATCAATCGCACTAGGGCACCGTAACTGGGACGGAAACAAATGGTATCGCCCACTTTCAGATTCTCGGACTCAGCCACTGAAACAACCGACAAATCACTCGAAGCGCCGACGAGCTGGTGGTTCGAATTCAAGGGCGTCAATCCGCCTATTTCAGTGTCGAGCTGACCCATGGTGATCACCGCTCGCAAACCGCGTTCACCAGGTTGGGTGTCTTCCAGGGTAAAAGTCTCAAACGGCGACATGGAGGTGGTTTCTCCCAGTGGAACCAGGCTCTTTTCCTTGATCTCGGCGATGTCGGCTTCCAGGGTCACCGCATCATCCCGCAGTCCATTTAGTGTGCCGCCGTTGACCAGGTCGGTGCCCAGGTAAAGTGATTCCCCGATCCGGAAATTATTAATCTCACGAGGTACATTACCCTTGCGTAACAACGGCAACAGCGAGCTGGCGCCGGCGGAAATCATGGGCAGCTTCTTTTTGAATTTCAGCTCCAGCAATTCACGGTACATCATGAGCTGTGTGAGCTGATCCACATTAGGTACGGTACCAGATAAACATCCCAGATTGGCTCCGATGCCCCAAACCTCAATATTAGGAAGGTCAAAAATCGATTGGAAAAAAGCCACCAGCGACCCTGGGAGAAGACCTTCACGCAGGTCGCCAAGCTCGATCATTACGATTATCTTATGCTGTCGACCTTGTTTGCCGGCTTCTATATTAATGGCATAGATGGTCTCAAGCTCTGTGTTGAGCGAAACATCCGCCAGGCTGACAATGTCGGGGATCGCCGGCAGATGTGGCACCCGCAGATACCAGGTCTCCACATCGGGTACAGTCTTCCTCACCACTTTCAGGTTGGTCAGGCGGGAATCCGCCATGGAACGAACCCCGAGCAGTTCCAGACCCTTGATGGTGTCGGCATGACCACATAAAACCTTGGTCACCAGTGTCCAGGTGGATTCGTGATCCTTCATCCAGCCGTCAATTACTTTGAAGTTGTGTTGCAGGGCCTCCAGGTTGATAGTGACTCGATTCATTTGCTATACCTCATCTCGGCGTATTTACTGGTAAAACCGATGTGTTCATAGAGCTTTTTCGCCGGGTTATCGTACTCTACATGCAGTTTTACATCGCCATCCACCTGTTCCAGGCACTGGCCGATCAGCTTTCCCCCGATACCCCGGCCACGAAAATCGGGATCCACGGCGATCATTAACAGAACCCACTCCGGAATATATCCTTTCATACCGGTTTGCAGCATGAGACAGGCGCCTGCCAGCTTGCCATTCAGGCGTACCAGTTCGAGAAAACCGCCCTGGCCCTTGCCTGGGGTAAAGGCATAATGCAGCGCCCGTTCTACATCCTCCGGTTGGTCTTCGTAGGGTTTCATTGTGTTGTGAAAATACATGACAATCTCGTCCCAGGCAGCCCATTCCGGGAATTGATCCCTGGTATTAATCTGGATGAATTCCAGTTTGTTATCGTTAATCAATTGCTCGTTCATCGTTTATGTCCTCATGGTAAATAATCTATCCCGGGGGATTTGTCTGAATTAGTAAATAAAACCGATATTATCAAAAGGTGAAAAGGCATTTGATTTTTACATCAAGCGCCCCAACACCGGCGAGGGCCAAGTCGATTTGGGATGCACCGGCTTCAACTTGATATACGCCTTGGATTGTCGCTGTTCCCAGCTCGGTGTATTAAAATATTGGTAATGAAATTGTTTTGCAAGCGATAATTAAGCAAAATATTTTGGCGGAATCTTTGGTGACCTTATCGCAGTCCCCGGCATGCCGTCCATTTCATAAGTTTAAATTAGATTATGATTCTGCTATTTTCAAAAGCAGATAATGAAGTATTTAACAGTGTTATCTGAGCGGTTGATTCCAGGTTGCCGGTGTTTTGTCAGTCTGGCAGGCACTGGAATATTAGGACATTTTTCCAAAATATGAATACATCAAAACGGATTTCGAGTGAGAACAACCTTAACAGAACTGCGCCACCAGCTGCACCGCTTGGCCGAACTGGCCGGCCGTGAAAAGCAGACCGCCGCGCGAATCATTGAAGCACTGCGATTGACCAATCCGCACGAAATTGTAACCGGCCTTGGCGGCCACGGCGTGTTGGCAGTATTTGACAGTGGCCGGGCGGGACCGGCAGTGCTGTTGCGGGCCGACCTGGACGCCTTGCCCATCCATGAAAACCCGGCGCTGGAGCATGCATCCCAAAGTGCCGGGGTAGCCCATAAATGCGGTCATGACGGACATATGACAATGCTGGCCGGAGTGGCTGAGAGACTGGCATCCCATCCTCCTCGGCAGGGTCGGGTGGGTTTGCTGTTCCAGCCCGCCGAAGAGACCGGTGAGGGTGCGGCGCTGGTTTTGGATGATAAGCGGTTTGCGCCCTTTGCACCTGATTTCGTGTTTGCCGTACATAATCTGCCCGGTTATGAAAGCGGAACGGTTATCCTGCGGCAGGGACCTTTCTCGTCTGCATCCAAAGGCTTGATTATTGAATTGGAAGGTGCGACGGCCCATGCCGCCCAACCGGAACGGGGTAATTCTCCGGCCCTGGCAGTGGCCGACCTGATCCAGGCTTTGAGCGCCCTGCCGCAAAGTTTTGCGGCCATGCACGAAGCTGTAAAAGCGACGATTATCCATGTTACCCTGGGCGAGGTTGCATTCGGGACCACACCGGGGAAAGCCCGGGTGATGACCACCTTGCGTACCTACGATGGTCAGGTGCTGACCCGCATCGGCCAACGGGCCGCTAACCTGGCCCGCGGGATCGCCTCAACCTATGGGCTGGAAGTAAACTTGCAGTGGACCGAAGAATTTCCGGAAACCGCTAACGACTCAAAGGCTGTCGGAATAGTGCGAAATGCAGCCGAAAAATTGAATGTGTCACTGATCGAACCGGAACAACCCTTTCCCTGGTCCGAAGACTTCGGCCATTTTACCAGGGCTTATCCAGGAGCGCTCTTCGGGCTGGGCGCCGGTGTGGAACAACCTCAGCTCCATCATGGGAGTTATGATTTTCCCGACGACATCCTTGAGCCCGGGGTGAATTTGTGGATGGAGCTACTCCGTCAGGCAGGGATTTTTAATTGAAGGACAGTTGATTATATTTAATCGGGTGCGAAAGATAGCGAGGCAAGTGATACGAATCAGTCAGTACCAAATATTGGACGCGTTTTTCACTCATAATTGGCAATACGGGAGATAAAACTTGGCGGACGTAAGTTGGATTGAATTAAGCCGGAGCGCATTACAAAAAAATATCCGCTTCCTGCATAAGCTAATCGGGAAGCAGGCTGCTTTTTGCAGTGTGATCAAGGGAAACGCCTACGGCCATGGGATTGAGCAGTTCGTGCCTTTAGTCGAAACCTTCGGTGTGCGGCGCTTTGCGGTTTTCAATGCAGCGGAAGCCAGGCGGGTGCATGCCTCCGGTACTAAGCACAGCCGGATAATGATTATGGGCGCCCTGTCCGCCGATGAGCTGGATTGGGTGATGAAAAATGACATCTCCTTTTACATTTTTGAGCTGGACCGCCTTAAGGCTGCGTTACAAATCCACAAGAAATTCAAATTCAAGGCCCGCATCCATCTGGAACTGGAGACCGGCCTGCACCGCATGGGTCTCTATCCGCGTGAATTGGAAAAAGCACTGGCAATCATCACCGCTAATCCCGAGGCCTTTATCCTGGAAGGGGTTTGCACCCACTATGCCGGCGCAGAAAGTATCAGCAATCATCTGCGCATACAGAACCAGATTGCCAATTACCATGAGATGCTGGCAAAGGTCAATCGTACCGGATTGAGCCCGAAATACCGGCACACCGCCTGTTCCGCCGCGGTCTTAAACTACCCGGAAACCATCCTGGACATGGTTCGATTCGGCATTGCCCAATATGGTTACTGGCCTACCAGGGAAACCCGTATGCGGTATATGTTGCAGACCGGCAAGGCCGAGAACAAACGCTTTCGCGATCCGCTTAAGCGCATCATCACCTGGAAAAGCCGGGTAATGAATATCCAGGAAGTGGATCCCGGCGAGTTTGTTGGATACGGTACCGTCTTCCAGACCGGACGCCGTTCCCAGATAGCCGCCGTTCCGGTCGGATATGCGCTGGGATTTTCACGCCTGTTAAGTAACCGCGGCCACGTTCTGATCTGCGGTCACCGTGCCGGTGTGATCGGCATCGTCAACATGAATATGCTGCTGGTAGATGTTACAAATATTCACCGGATCCGGGTTGGGGATGAGGTGGTACTGATTGGCAAACAGAAAAACCATACCATAACGGTGTCATCCTTCAGCGAAATGAGCGAGGGGTTGAACTACGAAATTCTGGTGCGTCTGCCTTCCGACATTCCGCGGTACGTGGTGGAATAGCCATATCGCTCCGGTATTCTAAACAGCGTTAACCTTAATTTGTGACAATGATCCGCATTCTGTTTTTCTCCGATACCCATCTGGGATTTGATTATCCCCGGCGTCCGGGAGCCGGCCACCGGCGGCGTGGCCAAGATTTTTTTGAGAATTTCCGGCATGTGCTGCAAAGGGCTCGTTCCGGCGGAGCTGATCTTGTCATCCACGGGGGCGATTTATTCTACCGCGCCCGCCTGCCGAATCGGATCATCGAACTGGCTTATCAGCCGCTGATTGAACTGGCAGGCAGTGGAATACCGGTTGCGGTTGTGCCCGGCAATCATGAATTCGCCCGATTAAGTGATCCGGCCGTGCTGGAACATTCCGGCATCGATGTTTTCCACCGGCCGCGAACCGTTCGATATTGTTTACCGGAAGTACGGATCAACCTGAGCGGGATTCCCTTTATCAGAAACGATGCGGCCGGTAATATTCCTGTGGTTGTCAAGCGCCTGATTGACCGCAGGGATGAAGCCGGGATCAACCTGCTGGCGATGCATCAGGCAGTGGAAGGGGCGCAGGTCGGCCGGCATAATTATACTTTTCGCCCAGGCGCCGATGTGGTCAGCCGCTCGGTCTTCGACCGGGGCTTCCAGGCCGGACTGGTGGGGCACATCCACCGGCGGCAGATTTTAAAAACAGCTTCCGGTATTCCGGTAATATTCAGCGGATCAACCGAACGCACTTCCCTGGCTGAGCAGCATGAAACCAAAGGATTCTGCTGGCTGAATTTTACGCAGCAAGCGGGACACTGGCAGTTACAATCCATAGATTTTGAAGACCTGCCCACCTGTGAAATGGTGGAATTAAAGCCCCCGGAAATCCTTTCGTTAACCGAATTCCAAAATTGGTTAAATGCAGAATTGCCCTCAATATCCACGGATAGCATCGTGCAACTGCGGGTACCTGAAAAAATTCATTCCGGCGCCGAAAGACTAACTTCATCCCAATTAAGGGATTTATTTCCGCGTACCATGTTGGTCAACCTGCGCTACGGCCAATTCCGGCCACGCCGATCACGCGCCGGTCTGCGCTTGTTTGATTATGATCCGGACAATCGCCAATATCAACCAGGCAGCACCGCAACGGATGAAAACCGCTGAGAAAATTCGCCAGCGCATTAAATCGGCGCCGGCCACCACCGGGGTCTATCGCTGGCTGGCTGGCGATCAGGTGATTTATGTGGGCAAGTCGGTGAATCTGCGCCAAAGACTAAGCAGTTATTTGCACCTGTCCGTGGAGAAAAACGACCCGCGCCTGGTGAAAATGGTGGCCGTCGCCGAT
Source organism: Fidelibacterota bacterium TCS56 (assembly GCA_001577055.1). Classification (GTDB taxonomy): domain Bacteria; phylum Fidelibacterota; class Marinisomatia; order Marinisomatales; family TCS56; genus TCS56. The sequence goes on from LSCG01000045.1 coordinate 7,141, forward strand.
ATTGTGGACTGGACGGAGACCACAGATGAATTAAACGCCATGCTGCTGGAAGATCAACTGATCAAAGAGCACAACCCCGATTACAACAAGCGGCAGCGTGACTGGCGGGAGTACCGTTTTCTCCGGTTTACGGATGATTCTTTACCCGCTCTGAAAATGACTGCCGACCCGCCGCCAGGCGATTTTTTCGGACCCTTCCGCGACCGTTTTTTTGTGGTCGATTTGCGCCGGATACTGTCCCGCTACCGGCAGTTCCCGTCGTGTAATGATCCCGCTGGTAATACGATTTGCCCCGATTATGATCTGGGATTGTGCACGGCCCCCTGTGCCGGGAAAATCAGTCCGGTGGATTATCAGAAAAAATGCCACCAGGTGAGTGAATTTCTGAAGGGTGGCGATTTGGGGATTGCCAGGGATATTAGCTCGCTGATGGAAACTGAGAGCGCTGTCGGGAATTTTGAACAGGCCGCCATCTGCCGCGATGACCTGAATTTGGTGCAACGGTTCTCCCGCCGGCAGAATTTCTTTGAGCAATTTCGCACCCGGTCGTTAGTCATCACCGGGTCTGATTCCTCTGATGAGAAGTGGGAATTTGTCCGTGGTAAACCAGCGGACCATGCGTTGGAGAATGATGATATTCGTTTTATTTTCGACCGGGCCAATCTGATTTATACCTGGCTGAATAAACAGGGGGATAAGTATCGATATGAATTCACTAAAGTGCCTGGCACTTTTCTTCCAACTTAAATTAGAGAAAAAACATGCATGCGATCCTGTTGCAAAAACACGGTGGACCGGAGAATCTGGCGATTTCCACGATGGCTGATCCGGAACCAGAGGATAATGAAGTATTAGTCCGGTTGAAAGCCATTGGCTTGAATTACGCCGAAATACAATCTCGCAAGGGTCTTTACGGCTGGGCACCCAAGCTGCCCTATGTATTGGGGATGGAAGGCTGCGGTATCGTCGAAGCGGTGGGCCGTGGCGTTGATGAAAGCCGTATAGGTCAGCAGGTGATCGTGGCGGCTCAGACCGGCGCTTATGCCGAGAAGATTGTGGTTCCGCAGACACAGGCCCTGCCCGTTCTGCCGGATTTTTCCCTGGTGGAAAACGCCGCTTTTACCGTCCAGTGGATGACGGCCTGGGTGGGACTGATGAAAATCTGCCGTTTGCAGCCCACTGACACTGTGCTGATCCAGGCTGCCGCCGGCGGCGTGGGCACAGCGGCGGTACAGATTGCCAAAGCTATGGGTTGCAAGGTTTATGGTACCGTTGGCAGCGATAGGAAAATGGAATTAGTAAAAAGTCTGGGCATCGATGGTGTGATTAATTATCGCCGGCAGGATTTCGCCGAAGAGGTCCGGAAGATGAATAATGGTCGCGGTGTGGATGTGGTGCTGGAGGTAGTTGGCGGGGAAGTTTATCGCCGCAGTATCGCCCTGTTGAATCCCTTCGGGCGACTGGTGCAAATCGGCTTTGCCAGTCTCAATCTGAATAAATGGAATCCGCTTTCGATTTATCGTACGCTGCGGGCCGTGCCCCGGGTGAATGTGTCCAAAATGGCGGAAAGATCATATGCCGTCGGTGCTTCCCATCTGGGTTATCTGCTTAAAGATCCACAATTGATGTCGTCGGTCTGGCAGGATTTGACATCCTTCGTAACAGAGCGCCGGTTAAAGCCAATCGTGGGTCACGAGTTCAATTTCGATCAAATGGCAGAGGCCCACCGGTTGATGGAATCGCGGCAGAGTACCGGGAAGATTGTGGTGCGGGTTTGAATTTAGGCCAAGAAGCTGGGGAGCTAAGGGTGATTTCCATGGTGAGCGCAATATCAAAAACAACATCAGGAATAATTAGATAGCAAAAAATTGTAGTTTTCGTAGGGCCACGGCGCGCCGTGTCCTTACCCATTTCGATTGTTGCGCAACTGGTTATTCACATTCAATCCCTCCGGGACGGCAGTCTAAATTTGGTTGCATCGCTCTGCGGTGCAACCTTACAAATTGATGGATTTCACTGCTGAGCATTGAAACCAGGTATTTACGCAGGGGCACGATGCCTCGTGCCCGTTTTTGTAATGACGAGACATGTCTTGTCCCTGCTCACCGGATAATGATCTTCCCAAATCATAAATCGTTGATCTGTGTTGGGTATTCAAGATGTTCGACCCCTTCAGGGTCGCTATTACAATTATCATTCTCCCGGTGGCTGCGCCACCGGCTATTCACATTCAATCCCTCCGGGATTGCAACCAGGAATAATTAGATAGCAAAAAATTGTAGTTTTCGTAGGGCCACGGCGCGCCGTGTCCTT
>LSCG01000044.1 GCA_001577055.1 Fidelibacterota bacterium TCS56
CTCAGGTTGATAATGGCTACCCCGGCCAGCACCATCATCGCTCCGGTGATCATGATCGGTGTTAATCGTTCACCCAGCACCGACCAGCCGATGATCGTAGCTATCACCGGGGGGAAGAAGGCGATATATGATATTAACGTCACTGAGATATGGGAGAACAGCCAGACATAAATCAGCCAGGCGGCTACGCTGCCGAAGACAATCAGGTAGCCCAGTGAAAACAGGTTGAGCCAGTCGGTCGAAAAAGTCTGCCACTGTTCGGTAAGGGCGGAGATGATTAACAGGACAATCCCGGCTGATGTTTGACTGAAAGCATTGAGGGGAATCGTCCGTATCCGGCGATGATGCTTCTTCAAATATATACTGGGTCCGGCGGCGATAATTACCGCGATCGCTACGGCACCAATCCCTAGAGTCACATTTTCACCGCCTAAGCTGCCGCTGTCCACCAGGATCAGGATTACGCCGCTCATGCCTAAAATGATGGAAATTATCTTGCGCCGGTTCAACCGCTCCTCCGGTAGGATAAAATGGGCCATCAGTGATACGATCAGTGGAAAACCGGCCCAGATTATTGATGATAAATTGGAATAAATGAACTGGGTGGCCCAGTAGCTGATGGCATAACTGATAGCCAGGTTGAACGTCCCGAAGAAGAAATATACCCGCAGCGATATTTTATCCAGGGATGGGTAATCTTTTTTCAGGAACACAACCACCCATAATATCAGACCGGCAATCAAAAAGCGTAGTCCAACACCCAGAAATGGCGGAGTGCCGGCCAGGCTGATTTTAATGAAAAACCAGGTGGTGCCCCAGATAACACATAAAGCGATGTACAGTGATATCAATTTGACGTTCATTGAATACCAATAAAAAACTCCGCAACCGCGGAGTTTCTTATACTAACTGACTTTGAGGAAATCATTTATTTTTTACTGCTGGCCCGTGCGTGGAGGTGCATGACAATCGGACTGGCTACGAAAATCGAAGAATAAGTACCGATTACCACACCGATAATCATGGCGAAAGCGAAATTGTGAATGACTTCGCCACCCCAGGCCCACAGCACAAATACCACCACAAAAGTGGTGATTGAGGTAATTATTGTACGGCTTAGCGAGGCGTTGATGCTTTTGTTGATGATATCGGGGAAGTACGCGTTGCGCATGGCCTTGATATTTTCACGGATGCGATCAAAAATGACAATGGTGTCGTTGAGCGAATAACCCACAATCGTCAGGAAAGCCGCCACCACTGACAGGGAGATTTCAAAATCCATGATGGAAAATATCCCCAGGGTAATGAAAACGTCATGGGCCAGAGCGGCGATAGCGCCCAGGGCGAACTTGAATTCGAAGCGGACCGAAATATACAGCAGGATCAGAATCAGCGCCCAGATAACGGCCCAGAAAGCCTTGCCGCTGAGTTCGGCACCGATTTTCGGGCCAACGGTTTCGACCGACAGAATGAAATCGGCTTTATCGGCCGGTATGATTTCCGGGTAGGCTTCATACAGGAAATCCACCACCTTCTGATTGAAATTCTCCTGCTGATTTTCCATCAAGGGAATGCGCAGTGAAACGGTGGTCTCATCGCCGAAATGTTTTAGCTCGTTTTTACTGAAATCAAAAATCTGACCTTCGATATTAACTTCGGCCAGTGTGGTGCGGATTTCATTTATGTCAACCGTTTCTTCATATTTAACGGCGATCAGGGTTCCACCTTTGAAATCAATGCTCAGTCGCAAGCCGCCCTGGAAAATAATCGAGAGCAGACCGGCGATTATCAGCACCGATGAGATCACAGTCCCCAGCCGGGACTGAGCCATAAAATCTATTTTAGTATCTTTAATAAGTCTCATATGCTTAGGGTCTGTAATTGTTTACGGGATGTAAAGATGTTAAAAATTGTGCGGGTTACGAAAATTGCGGTAAACATACTGATCACGATGCCCCAGAAGAGTACCGTGGCGAAACCGCGCAGGGGACCGGTACCGAACTGGTAGAGCACCAATGCGGCGATAACGGTCGTGACGTTGGCGTCGATAATCGTGGTTAAAGCCCGGTCGTATCCACTGTCGATGGCAGCCCGCGGCGTCTTGCCCTTACGCAGCTCCTCGCGGATACGTTCAAAAATAATCACATTGGCATCGATGGACATACCCACCGTCAATATTAATCCGGCAATACCCGGCAGGGTCAGGGTAGCGCCCAGTGAAGCCAGAATCGACAGGACCAGAATGATATTCCACAACAGGGCGAAGCTGGCTATCGATCCGGAGACACGGTAATAAATAAGCATGAATACTAACACAATCGCCAGACCGATTAGCACTGAAATGGTTCCTTTGCGAATCGAATCGGCGCCCAGGGACGGACCAACGATCCGTTCTTCGATGATATTCACCGGCGCCGGCAGAGCACCGGCCCGCAGGACAATGGCGATATCCTTGGCTTCATTCATGTTGGCAAAACCGCGAATTACGGTGGACCCCTGGGTGATGCGATCTTCGATTACCGGAGCCATCCGTACATTATTGTCCAGCACAATCGCCACCCGTTTACTGATATTGGCGCCGGTTACCCGAGCCCAGGTTTTGGAGCCGTCGCTGTTCATATCCAGTAAGACGATATTTTGTCCCGCATTCTGGCTGCCCTGTTGGCCGATGGTAGCTTTAGCTTCATCGATAACACCACCGGTCAATTCCGATTCATTCTCCAGGTGGTACAGCCGGTACATATAAGTATTGGATTCGCTGTGTAATTCCGGTTCCTCACTGAACAGAATGCGGCTGTTGGTAGCCGTCAGTTTTTCCTGAATTTCCGGTTTGTCCAGGATTTTACTGATGGCATAATAATTATTTACCGGTACGCCGATGTCGTTGTAGAAATTACGCAGCAGGGCGGAAAATGGCCGTTCCTCGAACAGGCGTTCGTCCACCGTTACCGTTTGACCGGTGTCGCTGGTATCGCTGACGGTGGCTGCCACCGGTTCTTCCTCTTCACCGAATAATTCGTTGACCGAGATGGTTTTATCATCACTGACGAATTCTTCGCTGGCCGGGGTGGTTTCACTGGTGTCGGCGGCCGGTTGGTCCGTTTCATCAACCAGGTCGGCCAGATCGGTTTTGCCTTTGAGCAGATTGTCGATATTTACCAGCAGATCCTGGGTCACCTCGGGATTTTTTACCAGTACGAATTCAAGCAGAGCGGTGCTTTGCAACAATTCACGCGCCCGCTCCGGATCCTGGATACCGGCTAATTCCACGATGATGCGCCGTTTACCCTGCTTCTGTATAGTGGGCTCGGAAACACCGAATTGATCAACGCGATTGCTGAGAATCTCAAGCACGCGGTTCAGGGCGTCCTGCGCTTCTTCTTCCAGGCCGTCGATGATATCATCGGCATTAGCGCCATATTCATGGAAGTAGCGGGGCAGACGTAGACCGGAGGCTTCAGCCTGGGCTTTAAACAAGGGGAAAAATTGAGCTTCAGGATCTTTCAATTGATCGCGTACGGTGTTTACCACCCGGTCAAATTTCCCGTCCTTGTTAATCGCCAAATTGCCCACCAGGGTGGGCAGGTCGGCTTCCAGCACGATGTGCATGCCGCCTTTCAGGTCGAGACCCTGTTGAATAATTTGTGATTCAATTTCCTTAATTTCACCTGATTCCCGCAGACCTTCCATCTGTTCTGCGGACATGGTTTCATAGCGGAAGGTGGGCCATAGCGTGTACAAGGCCCAGGCCAGAATCACGCCAATAATGATATAGCGGGGAGTTAATTTTTTATTCATGGACTGTATTTAGTTTTCGATAAAACAGAAATAACGAGGCCGGAATATACCGCCTGCTGATTTCTGTACGCAATTGGTTATTTGAGATATTTTGCACAGTGTCAGTTTATTATTTTCAACTGTTTGCCGATCTTGATGAAGGCCTTGACGGCCCGATCCAGATGTACCTTTTCCATGGCGGCTGAAATCTGGACCCGGATTCGTGCTTCACCTTTCGGTACGACCGGATAGAAAAATCCGATTACATAGATCCCTTCGGCAATCAAATTCGCTGCCATTTGCTGGGCCAGTTTGGCATCATACAACATGATTGGGACAATCGGATGGACCCCTTCCTTGATATCGAAACCGGCGGCGACCATCTTCTGGCGGAAATAGGCCGTATTTTCTTCCAGCTTGTCCCGTAATTCGGTGGTTGCGGACAGCATTTCAAAAACTTTGATGCCGGCGGCGGTGATGGCCGGGGCCAGGGTATTTGAGAACAGGTAGGGGCGGGAACGCTGGCGCAGCAGATCAATGATTGGTTGGCTGGCGGTGGTAAATCCGCCGGAGGCGCCGCCCAGCGCTTTGCCCAGGGTGGAGGTGAAGATATCAATTTTATCCATCACTCCCCGGTATTCGGCCGAGCCGCGGCCGGTGGCGCCTACAAATCCGGTGGCATGTGAATCATCCACCATAACCAGGGCGTCGTATTTTTCCGCCAAAGCCACAATTTCATCCAGCCTGGCAATGTAGCCGTCCATGCTGAAGACGCCGTCGGTGGCAATCAGGCGCAGGCGGCAATCCTGTGTTGCCTTGAGCTTGGCCTCCAGTTCGTTCATATCCGAGTTGGCAAAGCGGTGGCGCTGGGCTTTGCAGAGGCGCACACCATCGATGATCGAAGCATGGTTCAGGGCATCGCTGATGATGGCATCCTCGGCTGACAACAATGTCTCAAACAGGCCGCCGTTGGCATCGAAGCAACTGGTGTACAGAATGGCGTCATCGGTACCGAAGAAACGGGCGATGGCCTGCTCCAGATTCTTGTGTAAATCCTGGGTACCGCAGATAAAGCGTACGGAAGACATCCCAAAACCGTGATCATCTAAAGCCTGTTTGGCCGCGGCCACGATGGCCGGGTGATTGGCTAGTCCCAGGTAATTATTGGCACAGAAATTCAGGACTTCCTGGCCGTCGGTCACCTGGATGTCCACCCCCTGAGGCGTGGTGATGATACGTTCTTTTTTATACAGTCCGTCAGCTTCGATTTCTGCCAGGACGGTGTCGTAAATTTGTTGATGTTGGCTCATAATTCCCCTTTTAAAAAATCAGGTCCAGTTCAGTACTACTTTGCCGCAATTGCCGGAATTCATAGTATCAAACCCCTGCTGAAAATCATTGATTGCAAAAGTGTGGGTGAGCACCGGACTGATATCCAGTCCACTGCGCAGCATCTGGGTCATTTTATACCAGGTTTCGTACATTTCCCGGCCATAGATACCTTTTACCAGCAGACCCTTGAAGATGATTTCATCCCAATTGATTTGGGTTGATTCAGGCAGGATCCCCAGCAGGGCGATCCGGCCACCGTGATACATATTGCGCAGCATGGCGTTGAAGGCCGCCGGGCTGCCGGACATCTCCAGGCCGATATCGAAGCCGTTGGACATTTTTAAATCTTTAATGGTCGCGGATACTTTTTCATTGCGGACATTTATGGCGCGGCTGGCACCCATGCGCCGGGCCAGCTCCAGACGATAATCGTTGATATCGGTGATGACGATATTGCGGGCGCCAACGAAACGGCAGATCGCCACCGCCATGATCCCGATGGGGCCGGCCCCGGTTATCAGCACGTCTTCGCCCACCATTTCGTAGGATAGGGCGGTGTGGGCCGCATTGCCATACGGATCAAAAAAAGCGGCGATTTCCGAAGGGATGTCCCCATGTACGGGCCACAGGTTGCGCTCGGGCATTGACAGGAATTCGGCGAAGGCACCATTGATATTGACGCCGATTCCTTTGGTGCGGTGGCATAGGTGTCTTTTCCCTGCCCGGCAGTTGCGGCAGTAGCCGCAGGTGATATGACCCTCGCCGCTGACCCGGTCGCCCACCTGATAATGAGTTACGCCCGGACCAATTTCGGCAATCGTGCCGACAAATTCGTGGCCGATGACCATCGGCGTTTTGATCGTCCTTTGGGACCATTCATCCCAATTGTAAATATGCAGATCTGTCCCGCAGATAGCGGTTTTATCGATTTTGATCAATACTTCATTGGTACCGATTTCGGGGATGGGAACCTGATCCATCCAGATGCCCGGTTCGGGAGATTTCTTAATCAGGGCTTTCATTGTATCCATTTAAATACCCGCGGCAGAATCACTTGAATTTCAGCCCGTAAAGCTACATATGACCGTCGAAAAACGAAACGATGGAATTCGCTATTACGTCAGCTAACAAATACAACATTGCCGGTTTGATTGGATACACTGCTATTCGTGAATTAAATTATCGGTACTCACAGGCAATTGCAGGTTTATCCTCCTCCTTGTTTCAACCGGGGGGTACAGCTAAATTCGCCCTCAGTTTACCCCGAAAATATATGTCTAAAATTATTGTAATTGCTAATCAGAAAGGCGGCGTCGGTAAAACCACCACCGCCGTCAACACGGCCGTCAGTCTGGCTGTCTCAGAGTTTAAAACCCTGCTGATCGACATGGATCCCCAGGCCAATGCCAGTGTGGGCGTTTCTGATCTGACCAAGGAAAATGAAAACACGATTTACGATGTGCTGATCAATGGCGTACCAGTGGAAAAGGCGGTTACCGATACCAGGTTTCCTCATCTGGCTGTGCTGTCTTCCACCAAGGATTTAGTGGGAGCGGAGATTGAGTTGGTGAGCATTCTGGCCCGCGAATACCAGTTGAAACAAAAACTGGATGCCATCAAATCCAATTACGATTATATTATTATCGACTGTCCCCCATCCCTGGGATTGTTGACTATCAACGCCCTCACCGCCGCCGACGCGGTGTTGATCCCCATCCAATGCGAGTATTATGCCCTGGAAGGCCTGGGACAGTTGCTGAATACCATTCGACTGGTCCAGAAGCATTTGAACACCTCCCTGGAAATCGAAGGGGTATTGCTTACGATGTACGACGGACGCCTGAATCTGTCCCGGCAGGTGGAAGAAGAGGTGCGGGGCCATTTTGAGGACAAAATTTTTAAAGCCATCATCAATCGTAATGTGCGCCTGGGGGAAGCCCCCAGCTTTGGCAAGCCGGTACTGCTGTATGATGCCAACTCCACCGGCGCCCGCGATTATATTGATCTGGTAGAGGAGATATTGGAACGCGATGGTAAAGCGACTGGGTAAAGGTCTCGATGCCATCATCGCCGCCCACAGCGATGCAGACAGTGGTCCCTCGGGAGTAGCGGCGTTGGCAATCAGTCAGATTAAGCGTAATCCCCATCAACCCCGCAAGGAATTTGACCGGGAAGCCTTAGCCGAGCTATGTGATTCAATTCGCGAGAAGGGCGTGATTACCCCCATCACCGTGCGGATAACCGATGATAAATACATGCTGGTGGCCGGCGAACGTCGCCTGCGGGCCGCCAAGCTGGCCGGATTGAAGGACATTCCAGCCTACATTATCGATGTGACCGACGATGCGGATATGATGGAAGTGGCCCTGATCGAAAATATCCAGCGCGAGAATCTCAATCCCATCGAAGAAGCAGAAGCCTACGCCGTGTTAAGGGGTAAATTTAATTTGTCCCAGGAAGCCATCGCGCAGGCCGTGGGTAAGAAACGGGTAACTGTAACTAATGCCTTGCGGCTGCTGAAACTGCCACTGGAAATCCGTCGCAGCCTGCGGAATCAGGAAATCACCGCCGGCCACGGGCGGGCCTTATTGGGACTGAAAACCGCCCATGCCCAGAAAAATCTGTGGCAACGCATTCTGTCTGATGATTTAAGCGTGAGAGGTACCGAAACAGCCGTTAAATTCGTGGAAGGTTCCGGGCGCAAAAAGACTAAAAAACGTGCGACCCGCCTGGCTCCCCAGGTCAAGGCCCTGGAGGATGAATTAGTCAGTCTGTTGGGTACCAAAGTCAAATTGAGACCTGGCAAGGATGGCGGAAATATCTCCATATCATATTATTCCAACGATGATCTGGAACGGTTACTGGAACTGTTTCGATCACTGGATTAACAGTGTCGATGTAGCATGAAAGCCAATAAATACACTGTCGTTTTTATTCCTGATAATTCGGAAACCAATTATAGTTTTAACTTTTCCCGCCGGGCTTTGCGCTTCTGGATGCTGCTGATAATAATAATTATTGTGGGACTGGGGCTTACCGGCTGGCATTATATCCCGGTAATTCTGGAGCAGCAGGAATTGCAAACCAGGTACGAAAAATTGCTGAGTGAGCGAACCAGGGTGCATAATTTGATGCGCGACCTGGAACAGGTTCAGCATATGAATAATTTCGTCCGCCAGAGCCTGGGGACGGAAATGGTTATTGATCCGGAGACGGAAGCCGATTCTGGATCGGCAATCATGTTGTCCTATTCCGAAAATTTACCATCACTCTTGCCGGTGGATGGTTTTGTGACCCGTGATATGGACAAGGTTTCGGTTTTTCCTCATGAGAATCATTATGGCCTTGATCTGGCGATTCGGGAAGGTGAACAGATCAAAGCGGCTGCATCCGGATATGTGATCTTTTCCGGCTGGACCTATAATATGGGGAATTACGTGATCCTTTATCATGGGGACGATTATTTCACGATTTACGGCCATAATCTCCGTAATATGGTTGAACAGCGTACCTATGTCAAACGCGGGGATGTAATCGCCCTGGGCGGCAACACCGGTATTTCTTCGGGACCCCATCTGCATTTTGAAATCTGGAAAGACGGCATGGCGGTGGACCCCAAGATTTTTTTTCCTGAATTGGATGTAAAAAATGTAAGTGATCCCACTAATGGATAAAATTGAATTTAAAGATGTGCATTCTATGATCGGCGCCGAGATGCGGATTGATGGCGACGTAACCCTCAAAGGCGGTTTAATCGTTTACGGAATAATTAATGGCAACATCACCACCGACGGACCGGTGCGCATTGCCACCAGTGGAGCAGTGTCCGGTGATATTAAGGCCAGCGATATCCATTTAAACGGCAAAGTCACCGGTGATGTTTTCGTTGCCAATCGCGTAGTTCTGGGGCGTCAATCCACGCTGGCCGGTGATTTGGTCTACCGCAGTCTTCTGATCGAGGAAGGCGCCCAGTTTGAAGGCAAATGTGACCTGGTTACCAGCGATTCGCCTCCGATGGAAACAAAAACCGCCGGCTTACCACTGGACTGATTTACACTCCAGTCTGATGGAATCTGATCAGAAGAATTTCATGGCGGCATCGTTCGCTTTCTTTCAGCGTACCCTGCGCCAAGCCGGACCGGCCGCCTCCGCCGGTTACACCCTGATTGGCGCCGTAATTTTTCTGGGATTAGGTGGTTGGCTATTAGACAAATGGCTTATGACCAGTCCCTGGTTTTTAATCGGTGGATTGTTATTGGGGGTTATCGTCGGTTTTTACGAACTGGCGAAAGTGGTCTGGCGGAAGTAAGTCACTCAAGCTTCCCGGAGATCACACCAATCACTTATTTTTACCACGGACATTTGAATTTATTATTCCCCTCTACTCCTCATCCCCTCAGCACCCCGCGCCTCTCAACCCCGACTCCCACGCTCATCTGCTACTCGGCGCTGGATTCTCTATTAACTTCTTCAAATAACACGTCCAGATTGAGTTGATCGGTGGAATTTTCGCTGCCAGATCCACAATTAATGCTACAATCGTAATAATTTTAATTCAGTCCAGGACTTCAATAGTCTTTACCTGTTCAGCGCTATTTGAATATATCGGGAACCAGGGACCATTAAACGGCATATTAATGAGAGTTGATCTCAATAATTATGTCTGCCCGAGAAAATATCGAAACCGTACTCAAACGCCTGAATGAAGCCTTCCCGGATGGGGATGTTCGGGTTAATGGCAAAGCCAATCTGCCTGAGCATTACCGCCAGGAAGAGCGTACCGGTACCCACCTAAAAGTTGCAGTGAAATCGGCACAATTTTCCGGTATGCCGCTGTTGGAACAACATCGCACCGTCCATCAATCGCTGGCCGATTTAATGCAGTTAAACGACGGTTTCATCCATGCGCTTACAATCAAAACCGAGGAATAATTATGGCCCGGTATCATGATCTGATTAATAATACTGTCGAGAATAATGAAGTAGTGCTGTTCATGAAAGGCACCGCCGACCAACGCTGGCCCACATCACCACAATTATTCGTACGTGGCAAATTGATCGGTGGCAGTGATATCATGCAGGAAATGTATCACAGTGGCGAATTACAAAAACTACTTAAAATACCAGTCAAGCAGGGCCAGGCCTGACCATGCGAAAATCAACCATATTTTGCACATTGCTATTGATAGGAAGCGCACTAATGGCACAAAATCAAACTTATAATAAGTTAACGGCGGAAGAGCAACGGGTGATTATTGATAAAGGCACTGAAATGCCCTGGCAGGGAATTTACACCGATCACAAGGAGGAGGGTACCTACCTGTGCAAACAATGCGATGCGCCGCTTTATCGCAGTAATGACAAATTTGATTCTCATTGCGGCTGGCCCAGTTTTGATGATGAAATCGATGGGGCCGTAAAACGGGTCCCCGACACCGATGGCCGCCGGACGGAAATTATCTGTGCTAATTGCGGCGGTCACCTGGGGCATGTTTTTCTGGGTGAAGGTTTTACAGCGAAAAACACCCGCCATTGCGTTAATTCAATTTCACTCACCTTTGAACCCGTCCAGCCAAATACCGCCCGGGCGATTTTCGCTTCCGGCTGCTTCTGGGGTACCGAATACCATTTGCAGAAGGTCGCTGGCGTCATCTCCACCACCGTTGGTTACACCGGTGGTAGCAAGGAGAACCCCACTTATAAGGAAGTCTGCTACACCAATACCGGTCATGCCGAAGCGGTGGAGGTAATTTATGATCCGGCCAAAGTGAGTTATGAGGAACTGGCGATTCTGTTTTTTGAAACCCACGATCCCACCCAGGTTAATCGTCAGGGACCGGATGTGGGTATGCAATACCGTTCGGAAGTTTTCTATCGCGACGATGAGCAAAAAGATACTGCCGAAAAACTAATCGGAATTTTGGAGAACAAAGGTTACGATATAGCCACCCAGGTTACCGAAGCCACCACTTTCTGGCCGGCCGAAGACTACCATCAGGATTATTACGATAACCAAGGCTCGACCCCTTATTGTCATTTTTATCAGAAGAAATTCTGATTAAACAACCGAAAGCACCAGCCGATTTGGGCTGAGATTTTTCCAGTGGTTGGTTAATTTCCGGTAAATAAAACGGGAATTAATATGCAATTAATGGTGCTGATGCTGGTATTCGGCGGTTTATTATTTGCGGACGAGGGAATGTATCCGCTCAGCGAAATTGACAACCTCAATTTACCGGGACTTGGTTTTGATATCCCGGCCGATGAATTATATAATCCGGAGGATGTGAGCCTGATAGACGGTATCTGCAAGGTTGGTGGCTGCTCGGGATCATTTGTATCCGATCAGGGTCTGATTTTAACCAACCACCATTGTGCCCATGAGTCGATTCGCGATGCCAGCACCCCCCGGCGGGATTTGCTCGAACAGGGTTTCCACGCCCGCAACCAGGCTGAGGAAGTGCCGGCCGAAGGCTATAAGGTGCGCATCACGGTGGATTACCAGGATGTATCACAGGAAGTACTGTCGGCGGTGTCCGACACAATGGCGGCCGGGGAGCGCCATCAGGCGATCGAGGATCGTATCAAGGAACTGGAAATTGAAGCCGAAACGGACCATCCCGGGCTGCGGGCTGATATTGCTGAAATGTTTATCGGCCGAACCTATGTGCTGTTCCTCTACGATTATTTGAAAGATGTGCGCCTTGTTTACGCCCCGCCACGCTCAATCGGGAATTTCGGTGGCGATATCGATAACTGGATGTGGCCCCGGCACACAGGCGATTTTTCCTTAATGCGCGCCTATGTTGCTCCCGATGGCACCCCGGCGGAATATTCACCGGATAATATCCCTTACCGGCCCCGGCGCGTAATCGCGATCGATCCACAGGGTGTAAATGAAGAAGATTTTGTTTTTATTCTGGGTTATCCCGGTCGCACCTATCGCAACCGGACTTCACACCACCTGGCTTTTGAATACCAAATGCGCTTGCCGATGCGTGCCGATCTGTACGAATGGCAGATCGAAGTATTACAGGGATTAGGCGCCAATGACCGCTCAGTGGCATTGAAATTGGCTTCACGGATTAAGAGCCTGTCCAATCGAATGAAAAATTATCGTGGCAAGATTCAGGGGATCGGCCGGATCAAGCTGATTGAGCAACGCCGGCAGTCCGAGCAGGGCCTGCAGGAATTTATCGCCACTAGTCCCGCGTACCGTGAACAATACGGAAACCTCCTGGATGAAATTGCCGCTGTTTACTCGCAGCAGCAACAACGATATCCCTATGAATTCGTGTTGAGTTACCTCCGTTACAGCTCGATTCTTTTACGGACGGCCTCCACCGTTTACCAGCGATCAATCGAGTTGACCAAACCGGATTTGGAACGGCGCAAAGCTTATATGGAACGGAACCTGGCACAAACCGAGGAAAGGCTCTTCGAACGCCTGGAAAATTATGTTCAGCCGGCGGATGAAGCACTGCTGCTGGATATGATTGATCGTTATGGCAATCTGACAGTCCCGCGGCAGATTCCCGCGCTGGATGATATTTTCAAGACTAACAGCAGACCGGCCCGCACAGCCCGTATCGCTCGCAAAATGCTTAAAAAATCCCGGCTCAGTGATCCGGAGTACGTGCGCCAACTACTGGACGTTAAACCGGAGGATCTGGCAGAATTGAAAGATCCTGTGATGCGGCTGGCGGTGGCGCTTTACCCCAATTACGAACGTCAGCGAGATATTGATGATGAATGCAGCGGTAAACTTGATCGCCTGCACAACCTGCTGGTAGAGGTTAAGCAGGCTTATGAGCAAACGGCTTTTATTCCTGATGCCAACAGTACCCTGCGCTTGACATTTGGGCATATCCGGGGATATTCGCCGGCGGATGCTATCCGATATCATCCGATCACAACCCTGGACGGCGTAATCGAGAAGCGTGGTGATCCACCCTTCGACCTGCCGGATGAAATCGTAAGCCTTTGGCGCCAGAAGAAATTCGGGCGCTATGAACATCCTCATTTAAAATCAGTGCCGGTAGGTGTATTGTATAATATGGACACCACCGGTGGCAACTCCGGCAGCGCTGTGTTGAATGCCAGAGGGCAACTGGTCGGTATTAATTTCGATCGCGCCTATGAAGCCACCATCAACGATTATGCCTGGAATGAGAGTTACAGCCGTTCCATTGCCGT
>LSCG01000046.1 GCA_001577055.1 Fidelibacterota bacterium TCS56
GATACTGCAGGCGCTGAAAATTCTCAGCAGCAGTGATTTCAAGGTGGTAATGACCAGTGATCATGGCTCGGTGCGCGTGGGCCGCGGCGCGGTGGTGGGCGCCGATCGCGACACTTCCTCCGGCATCCGCTATAAATATGGCCGCAATTTGAACGGCCGCGAGAAAGATGCCCTGATAATCAAGAATCCCGCCGATTTCCGCCTGCCGGTCTTCGGCCCCCAGACTTCCTACCTGATCGCCAAAGATGATATTTTCTTCCTATATCCCACCCAGTACCACCGCTATCAGAATCTGTACAAAAACAGCTTCCAGCACGGCGGTATTTCCATGGAAGAATTGATGGTGCCGGTCATCACCATGCAGGGACGTTCCTCCACGTGATGGCTAAGCTCCGCCGCCAATATCTTTTTACCGAAGTCGCCGCAACCCGGGCTTTTGCCGCCGATATCGGCCGCCGGATTCAGCCGGGAGAGGTGGTGGCGCTGGTGGGTAATCTGGGTTCGGGCAAGACCACTTTTACCCAGGGATTGGCCCATGGACTGGAGATTACCGCCCAGGTCGGGTCGCCCACCTTTAAAATCGTCAGTGAATACGATGCGCCCCGGCTGCGACTTTATCATGTGGATTGCTACCGCCTGCAAGATGGTCGTGATTTTCTGAATATCGGCGGTGAAAATCTGCTGACGCCCAGTGACGGAATCGTGCTGATCGAATGGGCCGACATCATCGAGGACCTGCTGCCGCCGGAGCACCTGCGGATCGACTTTGCCATTCCCCCCGATAACCTTGAAAGCCGCCATCTGGTTTTAACCGGACCCTGGGATGCAGCTCTTAGCGATTGAAAGCGCCACTTCCGTGGCCGGGATCGCCTATGCCCGGGGAGGTCAGGTACAGGCGCTTATCGAGCAGGACATACCCCGGCGCCACGCCGAGCTGTTGCCATCATATTATCAGCGGCTGGCCAAAGAAAATGATTTTGTGCTAAGCGAACTGGACGCGATTGCCGTTTCGATTGGTCCCGGTTCCTTCACCGGACTGCGCATCGGACTGAGTTTCGCCAAGGGCCTGGCTTTCAGCCATAACCTGCCCCTGATTCCCGTACCCACAATGCAGGCGCTGGCCCATTCGGAACAATTTAGCGAGGGCTCCAGGTCGATATTATTGTATTCCCACGGCCGGAAATATTTTTATCAGCCGTTTGATCCGGCCGGGCATCCGCAAGCGGAACGGCCGGAGATCGTTCTGGCTGATGATCTCCTGCCAATCATCGATCGCAGCGAGCAGGTGGGTATCTGTGGGGGGAAAGATATCCCTGCCGCAGCCGGCAGTTTAATGGTGGAGGTGGCGCCATCGGCTGCTTTGATCGCGTATCTGGCAGAGTGTAACTCCGCCGATTGGATCATTGAAAAACCTTACGATCTGGTGCCCGCATATATCTCGCCGTTTGAGTTCGGCCGGTGACCATAACACCTGTTATCCGGGAGGCCCTGCCGACCGATATTGAGCAGCTATTGGCGATTGAGCGGCGGGTTTTTACTGATCCCTGGACCCGCAGCCAAATAGAATTCGAGTTGCTTAAACAACCGGTTGCGCTTAATCTTGTAGCCTGTATGAATGAAGATGTAATCGGCTATCTGCTGTCATATCTGGTAGTGGACGAGCTGCATTTGAATAATCTGGCGGTGGACAATGATTTTCAAAAACAGGGTGTGGCGGCCGGATTAATGCAAGAGATGTTTAATCGTCTGGAGGCCACCGCCGTGAAACACTGTTATCTGGAGGTGGCGGTGACCAACAGCGGGGCGATTGCTTTTTACCGCCGGTGGGGGTTTGATCAGGTGGCGATACGTAAAAATTATTATCACACCGGGGAGGATGCCCTGGTAATGGTGAAAGGATTGTAATATGGACTGGTTTCGACGCAAGCTCGAGAAAATTCACCCGTCCCAGAAAAAATCAATCCCCGACGGATTGTGGATTAAATGTCCTTCCTGTGCGGAAATTCTGTACAAGCCCGAGCTGGAACGGTTGCTGTCAACCTGCCGCAAATGTGGCCATCATTTTCGTGTATCGCCACTGACTTATGTGAAACTGATCCTGGATGATGATAATTACGAACCACTCTTCACTGGACTGAAGACCAGCGACCCGCTCAGCTTCAAGGCTCTGAAGCGCTATTCACATCAGATTAACGAAGCAGCGAAAAAGAGTGGCGATCAGGAAGCAATATTATTTTACGCTGGTACCATGGAAAACCGTCCCGTGATACTGGGGGTGATGAATTTCAAATTCATCGGCGGCAGCATGGGTTCGGTGGTCGGAGAGAAGATTGTCCGTGGCATTAAGCTGGCGCGTGACCAATCGCTGCCGCTGATTCTGGTCTGCGCTTCCGGTGGCGCTCGCATGCAGGAGGGCAGTTATTCCCTGATGCAGATGGCCAAAACCAGCGCTCATCTGGCGAAATTTTCGGAAGAAGGCGGTCTGTACATCTCAGTCCTCACCGACCCTACCTCCGGTGGCGTCACCGCCAGTTACGGCATGCTGGGTGATGTGATTCTGGCCGAACCGGGCGCATTCATCGGCTTCGCCGGTCCGCGGGTTATCAAGCAAACCATCGGCCAGGATCTGCCCAAAGGATTCCAACGGGCGGAATTTCTGCTGGAAAAAGGATTCATTGATCATATCGTCGCCCGGGAATCGCTGAAGGAAACGCTGGTAAAAATCATCGGCATGTTAAAATGAACCCCAAACCACTGATTTTAATCACCAACGATGACGGGATTTTTGCTCCCGGCATCTTCGCCTTATATCAGGCCCTGCGTTCCTTCGCCCAGGTGTGTGTGGTGGCCCCGGTTACCGAGAAAAGCGCCGTGGGACATGCCATCACCATCTCGGACCCCCTGCGCGTTCAGGAGATTACCCGCAAGGATGATTTCCACGGGTATGCCGTTGACGGCACTCCGGCCGATTGCGTCAAAATTGCCATTCGCGCGCTGATGGATCGCCAGCCGGATCTGGTGATGTCGGGAATCAACTCCGGGGCCAACGTGGGGACCAGCCTGATATATTCCGGTACCGTCTCAGCCGCCACGGAAGGCACCCTGCTCAATATCCCGTCGGTGGCCATCAGTGTCGCTTCGTTGACGACCGGTGATTTCAGAGGCGCTGCCGCCGCTGCTATCGAGATGGCCCGCCGGGTACTGAAGCACGGCCTGCCCGGCGGTACCCTTCTGAATGTAAACGTACCGGCCGTCGAGCCGGATAAAATCCGTGGTTATCGTGTCACACGCCAGGGCAATCTGCATTACCGCGAGGGCTTTGATCGGCGGGAAGATCCACGGGGAAGAGTGTATTACTGGATGACCGGCCAGATGCTGGAACCGGAAAAAAATCACGCCTCCGATAGTTGGGCGCTGAACCAGAATTATATCAGCGTTACACCGGTGCATTATCGCCTGACCGACGAGGATTTTCTGCCCGACTTAAAATCCTGGGAACTGCCATGAGCACCAGCCAGCGCGGTATCCTGATTTTAGATTTTGGTTCCCAGTACACCCAGTTGATCGCCCGGCGCATTCGCGAACAGCACGTGTACTCCGAAATCGTGCCACATGATATTGCCGCCTCAGAGGTTGCCCGTCACAATCCCTATGCGTTGATATTTTCCGGTGGACCATCCAGCGTTTACACTTCAGCCGCCACCCGGTACGACCGGGAAATTCTGGCTTTAAAGCTTCCGATGCTGGGTATCTGTTATGGTTTGCATTTGCTCTCCGATTATCACGGCGGCCGGGTGGAGAATTTAAACCAGGGCGAATACGGTTTCGCCAATCTCGAAATCGATGACGACAACAATCTGCTGGCGCAGGTCCCGGGGGGAACGCAGGTCTGGATGAGTCACCAGGACCAGGTGGTGGAATTGCCGCCGGAGTGGAAAATTTTAGCCCAATCCTCCAATGGGATTGTGGCCGCCATCGGTAATCAATCCGCGCAACGCTATGCCGTCCAATTCCATCCCGAAGTGGCCCACACCGTTGACGGCGCCACAATTCTGCATAATTTCATGTTCAAAATTGCCGGTTGCCGTCCTGATTGGACGCCGGGCAATTTCATCAGTCAGCAGATTGACCGGATCCGGGCCACAGTCGGCGAGGGGCAGGTGCTGTGCGGCGTCAGTGGCGGGGTGGACTCATCCGTGGTGGCCGCACTGTTGCACCGGGCCCTTGGTAAGCAGGTTACGGCGGTGCTGATTGACCACGGCCTGCTGCGGAAAAACGAAGCGCAACAATGCGTGGCGGCCCTGCGTCACGGACTGGGCGTCAATATCCAATTGGTTGACGAAAGCCGGCGATTTCTAACCCGTCTGGAAGGTGTCTCCGACCCGGAACGGAAACGAAAAATTATCGGCGAGCAGTTTATTCGCGCTTTTGAACACAGCGCCAGGGGATTGGGCGCCTATCAGTTTCTGGCCCAGGGGACGCTGTATCCCGATCTAATTGAAAGTGGCGGGGCCCAACTGGGTCCGGCGGCGGTGATCAAATCCCATCATAATGTGGGCGGATTGCCCGATGACATGGATTTTGAATTGATCGAACCGTTGAAGGATTTATTCAAAGATGAAGTCCGCCGGGTCGGTTCGGAACTGGGTCTGCCCGAATCCCTGATCGCCCGCCATCCCTTCCCGGGACCGGGTCTGGCCGTGCGTATCATTGGAGAAATTACCGCAGAGCGATTGGAAATCCTGCGCGAAGCCGACGATATCTACCTGAATGTCCTTCACGAGGAAAACCTGTATCACGAAATCTGGCAGGCTTTTGCTGTTTTGATTCCGGTTAAAACGGTGGGCGTAATGGGTGACGCCCGCACCTATGAAAATTTACTTGGATTACGGGCGGTGGTCAGCGTTGACGGCATGACCGCCGATTGGTTCCGCCTGCCCCAGGAGGTTTTGTCGCGTATCTCCAACCGGATTGTAAATTCGGTCACCGGAATCAACCGGGTCGTTTATGATATTACCTCAAAACCGCCCGGAACAATTGAATGGGAATGAAATAACAGAAATAAATAATGGAGTATATTTATGTGTGGAATAGTTGGATATCTGGGACAAAGGGATTCGATTCCGGTTTTGATCAAAGGATTAAAGCGGCTGGAGTATCGCGGTTATGATTCCGCCGGTATCGCCTTATGTGGTGATGATGAAATTCAATATGTGAAAAAGGCCGGTAAGGTGCGTGACCTGGAGGCGGCCCTGGACCAGGCCGCTTTTGCCGGTAACACCGGCATCGCCCATACGCGCTGGGCAACCCATGGTGAGCCAAATGACATCAATGCCCATCCCCATCTGGATCAAACCGGTCGCATCGCACTGATCCACAATGGCATAATCGAGAATTACAGCAGTCTGAGCGTAGCTCTGAAGAAGCAGGGTGTTAATTTTCAAACTGACACCGATACCGAAGTACTGGTACAATTAATATCGGCTATCTATTCTACCGGTGAGATAAGTTTTGCCGAAGCGGTGCGCGCCGCCCTGCAGGAAGTGGTGGGCGCCTACGGAATCGTGGCGCTCTGTGCCGATGAGCCGGATACGCTGGTGGCTGCCCGTCTTGGCAGTCCGCTGGTGCTGGGCGTCGGCGAGGATGAGTATCTGGTTGCCAGTGATGCCGCGCCGCTGGTGGAATATACCCGCAACGTTGTCTATTTGGAAGAAGGCGAGCTGGTCAAAATCGGCCGGGACGGTTATACGGTTCGTCAGATTCGTAATGATCAAATTGTTTCCAAGCAGGTGACCCGCATCGATTTGAGTATCGAAGAAATCGAAAAAGGGGAGTTTCCCCATTTCATGTTGAAGGAAATTTATGAGCAGCAGCGCACCATATCGGATACTTTGCGCGGACGGTTGATACCGTCGCAGGCTACCGCCCGGTTAGGTGGAATCGAGGATTTCCTGCCGCGGATCGAACAGGCACGCCGATTTTATATTACCGCCTGCGGAACATCCTGGCACGCCGGCCTGATCGCCAAGCATTTACTGGAAGATTTTGCTGAAATCCCCGTCCACGTGGAGTATGCCTCCGAGTTTCGCTACCGTAAAACAGTAGTCGACGCCAATACGGTGGTTATTGCCATCAGTCAGTCCGGCGAAACCGCCGATACCCTGGCTGCTATCCGCAAGGCCAAAGACCGGGGCGCCCTGACGATGGGCATTTGTAATGTGGTCGGCAGCTCGATTGCCCGCGAGACCGATTGCGGCGTGTACACTCACGCCGGTCCTGAGATTGGCGTGGCGTCCACCAAGGCCTTTACCGCCCAGGTGACGGTGTTAATGTTATTGGCGCAGATGCTTGGGCGTAAACGCAATCTGACAGCCGCCACCGCCCGCAAGATTACCAATGCCCTGTCATCTGTTGATCGGCTGGTAGCCAACGCCACCGAGCGCTCCGACGAGATTAAAACCGTGGCCGAGGAAAATCAGGAAGCCGACAACTTCCTCTATCTGGGCCGCGGATTGAATTTTCCCATTGCGTTGGAAGGGGCGCTTAAATGCAAAGAGATTTCGTATATTCATGCCGAGGGTTACCCGGCGGCGGAAATGAAACATGGCCCGATCGCCCTGATTGATGAAAGCATGCCGGTGGTGATCATCGCCCCGCACGATCAGACTTTTGAAAAAATTATTTCCAACATCCGCGCGGTTAAATCACGGAAGGGAAGAATAATCACGGTTACCGACAAACGCTGTCCGGTTATTGATTCAGTCTCCGATTTTGTGATCGAGGTGGGCGAAATGGATCCGGTGATTTTCCCGCTGATCGCCGTGATTCCCCTGCAGATTCTGGCCTATCATCTGGCTGTGCTGCGCGGCTGTAATGTGGATCAACCACGCAACCTGGCAAAAAGTGTTACCGTTGAATAATTCAATCTACAAGCTGCTGACATCCCTGCTCCTGATTGCCGTATTACCGGCCCAGTTCGGATTTCTCAGCAACCGCAGTCCCCAGGAACGATTCAACCGGGGGCTGGACCAGTTCAATGATAGCCGTTATGGCAGCGCCGCCGAGAATTTCGAGAAAGTGCTGTCAGCGGACGATATTAGTTTACATCCGGTAGCGCAGATGATGTTGATGAAAGCCTATCATCATGCCGGTAACCCCGGGAAGGCCCGCCTGGCCGGCCGTGATTTTATTTCCGCCTATCCGGGCAACCGTTATCTTTCGGCCGTCTATTTGACTTTTGGTGATTTGTTCATCAATGATGGCCAACCGATTGAAGCTTTTCGC
This sequence comes from Fidelibacterota bacterium TCS56, assembly GCA_001577055.1. GTDB lineage: Bacteria > Fidelibacterota > Marinisomatia > Marinisomatales > TCS56 > TCS56. The sequence continues at coordinate 7,285 of LSCG01000046.1, forward strand.
ATGTATCTCCAGGCGCGTCGCTGGGCTTCACCAACAGAGATTTCCGGTGTCGATGGACGACTGTCCCGGGTACTCAGCCTGCGCATGCCGCTGGATGATCTGGCGTCTATCAAACTGGTGGAAGGCGATGCCCTTAACCGTGAACTGATCAGCCTGGCTGAGATTTACAGTTTAAGCCTGGGGGGGCAAGCGGATGAAGCCGCTGACCTGCTGGTGGAAGTCCATCGGGAAAACCTGCCGGCGATTTTTCACCCGCTCCACCAGCGAATTATCCAGCGGATTAAGCGCGTTTCCGAACCGGTGGTTACCGTTGGCGTGATTTTACCGCTCACCGGCCGGGACGCCACCATTGGGAAATTGTACCTCCGGGGATTGCGTAAGGCCATGACCCGCTTGAATCGCACCAATGCGACGCTGGCGTTGATGATTTACGATAATTACAGTGATCCGGTGGAAACGGTTTTAGCGGTGCGGCAGTGCGCGCAAAATTCCAATGTGCTGGCCATCCTGGGACCGCTGACTACAACTAATTCTATTATGGCCGCCACCGAAGCGCAGGCGCTGGAAATCCCACTGCTGCTGCCCCTGTGCACGGAAGATAATTTAAGTGATATCGGTGATTATATTTTCCAGGCCAACGCCACCTTGTCCATGCGAGGGCGACTGGCAGGGCGCTATCTGGCCCACGAACTGGACTTGGACAGTCTGGCGGTTTTGGCGCCGGCCGATGAATTCGGTTACACCCTCACCGATGCTTTCGTCACCGAAGTGGATTCCTGGGGGAAGGTGGTCGTGGCCACCGAATGGTACTCCGGGATTCCGGAAAATCTGCGGCCCCAGTTTCAGAACCTGCGGCAGGTGGGCTTCGATCTCAGGGAAGTGAATGAATACGAGGACGTGCTCGGTATCGCCATCGACAGCCTGGATAATATGTTTGACGTCTCGGACGAAATTCTGTTTGAAATTCCCGACGATGACGATGAATCGGCTACCCGCTCTGATTCCGCCAAGATGGTCCTGGAAACAATCCAGGGTCTGTTTGTCCCGATCCATCCGGGCCATATTCAATATCTTGGGCCGCAGTTCCCTGCCTATAATCTGGAAACCCAGCTTATCGGGAACGAGAGCTGGCTCGATCTGGAAGTGCTGAATCAGGAAATAATCGGCCCTCATCTGAGCGGGATGTATTTCATCTCCGGCTACCGGGCCCCGAATGATTCCCTGTTCACCGGTGTAATTCCGGAAGATGAAATCGATGCGGGCTATCTCCACCGGGGCTATGACAGCGGTCTGCTGCTTTCGAATCTGCAGGGGCAAAACCTGACCACCCGTGGTGAAGCTCGCCGAACATTGGCAGCGATCGGTAATTACATCGGTCGTGGTCAGATTACTTCTTTCACAGGCAGTGATGATAATGTGAACAGCTCACTTCAAGTTCTCCAGTATCAGGGCAATAATTTGATTAACCGGGGTTTTTTCAGTGGCGATTCCATTGTACACCCGGCCCCTGCTTTACCCTGATAACATGGCCGGTCGCCATCCTACTTTCCCCCGGCTGGATTTCAGTTCCTTCTTCAAATCCGGTGAGCAACAGGCAATTATTACCCTCAAACCGGCGGGGCAGTCCAACCGTGAACGATTGCCATTGGCCGGGCAACTGGGCTTGACCGCCAGCGCCGTCTGTGTACCCGTCCAAATCCACTCGAATATCATCCGAACCGCCCGCCAGCCTGGTGAATTCGCTGAAACTGACGGTCTGGTCACCGGTGATCACCACTTGGTCCTGTCCCTGCAGGTAGCCGATTGCATACCACTGTTCATTGCCGATATTGGCGCCGGCCTGATCGGCCTGATTCATATCGGCTGGCGGGGAGCGGCCACAGGAATTGTTGCCAATGCCGTCAATATATTCGTGACCAATGGTGGCCGGCCCGGGGATATTCAAGCCCTGATAGGGCCGTGCATTCGCCAGGAATCATTTGAAGTGGGACCGGAAGTGGCGGGACAATTTAAACCACAGTTTTGCCGCCCGGGTCGGCGGGACCGCAGCTACCTGGATTTACCTGGTGTCTGTGCTGATCAATTGCTGGATGCCGGCCTGCCAGCAGCCAAAATCGATGACTGCGGACTGGATACTTACACGGATGATCAACGCTTTCATTCTTATCGTCGGGAAGGCCAGGCGGCCGGACGCCAATTTGCCTTTTTCAATTGGCGATGAATGTGCTGCTTTCTGTTTTTTTGATCGGCTTAACCGACTATATTACCCAATAAAATTTTACCGCAATGACTGTTATTGAAGCATTATTACTGGGTATTCTGCAGGGAATAACTGAATTTTTACCGATCAGCAGTTCCGGCCATCTGGTGCTGGGACAGCGATTGCTGGGAGTCGACACCCCCGGGTTGTTATTCGAGGTGGTCGTGCACCTGGGTTCGCTGTTGAGTATAATCGTGGTTTTTCGGGCATACCTGCTGGAACTACTTTTTTCCTGGCGAACGGCGGCGACCCGCCAATTGGTCATGACCGTGGTGATAGCCACAATTCCGGCCGTTTTGGTGGGTGTCTTTCTGAACGGGGTGGTCAATTCGGCTTTTGACAGCATTAAAATTACCGGCGGCGCCCTGGTGTTTACCGGTGCAACCCTGATCGCTACCGTGCTGATAAAACGAGGTCAGCATCCGGTGACAGTGAAACGGGGAACATTGATCGGGATAGCCCAGGCCCTGGCGATAACACCCGGTATTTCGCGCTCCGGGATTACGATATCAGCGGCGTTGTTCCTGGGTATTGATGCCACCACAGCAGCGCGCTTCTCATTCCTGCTGGCCATGCCGGCCATTGCCGGAGCCGGTCTGTTGACGGCCGTTGACTTGGCTGGCAGTCACCAAACATTAGTCATTGATAGCGGTTTGCTGGTTGGTTTTCTCAGTTCATTTGTAGTGGGTATCGCCGCCCTTAAGCTGCTCTTAAACACTCTTAGCTCCGGAAAATTTCATTGGTTTGGTATCTATTGTTTAGGCCTGGGCATATTAACTTTGTTCAGTTAATTCCAGTCGATATACAGTCATTGCCCGATGCTGATCGGCTTAAATTAATGCAATCAAGGAGTTAATATGTCAACGGTGGTTATCGGTTTTATCATTTACTTGATTGGAATATTAATCGTAGGTCTGATCACGGCCCGCCTGGCTAAAACCTTGCCGGATTATCTGCTGGCGGGACGCAAACTGGGTCCGTGGGTAGTGGCCTTTTCCGAACGGGCCTCCGGTGAAAGCGGCTGGATGCTGCTGGGGCTTACCGGTCTGGTTTATGCCACGGGATTGGGTGATCCTTCCGGAACCAAACTGGAACCAGCCCTGTGGACCGGTATCGGCTGCGTTTCCGGGATTATCACTTCCTGGTTTCTGGTTGCCAGACGGCTGAGGGTTGCCAGCGAAAAAACCGGCGCACTTACGATTCCACGCCTGCTGGAGTTGAAATTTCGTCCCTCCGATCCTGCAATGCGCTTGGTCGCCACGGCCATCATTACTTTCTGTTTCGCTTTTTATATTGCCGCCCAGTTTGATGCCGCCGGTAAATCATTGGAACAGGTATTCGGCTGGAGCCACATCAGCGGCGTACTCACGGGAGCGGTAATCATCGTGTTCTACACCCTGATGGGTGGTTTCTTTGCCGTGGCATGGACCGATTTCGTCCAGGGATGGATCATGCTGACCACCTTGGTGGTCCTGCCCCTGGTCACCTTGGGGCAACTGGGTGGGTGGGAAGGATTGGCCGGCCGAATTAATGCCGTTGATCCACAGTTTCTCACTATGACCGGTGGACGCACGGGCTGGCCATTGCTGGCTGGTATTTTAGGCGGTTTCGGCGTAGGAATGGGCTATCTGGGACAGCCCCATTTGTTGGCCCGCTACATGAGCATCCGCTCGGCCGATGATATTAAAATATCCCGGCGGATCGCCGGGGTGTGGGCCTTTCTGGCTTTCGGTGGCGCCATATTGATGGGACTGGTGGCTTTAGGTTATTTTGGTCCCGATTATTTCACCGATCCGGAGAAAATGATGCCGGCGCTGGCGGTGGAAATTCTGCCGGGCTGGCTGGCCGGAATTTTAATCTGTGGCGCCCTGGCCGCCATGATGTCAACCGCCGATTCACAATTATTGGTTACCACCTCATCGATTGCCGAAGATGTTTATCACCAGACCATCAATCCCGGAATTGACCAGCGCAAACTGGTGTTTATTTCGCGGATGATTACCTTCCTGATCGGCCTGCTGGGAATATTATTATCACAATTACCACGATCAATATTTGACAAGGTTCTATTCGCCTGGGCCGGGTTGGGAGCGGCCTTTGGCCCGGCGCTGTTGCTGACCCTGTGGTGGAAAGGGACTACCCGTAACGGGGTGCTGGCCGGCATGATCACCGGATTTTTGACGGTAATAATCTGGGATAATTCACCTTTGGCGGGGACGATCTACTCCCTGGTACCGGCCTTTGCCCTGGCAATGGCGGTGGTGTTGGCCGTAAGTCTATTGGACAGGAAAAACGACACATGGCTGCCAGCCCGATAAAAACCGCTATTCGCAGTCTGAAAAGCGGTGAGCCCAAAACCCTGTACCTGCTGCAGGGCGATGACTATTTCCTGCAACAATTTTTCCTGAAGCAATTGGAGCAGGCGGTTTTTGGAGAACAACCGGCGGAACGGCATCTGCTGTTGCCCGATGAGATCGGCGGCCGTGAAATACTCGACCAATTACGGGCCACCGACCTGTTTGCCAGCCGGAAATTATTCGTGGTGCGCAACGCCCAGCAGATCAAAGAACCTTACCGGGGACAATTCCTTGATTTTTGCCGCAATCCGCTCCCCAACCATTTTGTAGTAATAATCGATGAGGGATTTGGTCGCCGCCCGGCGCTCATCCGTGAATTGAACAAGCTGGTCGAACCGATCAACACCAGCAAGCCTTTTGAATCGGAAATCAGAAAGTGGATTGGTTATTTTTTCAGCGAAAAGGGTTATCAGACCACGGCCGAAATAAGGGATGCTGTCTTGACAATTGCCGGTGATTCAGTCTATCATGCCGCTAATGAAGTCGATAAAATCTGCCTGGGGCTGGAACCGGGTCAGGAAATCAAATTGGAGCAGGTAAAACAATTTTCCGGCTGGCGTCGCGAACACCGGCAATGGGAATTCATGCTGGCCGTAGGTAACCGGGAATTGGAGAAGGCCCAGCAATTCGGTACTGCTTTACTGGCCCAGGGAGCCAGTTTGCTATCGCTGGTATATCAATTAACCAACCTGTTTCAGGAGATTCTATTTTTAAATATTTCGCCGGGAACTTCACACGGACCAAGTGGTTTTATTCCATTATCTCCGGCGATTAAAAAACGCCTGGGGAGCTTCAGTCGGAAGTACTCCCGGGATGAATCAGAATCGGCCTTGAGGAAATTAGGTGAAATTGACCAGCGCATCAAAAGCAGTACCGTCTCTGATGACTCAGAGCTCACCGCCTTCATCTTTGGAGTCGTCGCTGGTGGCTAATCAATACCAATTCACTGATGAGGAATTGATTGCACGTTTTCAAAAAGGTGACGAGCAGGCCTATGTGGAGCTGGTCAATCGTTACCGTGATCGCCTGATGAATTTTGCCTACCGTTTCGTTAACGATGACGAGCAGGCGGAAGACATAGTACAGGATACCTTGTTAAAATTGTACACCCATCGCCATTATTACCGTAATATCGCCAAATTTTCCACCTGGATCTACACCATCGCGGGAAATCTGGCCAAAACAGAATTGCGGAAGCGGAAGCGCCACAAGGTTACCAACCTTAGTCAGATGGGGCGTGAAGAGCGGGAATATGAATTGCCATCGGTGGAAGCGGAATCGGGACAAATCGTCCACGAACAGTACGCCGAGAAGCAGATTCAACAGGCTATTCAAACCCTGCCACTGCATTTCCGGACGGTGATCATTCTGAGGGATATCCAGGAACTTTCGTACGAAGAAATCAGTAATATTGTTGATGTACCACTGGGGACTGTCAAGTCGCGCATCAATCGTGCCCGGTTGCAGTTACAGAAGGCCTTGAAAGATTTTAGATAGGAGGATACTCATATCGATGGATCGTTATCAGTTTGAGGATTTGATTTCAGATTATATAGAAGGGAAACTCCCGGTAGCCAAGCGCCAGGAATTTGAAAAATACCTGGAGAGTAATCCCAGGGCACAGTCGCAGGTGACCGAATTACGGCAGTTAATATCGTCTATGCATTCCCTGCCGGTAAAAAAAACATCGGCAGATTTCACCACCAGACTGATGCAACGCGCGGCGGTGGCCAGGATTGAAAACCACACCGGCGTCAATCAGGAGAAACGCTGGCCGCTGATCGGCGGTTTTACCCCGGCCTACGCCGGGATGCTGGCAACGTTGCTGGTGGCGGTGGTTGTCGTAAGCCTGCAGTTCCTGCCGGAAAAACAGGCGCCGGCTCAGTTTCAGCCGGTAATCGCGGAAGAGATTGCCACCCCTCAGCCAGAGGCCTCATCATTGAACCAGGAAGGCGACTTAGCCCAGATCGAGGCGGCCGAGCAGGATTCAGCCGAAACCGCCAAAGAACTGCCCGATCATGATGGATTATACCAGGAGCATATTACCCTGACAGGAGATTAATCTTTCGTTTTAATTCATAGCTTTTGTTAATTAGCCAATCTGCGTAAGTTTTGGGAAATGACATTTCCCAAATTAAGTCTCAACCCCGCCAGACTTGGCTTTAACATCCTGATTATCCTGCTGTTTATTTTATTGTTTATTTTTCCCAATCCCGCAGGGCCGTTTTTCACTATCGCAAAAATTTTATTATTTATCGGCCTGGTTTTCAATCTGTTTCGGGATATGGCTTCCGATGGTAAAGATCGTGAAAAACGAATTGAATCTCCGTCAATCGAGAACGAACGATCTAATTTTCCGTCCGAGCACAGTACCGACCAAAGTCGCCGGTTTTATGATAATTTGCTGAGCAGTGTTTTCGGTCTGCTGAAGGCCCTGAATGAATCATATCGCGGGGCCTTATATATGGTCGATCCCATGAGCAACGGATTTACACTGCAGAATTCTTCCAGCGGTGAATTCATCGATTTTGTGCCCAAAGAGAACCAGATTTTAACCACGATTTTGACCAGTGATGAAACAGTCTTGTTCCAGCAGAAAGACAGTGGCATCTTCTGGGATGCAATCTTCAACACCAATGACTGGCGTGGCAGTGAATGTTTATTGGGTATCCGGGTGGTTTACCGGGGGATTACCGTCGGTTGCCTGCTGGTTTTCATTGATCATTTTAACAAATTGGAGCAACAGGACCGGCAGGTTATTTCCATCATCAGTCAGTTTATTGCCCAGGGTATTGAAAAAATCGAGCGGACGGAAGAATTATTTTCTGATCGTGAGAACCACAGCCGTATTACCGCCTTATTGGGCAAAATCGAATTGGGCAGTGATGATGATGCAATTCTGGAAACCATTCTTGAACTTTGCCGCCAGTTGTTTTCCTACGATAAATTGACCATCAGTCTGGCCCGTTCCGGCAGCGATGTGGCCACCACCAAACTGGTCGATGGTTTTACCCAGGATATTGGCCCTAATCAGGATTTTCCCCTGGATGATACTTTACATGGCCGACTTCATCGTGGCAAAAAGGTGCTGTTATCATCCTACTGGGAAAAAGATTTTAGCGATTCCGGTCGCTTTAAGATTGGCGATACTGATTTATTCAATTTCATGTCTGTGGCTGGGGTGCCGTTCAAGATCAATCAGGAGTTATCCGGCGCTATCATGCTTGAGCGTTTGTCATCACGGCAATTCTCTGAATCAGATTTATGGCTGCTGGAGACCCTGGGTGAAACCCTGGGACCGATTCTGGAATGGAGCTCCAATTATCAGATTATTCATCAACATGCCACCCATGATGGCCTGACCAAATTATTGAATCATAAGTCTTTCCTCGAACGCTTTGAAGAAGAGATCAGCCGTTCACTGCGTTTCCAGCAGGACCTGGTTTTACTGATGATGGATTTGGACAAATTCAAGCGCGTCAATGACAATTACGGCCATTTGCACGGCGATTATGTCTTGCGTGAGACCGCCGACCAGTTAAAGAAATATATCCGTAATATTGATGTAGTCGCCCGCTATGGCGGTGAGGAATTTGCCATTCTGCTGATCAATACCAATAAGAAAAAAGCCATGGCGGTGGCCAAGCGTATCGCCCGGGCTATCAATGGGCATCGATTTATCAAAGATGATATTGAGATACAGATGGGTATCAGTATCGGCTTGGCCCAGTATCCCGCTGATGCTGACCGCATCAAGGGCCTGATTGCCAAAGCTGACGCGGCTATGTACCGGGTGAAAGGTCGCGGAGGAAATGGAGTGGAATCGCATTAGTAACGGTTTTCCCGGGCAGGGTGAATTGCGGGAACCAGTCTGTTACAGAGTAATTATTATTATATGACTATCACTAAACCATCGAAGCTACTTCTGCCTATGAATTCTTACCGATTACGATTTTTCCTGCTGGTTATTTCACTGATGGGCTTAATTGGCTGTTCCGCCTTGCGGCCTGACGCCGAACCAGAGGAACCTGGTCAGGCCAAGGAGGCGCCCCCGGAAATTGACAGCGAGGCTTTGGCTCATTTCATGGATGGCCAGCTCTACCTAAATCAGGGTGAATATGCCATGGCGGTACTGGAATTTCAGGATGCCCTGGCTCAGGATTCACTGGAGGCGGTGTTTCATACTTCCCTGGGAGAAGCATACTGGCATCTGGGGAAAGCCGAGCATGCCGAGCGCCATTTGTTGGCCGCTATCAAGCTGGATCCGGAGGACAGCGAAGCAGCCGAAATCCTTGGGCGCCAGTATATCGTGCGCAAATTATACCCTGAGGCGCAGGCCATTTATTCGCGCCTGTGGCAGGAGCAGCAAAAACTGGATTTCGGTTTTGCCCTGGCCAATATCGCCAAAGTACAGGGTAATCTGGAACAGGCAAATCAAGTATATGACCGTATCATCGAACTCTTCCCGGCTAATCGAGCGGCGTTGGAAAACAGCGCTCAACTGGCCATTGCCCGACAGGATTATCTCACCGCCCAGGAAATATTCGAACAACTGGTCGCATTGGATCAAACCAATCCCAATTATTTGCAAACCCTCAGCGATATCTGCATTTTCAATGATCGAATCGAACTGGGTATCGATTATCTGCAACAATTGATTGCCCTTAATGATGATATCGAGCTGCGCCTTCGCCTGGGACAGATTTACTACGAAAATATGCAGCCCCAACTGGCTCTGGATGTTTTTAATCAATTGTATTCTGAAAATGAACGGGCGCCCTTGGTGTTGTACTTTCTTGCGACAATTAACGCGGAGGAAGGCGACTTGGATGTGGGGGAGAAATATGCCCGGGAGGCGATTGCCGATTACCCGGATGAGCCGCGCGGATACGGAAACCTGGCTCTGATTGAGCTGGAGCGCAAAGAAGTAACTGCAGCTGTAGAAGTTTTAAATACCGCCCTGATGGCCGTACCGGATAATTTTACGATTTTTTACCTGCTGGGAAACAGCCACCAGCAACTGGATGAATTTGAAACCGCCCGGGACTACCTGAAAAAAGCATTACAGTTGTCGCCGGAATCGTTCCATGCCCGCCAATCCCTGGCATTGATTTATGACACTCTCAAGGATTGGGTCAGCTCGGATTCATTATACGAATTGCTGGTTAAGGAATATCCCGAAGACTGGCAGACATTAAATAATTACGCTTACAGCCTGGCTGATCGTGGTGTACAACTGGAAAAAGCATTGGAGATGTCGCACAAGGCCATTCAGTCGGAACCGGAAAACAGTGCCTATCTGGATACGTATGGCTGGATATTTTTCAAGATGGGAAAATACCAGAAAGCCCAGCGCTACATCCGGAAATCAGTGGATTTGGATCCGGGTAATATGGTCGTGCTGGAACATCTGGGCGATGTATTGACCAGGCGTAATAAACTGGACGAAGCCCAGGCGGTGTATCGCAAAGCGTTGGAAATCGAACCGGATAATGAAAGCCTGCAGGCTAAGATTAACCGGTAAGCGTACCACCTTACTAATTCTTGCCGGTAGTCTGCTTTCCGGGTGTGCCCATTTTTTTACCCCCGGGTTACCAGCCGTAAAACCTGAATCTGAGCTGGAAGCTGTGGTAAGTAATCACGTTTATTGCAGTGGCAAGGGCCAGTTGACGGTAACTGAACCTGAGCCGCTGAACCTGGCATTTCGGTATCAGTGTGTGCAGGATTCCCTTTATCTGGTTTTTAAGGATCTGCTGGGGCGCAAGGTTTTTTACCTGCAATTCGAGGGTGATTCACTGGTGGCATGGGATATAAATCGTAACCAGATATATACCAGGCTGGAAATGGCATACCTGATACCAACGATACCGGTGGAACAACTCGCCGGTCTCTGGCCGATATTCTGGGGATATCCGCCTTCCGCTTTTAAAGTCAACGGTAGTAATTTTACTTATGAAACCGCCCACAATGATATGCTGATCAGCCGGGTGACGGTGAAATCCGCTGAAACCAGCTTATTCCGCTTACAATTTTCTTCACGGCGGTTAGGGTATTTTAATCACCAGATGAAACTAAAGATACCCGCATCAGCCACTTATCCGATGGAATTAAAGCAATGAAAACACTCTCAGTTGTTATCCCGGTTTATAATGAAGTTGACTCACTGCCGGAATTGGTGACGCAGTTAAAAGCTGCTGTTTCCGAGTATGAAAAAGCGGAGGTTTTATTCATCGATGACGGTAGCACCGACGGAACGGCCGAGTATATCGATAACCTGGTAAAGGACGATAATCTGTTCGCTCTGATCCAGTTCCACCGTAATTACGGCAAGTCAGCCGCATTATCGGAAGGATTTAAGTACGCCCGCAACCAATTCGTGGTCACCATGGATGCCGATTTACAGGATGATCCGGCGGAAATCAGGAATTTGCAGGACAAAATTGATGAAGGCTTCGATTTAATTTCCGGCTGGAAGAAGGAGCGCCACGATCCCTTCACCAAAACTTTTCCATCGAAGGTCTGGAATTTCTTCACCCGGCTGATTACGGGTGTTAAAATCCACGATTTTAACTGCGGGTTGAAAATGTATCGGAAAGCCGTGGTGAAATCCCTGGATATTTACGGCGGCCGTCATCGCTATATTCCGGCTCTGGCCGGATTCAAAAAATTCCGGGTCAGTGAAGCCGTGGTTAATCACCGGCCGCGCGTTCATGGCAAAACCAAGTATGGCGGCAAGCGCTTTCTCCACGGTATTTTTGATATGATTTCGATTCTGTTTCTCTCCCGTTATCACCAGCAGCCGCTGCATTTATTCGGTTCGATGGGAATGTTGAGCCTGACTGCCGGTGTATTAATCGAATGCTATGTGCTGTTTTTAAAGTATGCGGTTGGCAATTCCTTTAGCCGGCACATGGCTTTGCTGTTGTTTGGTGTTATGCTGATAGTAGTGGGAATTCAGTTTATTTCGATTGGATTACTGGGAGAAATGATTACCCAGTCGTCCCAGGGAAATGAAGACCGCATCCGTAAAATTTCCGGAAGCGTCGAATAACCGTGAGTAACGATTATCAATATAATTGCCGCCATTTCAAAGGCTATATTCCCTGCCGGCCGCATAAAGAGCAGGGGGTGGAGTGTACGGCCGATTGCCCGGCCCGCGAGCCGGTTTCCGGTAATATTTTAATCATTAAGCTGGGAGCCATGGGTGATGTAATTCGTACCACCCCGCTGTTTGAGCGACTTAAACAAGAGTATCCCCGCGCACGCTTTTTCTGGTTGACGGATTTTCCCCAGGTGGTGCCGCCCACCGTAGACCGGATTTTACCATTTGATCCCGCCAGCCTCACCTGGCTGCGGTCGCTGGATTTTTCAATGATAATCAACCTTGATAAAGATCCCCAGGCCTGCGCTCTGCTGGAGCAATTGTCCGCCGATGATAAACGCGGTTTCGGACTGCAGGCCGGGATGCCCGCCCCGATTAACCAAGCCGCCGACCACAAATTTCGCACCGGCATTTCCGATACGTACAGCCAGGAAAATACCCAGCACTACCTGGAAGAAATTTTTGCCATAATTGATATGGACTATCGCGATGAGGAGTATATTTTACCGCCTTCCGAGGAAAATCCGCTATTCGGGCAAAAGCTTGGCAGTATGGATATGCCGATCATAGGATTGAACACCGGCTGTGGCGGCCGCTGGAAAACCCGTTTGTGGTCAATTGACAATTGGCGTCAACTGACTGAGCTGCTTACCAGGGCCGGGTATGCGGTTCTGTTTTTGGGCGGACCGGAAGAGGATGAAAAAAATCAGTATCTGGCTGATACTACGGATGGCATCTATCTGGGGCATTTTCCGTTTAATCAATTCATTACTTTGGTTGACCATTGTGCGCTGGTAGTATCGGCCGTCACGATGGCCATGCATGTGGCTGTCGGTCTTAAAAAGCCCATGGTATTACTGAATAATATTTTCAACCGGCATGAATTTCATTTTTTCACCGATTCCACGATTTTAGAACCACCCGAACCCTGCGAATGTTATTATCGTCCTACCTGTAAAAAGGGTGAAACCTGCCTCAATGATATATCCCCGCAGAAAGTGGTGGACGCCGTCATCCAATTATTGCCACGATGAATATTGCCTTTGTGGGGACTTTTCCGCCCTTCCGCGGTGGGATTGCCCATTTTAATTCGATTCTGGCCAATCATCTGAATCAGGCGCACAAGGTGCGCGCATTTAATTTTACTACCCAGTACCCGGCGCTTCTATTCCCGGGAGAAACACAGTTTATTAAGGGGAAACCGGCCCTGAATTTTCCCAGTGAGCGTTTGCTGAGTTCGGTCAATCCCGCCAGTTGGTGGTCAACGGCTGCGGCCCTGCGCCGTTTTAACCCCGATCTGATCATTCTGAAATTCTGGATGCCGTTTTTCGCCCCGGCATTTGGCACGGTCCTGCGTCTGGTGAAACGAATTACCAGAGCGCGGGTAATGGTAATCTGCGATAATATCGTACCCCATGAATCACGCCGGATTGATTCAGCTTTGACCCGCTATTTTCTCGATCAAGTGGATTATTTTATAGTGATGTCGAAGGCCGTGGAAAATGATTTACTGCGTTTTTATCCGGCGGCTGATTATCGTTTTTTCCACCATCCGTTATACGATATTTTTGGTGATCCGGTGGAGAAAAATGCGGCGCGGCAGGCGCTGGGGATCACCGCGGAAAAGGTGCTACTCTATTTCGGCTATATCCGGCGCTATAAGGGCCTGGATTTATTGATCGAGGCGGCGGCCCGTATCCGGGATGAATACGCTGATATGACAATCGTGGCGGCCGGTGAGTGTTACGAGGATCCAGCCCGCTATGTTAAGCTGGTGCGGGAAAAAGGGGTGGAGGATATCGTTGACTTGCGTCTGCAATTCATTCCCGATGAGGATATTCGATTGTATTTTTCCGCCGCCGATGCGGTGGTTCTGCCGTATCGCTCGGCTACCCAGAGCGGCATTGTACCGATTGCCTATCATTTCGAAAAACCGGTGATTGTAACTGATGTGGGGGGGCTGCCGGAAATCGTGATGCCGGGCGAGACGGGTATTATCACCCCTGTGTCGGCCGACGGTGTGGCTGATGGGATCAGACAATATTATTCTACTGAGATTGACTACCACACCGGTATCCGAAGCTTTAAGCAACAATTTTCGTGGGATGGAATGGTTAAAATCATCGAGGGTATGACAGCTTGAAAGCCGGTCCGGCAGTACAAATAATTATCTTAAACTGGAATGGGTACGAGCTGACCAGGGATTGTCTCCGGTCGCTGGCTGCCATCAAACGGTCCGATGTAGGTATTCTGGTGGTGGATAATGGCTCAACTGATGGCTCGGTGGAACGCCTGCAAGTAGAATTTCCCGCGGTTGAGTATTTATCCCTGCCTGAAAATATCGGCTTTGCCAAGGGTAATAACCGCGGATTTGAATCATTGCAGGATGATCCCCCGGATTTTGTGATTTTCCTGAATAATGATACGCTGGTCGAGCCGGATTTTATTGACCCGCTGATTCAACCATTGCGCTATGATGAGCTCATCGGTCAGACGGTCCCGCTGATCATGTATGCCGATCAGCGCGATATGATCTGGTATGCCGGGGGCCTAATTAATTTCTGGTCCGGTTTTACTTATCACCGCCATATCCGGAAACCGTTGAGTTCGGTGCATTTGACATCCGGCGCTACCGATTACGCCACCGGTTGTTGTTTCGCCATGCGAAATACTGATTTTGATCGCCTGGGCGGCTTCGACGAAGCGTTTGCCATGTACAGTGAAGATGCGGATTTATCGCTGCGATTGCGAGCCGGAGGGAAAAAGGTGTGGTTGGTGCCGAATGTGAAGATTTATCATAAAGTCTCGGCTTCAATTGGGGGAGCATTTTCGTTTAGCAAACTGAAGCGCAAAAGTAAAGGACAATGGAAACTCACCTTACGTCATGCGTCCCCCATTCAATTTATAACGATGTTCTTGTTTTTACCGGTCCGGATAATTGACGGAATAATAAAATATATTCGTCTGCGCTAGATTTACCAATCGCTGTCATCGTAAAATTCAGCCGCTATCGGTTCCGTTAATCGTCGGATGCGGTTAATTTGCTCTTTCGACAACCGTCGTTTCCAGTTCTTAATATTGGCGCGGCTGTCACGTTTCAGTTGATGTGGTCGATCCTGATTAATGACTTCGGCCGGGTTTGCTGCTGAAGTGGTGCTGATTACCGCCGATTTAACTTCTTCGCTGAATGTGAGTTCAAGCCTGGTAAATATATCAGCAAATTGATTCATGGGATCGGCAGATAAGTCCTCATGGCGTTTGAATATCCATCCGGGGTGGGAGGAATGATAATCGGCGATTACCGAGTGGATACAGTTCCAGAGCAGGCAACCTTCGGTAATTAAATCCATTTTTTTCAACGATATCTGATTGCGCAGGTTAGGTGGGAATCGCTCCATAAGAGCAGGCTGCCGCAGGAAATTATTGAAATCGAAGCGCCAGTTCATTCGCTTCAGACTGCTGACAAAGGCTGCCGGATGGCGGATCAGAATAATATTCCGGGAGTTGAATCGGCGGTGCAGCCAACCGGCAGAAAACAGGGCGATAGGATCTTTTAATAACGGCACGGGCCAGAATGACCGCTGCCATCTTAGTCGCCAAATATCGCGATAAAATTTCAGTCGGGCGGGAGTGTTACGGTAGTCGAATTTGCCCTGCTCATTTTTGAGGTGTAGCGCCTCAGCCAGCGTGTATTGATAATTGAACAGTAATTTGAATCGATGATAGTAGTCCGGATCATTTTCGACGCTAATTAATTTGAACCAAATATCGAATAGCTTATTTTGCCTGAGGGCTCCATTAGGTGCGAAACTGTCGGGGATGTACTGAACTGCCGATGAGGCGGAGATAGTTTTCCCGACCCAGGTGGTACCGGAGCGGTGGGAGCCGGTGATGAGGATGGGGGATTTTCCGATATTCATTGAAAAG
>LSCG01000048.1 GCA_001577055.1 Fidelibacterota bacterium TCS56
CCACGGGTAAACCCGTGGTTCCCATTATATGACCCGCCTGCGTGGCCGAAACCACTTCGTCGCGGTTCATCCGCCCGACGCAAAAGGCGGAATAGCGCCGAAGCGGATGATTCAGCATTCCTCCCCGCGTTAACACGGGGTTTCCTGCCCGCAATCTTGCTCTGCAAGGTCGCGAAGGCGGATAAAGAAGGCCGCCAAACGGCTGCCTACGGAAAACCACTTGGCTTATTAAAAAGCACTGTCTTATTCAGACGGTCTCACCGGTTTACATAATATTTCAGTATAACCCGAAGATGATTTTCTGATTATAGACTGGTTGTAAGCAAAAAGATAGTGATTGACCTTCTTTATTCAGGTGTTCATCGTATACAAATCGGTGTGGGAATAAACATGGTGTTGAAGAACCCGTTCGAACCGGGCGCGATCACCATCGGGCTGGCGAATCATTCTGCGGCAGAAGTATCTTTGCAGAGCAGTGCTGTTTGGTTTTGAATACAACGTTAGAGCATACTGGGAGAAATCCCGGATCATGAAATCGAAGATCTGGTCCAGTAGATCAGAACCCACTTCATCCATCCGGGCTTTTTCGATCACTAACTGCCCGAAAACCACCAGCGTGAATAATTCACCCAGATTCAGCAGGAAGTCAAAATCCTTGATCTGCTTCTTATTTGGCCGGGCCAGTAGCAGCAGATGCTTCAGGGTGTTTATCTGTTTCTTGAATATCCTGAGATTGGGAAGTTTCAGACTGTTGTACACCGGCCGGTAATCGTGAAATCGGATTTTTCCCAGTCCGCGGGTGGGGCCCTGATTGAACAGGAAATCATCGTTCACCGGATCGGTTTGGGCCGGCACAGGATCATAGTCTGCGGGCCGGAAGAAATAATTGGCCATGAACTTTATAATCAGGGCCATGTTCACATGGATGGTACCCTCCAGCTTGGGCAGAGCCCGGATATCGCGGGCAGCCATCTCGAACATCATATCCTTTTCAAATCCTTTGGCGGCAATCACATCCCACAGCAGATTGATCACTGTTTCACCCTGGGAAGTGACTTTCATTTTTACCATGGGATTATAAAGCAGGTAACGCCGGTCGTCAACCGATGCCACCCGCATATAATCACAAGCACGCTGAGCAAAAAGTTTCATAGCAGCCAGGCGGGTGAATGCGTCAACAAATGATTGTCTGATATGAATAAAATCAGTAACGGTATGATTGAATAGGCGTCGGTGAGCGGCATGATTCAACGCTTCGTAAAAGGCGTGGGTGCAGATGCCGATTGAAGCCCAACCCAGGTTGAACTTCCCTACGTTGACTGTATTGAGAGACATATCCCAGGCGGTTTGACCAGTGGCCAGTAAATCATCGGCGGTGATAGGATAATCATGTAAAGCGAACTCGGCCACATAATTCTGCGAATTACAGATATTCTTAACACACTCAAATTTCTCATGCTGGGAGTCGACGGCAAAAAATACATAATCCTTCGAATCAGACATGATGCCGAAGGTCGATACCAGCGCGGCCAGGTTAGCATTACCGATATAGTACTTGCTGCCGTTAGCCCGGAATGTCCCATCTTCCTGCGGTTCCAGCTCCATGCTGGTGGAATAAATATCGGCGCCGTGCTCTTTCTCAGACAGTCCGTAGGCGAAGATGGCTCCATCCTTTAATAATTGCGCTGTTTTTTCTTGAATCGGGCGGTTATTGCTCATCCAGATCGGTCCCAGCCCCAGTATGGTTACCTGCCAGGTGTACCAGTAAGCCAGACCATAAAAGGACAGCACTTCGCTCAAGGCATTGTTGCGGCAGGTATCCCAGCGTTGATTTTCCTCCCCGAACTGGCTGGGTGTGAGAAAAGTCGCGAAAATCCTCTCATCTTTCACAAACTCCAGAAAGTCGTCATACCAGACCCGTTCATGGTCATCTTCCTTGATACGAGTTTTGCCTTTCTTCTCAAACCAGTCGATGGTTTTGCGCAGTAAGGCAGCAGTATCCGGATCAAGGTGGTCAAAGGTCGCAGTTCTGGGATTGAATAATATCACCTAACTCTTCCTATAGGTATTAATGAAATTAATGAGAGCATGTGTCAAAGTTAGATAAAACACGGGAAATCGCACAGATTAATATGCTTTCCTCGCTGATGTTAGGTGTGACACTGGTAAACGATGCAATCAATGAAGCCTGTTAGGTTCCTCACAACTGCGGAGCTAAAAAGCCTGTACAGTACTATCGAGGCTGGAAATCAACTATAAACCAAACACCACTTTATCTTTTATCTTTATACTTTTATCTTATCCAGCGGGAACGCCCACCTGCGTGCCTGACGGCACTTCGGTGGGTATACCTGGGAATCGAACCAATTACAATTTATCTTTTATCTTCTTTGCGGGAACGCCCACCTGCGTGCCTGACGGCACTTCGGTGAGTATACCTGGGAATCGAACCAATTACAATTTATCTTTATACTTTTATCTTTATACTTTTATCTTTATACTTTTATCTTTATACTTTTATCTTCTTTGCGGGAACGCCTGGGAATCGAACCCAGCGGGTGTGGTGTGCACACCCCAACGGTTTTGAAGACCGCGGCGGGCACCAGCCGCGCAATCATTCCCAATTCTGCGCCCTATTCCGGGCGATTCATTACCAGATAATTTAAGCCGTAATTCCGTTTCAGTTCGTTACCGATTGTACCGGCCTGATCACGGCTGGCAAACCGTACCACCCGCACGGCGTGCAGCCGCCGGTTGGCGGAGGCCACTTCATGGATTTCCACTGTATAGCCGTTCTCCTCCAGTGAGGTCTTCAGCGATAAAGCATTGGCATAATTCCCGAAGGCTCCCACCTGTACAATCCATGGGCGGGGCACAGCCGCTTTGGGCTGGGGCCGTGCTGGCGGCTCCGCCTCCTGCAGTTTTTGCTGGACCTGTGCCTTATCCAGCTTAACCAGTTCCACTTCGCCCGGTGGTACCTCGATTTCATCCAGCCCGCCGATGCCGTAATCATAATTCAGGTCCGGGTAGCGGCGTTTGAAGCGCGCCAGGTAGTAGGCGGCACTGTCGATCTCCCCCGTGGCCTTATAACTGTTGACCATCAAATCAATGGCCCGCTGAATATGCGGTGATGATGAATAATACAATGGTATCTGTCGCAGTTGCACCCCGGCCTGGCTGTAAAGCCCCCGGGCGTACAGATATTCACCGATTTTCATGGCGGCCGCTCCGGCGTACTCGCTGCCACCATGGTTTTCGATCAAATCCCGGAATAGCGCCACCGATGAATCCCCGTCAGTGACGGTCAGGGCGTGCAGGTATTTTATCGCCGGGTGATTGGGATATTGCTTCAGCAATTCGGGGACACTTTGGCGCACCTCCGCCAGGCGCCCCTGCTGAACCAGGGAAAAATACAATCGCAAATCCTGGGTTTGCCCAAGACCCGCCAGCAGAACAGCGCCGATCAACAACCCCCTGAAACTCATTTTTCCTTGGTGGCGGTGTGAATCAATTCTAATAATTGATCGATTTGGCGTCCCAGTTGGTGGGGATTGTCGGTGGTTAACGACAATTTCAATTTCAACAGCCGGGCCGGCAGCGAGTCCGGTGATTTGGCTAACGATTCTTCTACCAGGTTAACCGCCGAGCGCTGATCGCCTTTTTCCACCAGCACGTTCGCCAGCCGTACGGTGGCCTCCAGCGGTGTGCCATCCTGCTTTAACAGGCGTCGATAAAAATTCTCCGCTTCCGAAAACAACCCTGATTCAAAAAGCGCTGTCTCCACCTTAGTGTACACCCGCGTACTTTCCTCCGGGCAACAAGTGGCATAGCGCTCCCAGAATTTTACCGCGTTTTTCAAATCACCGGTCTGATAATAAAGTTCGCCGATCTCAAAATACGGCTGGCCGAAATCCGGGGCAATTTTCACGGCCTTATTAAAAACCGCCAGGGCCTCTTTGGGTTTCTGGCGCGCCAATAAGGCGCGGCCTTCGCTAACCTTGATCGCCGCCAATTGATCCACATCCACGCGCCCTTCCAGACGCTGAACGGCCTTGGTGAGCTGCAGGGCCCGATTCCAGCGGCCTTCCTCCCTGGCAGTGTTCAGCAAATACTCGGTGGCCCAGCGGTTTTTGCGATCAATCTTCAGGATTTGTTCCGCCTCGCGGGTGGCGCGCTGGTTGTCTAGCAGACGGGCATAATCCAGCACCAGCGAGCGATGAATCTCCAGTAAAAAACGTTTGGGCAGGTCGGGACGGACCGTCAGTGACTGATGAATTTTCAGCGCCTTGCGTGCCTGGTTCATCTCCCGCAGAACGTCCCCCAGGTGCATGTAGGCTTCCACATGGCGCGAGTCGTTGCGCACCACCGTCCGCAGTAAATCCACCGCCCGTTCGTAATCGGATTTGATAATGGCCGACAGGGCGTCGGTATATAAATTTTGAATCTTCGGCCTTGAGCGGGGCCGGGTGAAATAATAGGCGGCGAAACCACCGGCGACCAGCACCAGGATTGCCACCAGCAGGAAAAAAGCATTCACAACTCAACCATCCTCTTCTGACGAGTCAAAAACCTCGTCATCCAGGGCCACATTGCGCAGGTTATTGAGCTCTTCCACCAACCGGCGATTTTTCAGGCGGACGCTGCGGTTATCGGCCTTGGTGGCCAGTATCGTTGACAATGAGACTCCAAAACCAATCAGGATTCCCAGTCCCACCGTGAAAATCATCACCACCGCCAGGGCTACCTGATCATATTTTACCAGCACCAGGTCCACGTTGACGCGCTCAAAATTGCGCATCAGGAATACCAGCAATACCAGGATAATTACCAGAAAAAGGAATATCTTGAATAACTTCATTTTTGCTCCAGACTGACAATATCGCCGTGGAGGCTAACGCCTCGGGCCGCCTTAATCTCCACGGTCACAAAATCCTTTATCCGCGCGGACTGCTTGGGAAAAATCACCCATTTATTGGCATCGGTCCGCCCGGCCCACATTTCCGCTGATCGCTTGCTCTCCTTTTCCACCAGGACTGTCACATGCTTCCCTATCATTTGCCGATTGCGAAACAGCGTATGTTCCTTCTGTAATTTAATTAATTGTTCCAAGCGATCCTGACTTTTTTCCGCCGCTACCTGATCTCCGTATTCAGCCGCTTTGGTGCCGGTCCGCGGGGAATATTTAAAGGTGAACGCCGAATCGAATTTCACATATTCCATCACCCCCAGTGTTTGCCGGAATTCTTCGTCGGTTTCACCGGGGAAACCGACGATGATATCGGTGGAAATCCCCACCTCCGGCAGTATTTCCCGGATCCGGTCCACCAGGCGCATAAAATACTCGCGGGTATAGGTACGGTTCATGCGTCGCAGGATGCGATCGGCCCCGGCCTGCAGCGGCAGGTGAATATAGTCGCAGATATTGTCGTGACGCGCCATCGTCAGCAGAACATCGTCGTTAATATCCTGCGGGTGGGGCGAAGTATAGCGGATGCGTTTCAAACCCGGCACGGCGGCAGTCCCGGCCAGCAGATCAGCGAAACTGTGGTCTTCATGCCGGTAAGAATTAACATTTTGTCCCAGCATGGTAATCTCCGGGAAGCCCTCCTCCACGGCCTGTGTTACTTCCTCAATGATATTGGACACCGACCGGGAGCGTTCCCGGCCACGGGTGAACGGCACGATGCAAAAGGTGCAGAATTTATCACAGCCCCGCATGATCGAAACCCAGGCGTTGATCCCTGCGTGACGGCGGGGAAACAGGTCCTCGTAAACCTCGAAACGCGATAATTTAGCGTCCACTACATGGTCGGGCTGCTGCTGACGCTGTTCCAGGATTTGCGGCAACCGGCGATAGGAATCAGGCCCCAGAACCAGATCAACGTATGGCTTGTTTTCCAGCAGGTTTTCCCGCAGGCTCTGGGCCATACAGCCCAGTACTCCGATGATTAATTCCGGTTTGCGGTCTTTTAATATTTTAAATGAACCCAGCCGTGATATCGGTGGTTTCGCGGTAGCCGGAATCTTCCAGCAATCCGGCCACCAGCTCGGAATCGGCCACATTCATCTGACAGCCGTAGGTTTCTATATAGTAATTCTTATTCATCAGCGTGTGTGGGGTGGGAATCAGGTTAAAACAGGATCAGTGGTTTAATTGAGATAACCACTAAAGAAATAATCGAGGGGATTCTGCGGGGTGTTGTAATAATGCACTTCATAATGCAGGTGCGGTCCGGTTGAGCGGCCGGTATTTCCGACAGTCCCGATTAATTCACCCCTTTTAATCGTCTGACCCTTATTTACGTTAAATTCATTTAAATGGCCGAAATGGGTCACATAACCATGACCGTGATTAACTTTTATCACTTTGCCAAATCCACCGCGATAGCGGGCTTCCATCACTACCCCGTCTGCCGGGGCATAAACCGGAGTTCCCGAACGGGCGGATATATCCTGGCCGTAATGAAAGCGAATTTTGCCGTCAAACGGATCTTTGCGGTAACCGAAACCGGAAGTCATATAACCGCCTTCCATGGGACGGATAGATGGGATGGACACCATCTTTTCAGAATCCTGCACCATTTTGTCATAAATGGTGGAATAACTGGCCAGCTCCATCCGCACCTTGCGCGACAGGGTTGCCAGATCGACTTCAATATCGGCGACTGTCCGGTCCAACTGATGGTCCACGGTGCCGATGGTGGGCGTCTGATTCAGATGGACACCTCCGATACCCAGTTGGCGCACATCGGAATCAATCGCCGGCAGATCGGCGTAGGTACGGACCGCTTCGTCACGGGCTTCAATCGTACCCACCTGCTGGTTCAAATTACGCAATTGTGCTTGCAGGCTCACCACCGTGCCGGTCAGCGTTTCGTAATGGGACTGAATTTCATGCAGGTGATTTTTATAAATAAATTTGGAGGCCAGATCGGCCGTAAAGAACAACGCCGCGACTGTCAAAACCGCCGCCAAACCTATTACCGATTTGGCCGTACGGCCTGATAACTGCCACTGTCGCGCAGAAAAATCATCTTGCGCAATCAGGATGTAATTGGAATTTTGTCTGTTGGCTTTACTGGTTATCATTGATACACGCTGCCCGCGATACACCAGAGTTTAAAATACCTGATGAAAAATGGCAAATAAATTCAGCCAATATAAATCCGCAAAATATGCGATCTGGTGGCATGACGCAGACGCTGGAGAGCTTTGACTTTTATCTGCCTCACCCTTTCGCGTGTGAGTTCCATTTCTTTACCAATATCTTCCAGAGTCATGGGATGATCATCACCGATTCCGAAATATTTTCTGATCACAAATTCTTCGCGGGCGTCCAGCGTATGTAATACCTGCTCGATCTCATGATGAAGCGATTCGCGCATCATGGTCACCTCGGTGCGATCATCACTGTCCTCAACGATGAAATCAATCATGGTAACGTTAGAATCATCGATGGGTGCATCCAAGGATATTTTGTGAACATTGGCTTTATACAATCCCTCCACTTCACTAATCGTCTTCTCACTGATGGCGGCCAATTCTTCCACGGTCGGTTCGCGCTCGTAAGCCTGTTCCAGTTCGACCGAATGCTTCTGCAGTCGGGTAATCGAATCCGAGACGTTAGCCGGTAAGCGTACCACCCGCGAGTTTTTTGATATCGCCTGTCGGATGGCCTGGTCGATCCACCAGACGGCGTATGAAATAAATTTAAACCCGCGCGTCTCATCAAAACGCTGTACCGCTTTGATGAGGCCAATATTGCCCTCATTAATCAAGTCCTCCAGCGGCAAACCGTGACTCTGATGCTTCTTGGCTACCATCACCACAAACCGCAGGTTATGGGTGATGATTTCCTGGAAAGCCTGCGTGTCACCCGCCTTGGCGGCCTGGGCCAGACGCACTTCTTCATCCGGTTGGAGCGGTTCCAGGTCCTTGATCTCCTCCAAATACAGATTGAGAGCGTTATGGAGCTTGTTCTGCCTGGTTAAGGATTTCAAGGTTTAATCCCGGTTATTTTTTCTTGGCCTTGGGTTTGGCTTTCTTGGGTTTTTCCTCCGGCTCGGCCTTCGGTTCCGGTTCAGCTTTAGTTTCTTCGGCGACGGTTTCTTCGATTTCCGATTCTTTCAGATCGAATTCTTCCTTAATGTCCTGAATCTGCTTTTCCTTTTCCGCAATGACCTGCTCAATCTTTTCCATTTTCTTGATCAACTCATGGAATTCGTCATTTTTCTTTAAGTCATACTTCTTGGCATCCGCTTCCCGGCGTGCCAGCCGCCCCAGTCCTTCATAATTTTTATCCAGGTCCCGCTGCAATTGACGAATTTCTATTTTAATCTTGCTGATACGGGTCAATTCTTCGGTTTTGGCAACGGCCATCTTGCTCATTTCTTCGGCCTTTTCGACAGCGACGCTGCTCCATTGTGTCAAATTCTTTTTAAGATCATCCCATATTTTAGTCATTGGATATTCTCCATAATTAACGCTGATTTCCCCTGGAATATAAATTCCAAGTTACTGATTTTGTTGTGCCGTGTCGCACAAGCACTCCATAAGCATCAAATTGCCCATCATGTTACCGCTCAATTTATTACAATTTGCTTTGAGACTGAATATTAAATTCAGTTCGGCAACCCTTTCGCGATCATTGTTTATTTGAGCTAAATTCGCACCAGGGTTATTTAATAATCAGGTAAACACTTTTCCAAATTAACTCAGCTAAATTTATCAAGGAACCCTGCTCAGGCGGACAAGTAAACACTGCTGATGTCATCACCGAATACTAATACCCGGTTCTCAATATTACTGGGGCTGCTGGTTTTTTGGGCAGTGACCTTCAAACCGCTGGCGGCCGGCAGTCGATTTACCATCCGCGACAGCTCCCCCGCCAGGCTGCTGCTCGATTTCAGTTTTGATGTGCGTACCGCCGGTGACATCGAACCGGTGGAATATTTAATCGGACTGCCGACGGATGAACTGCCGGATTTAGATGTTGTCTATTATGACTCTGCCCCATTGCCGGATTTGGGTCGCTCAATTCCCATTGCGGAAATCGCCTGGACCGGCTGGCAGAAAACGGGGGATTTCTTTGTAGGCCGCCTGCAGGTTACGCCGGTTGCCAATGGCACTGATTACCATCGCCGGATCACAATCGAGATGGAATTTCCCGCCGGTGCCCGGCAGCGGGATTATCAGCCGCGACCCTCCGATGCTTTTCTTAAACATCGACTGCTGAACTGGGAGGTTGCCAAACACTGGCGGGTCACACGGCCGCCGGTTACCACACTGCGCCGCGCCCTGCCGGCAGGCACCTGGTTCAGCTTTGATGTGAATGAAGACGGGATGCTGAGCCTGCCCTATTCCAGCTTCGCCGATTATTCAACTGACCTCAGCGGGAAAGACCCCCAAACCTTCCGGTTGTTTACGGGCAGTTCACTGGGCCGGGACAACAGCGATAAGGTACAAAAATACAATATCCGGTTGCCGGCTAACCTGATCGAATGTGCCATCAGAGTCGACGGCGCCGCTGACGGCAGTTTCGATCCGGGCGACCGCATGCTTTTCTATGGCCGGGGCGCCAGCGGTTTTGATATATCCGGTGACCTGGTCACCTACCACCAGAGCATTTTTTTTAGCACCAACACCTACTGGCTGCTGATTCCCCACGGCTCGGCCGAAAGCGGCCGGCGGATTGAAAATCAATCCATTGGGCAATCGCCGGTACTGACTATCAACCGGGGCCTGATACGCCACCGTGAGGAACACGATTTAACGGCGCCCTCCAATGCCGGGATAATCTGGGTGGGACCGCAAATCGGCAGCGGCGCCATCAATTCCACGCCGGTTCAGTACGATGATCCTGATTTAGAAAGTACCGCCGAAATCGCCATTAGGATGGTGGGCAACGGCACCGACAGTCATTCGGTGGATGTATTCCTCAATTCCACTACTTCATCCAGGATAGAGAACCTGACCTGGTCCGGTACCAATACCATAAACCGGTTCTTCTCGGTCGCGGCCGCCGACTGGCAGTCAGGCGCCAACAATCTCATTCTGCGCAATGTGTCAACCAATTCGGGATCGGCGCCCTATTTAGACCATATCACGGTCCAATTGGATCGCTACCTGTCCACCGGCAACTACGAGTTTTTTATTGAATCGCTGGGGGCGGTGGCCACGGCCCAATTCAGTGGCAGCGGTGATTATAATCTCTGGGATATCACGGAACCGGCTGAGCCGGTTAATCTGCCTCTGACAACCAACGGCAATAGCCTGTCGGCCGTCATTAATTCGGCGGTTGACTCAACTGCCCGTCTGGTGATGTTTGCCGCCGACCAGGTTTCGGAGGTCAATGAAATTATCCGCCACGATGAGACACCCTTCGATCAAATTCGCTCTATTTCCCAGGGCTCGGAACATATTATTCTGGCTCCGGCCGAATATGAATCAGCCCTGTTGCCGCTGGTTGATCACCGCGGTAACTCGAGTTTTATACCCATCGAGCAGGTTTATCGTGAATTCGCCGCCGGTAACCGCGACCCGCTGGCCATCCGTTATTTCGTACAGTGGGCCCTGGAGAATTGGGACACACCACCTAATTGCCTGTTTGTGGTAGGTGATGCCGATCATGACTACCGCAATATCACCGGCCGCTCCAAGATGATAATTCCCACGATCATCCTGAATGGCGGCTTCGAAGGCAATTATGCCGCCGATGACCAACTGGTGGCGATCAACGGACCGATCCCCGAAATCGCCATCGGCCGCTATCCGGCCCACAGCCGCAGCGATGTGGAGAATTACGTGGAAAAAATAATCCGCTACGAGAACCAGCCGGTAGCGGGAATCTGGCGCCAGCGACTGACGCTGGTGGCCGACGACGCCGCCCGGCCCGAGCCTAACCATGGCAGCATTTCAGTGGGAAAATCGCATACGGATAATTCCGAACTCTTAGCGCCCTTAATCGCTCCGTCGGTTTCGGTTCAGAAATTATACATGATGGAATACCCGGAAGTCAGTGATGCTTCGGCCTATGGCATTGTCAAGCCGGCCGCCACCGACGCCCTGTTTGATCTGCTGAACCGCGGCACGGCCATTATCAGCTACATCGGGCATGGCAGCTCCCAGTTATGGGCCCAGGAACGACTGCTGGACCAGACGCGGGGGGATATGGCCCGCATCAGTACCGAGGGCCAATTGCCGATCTGGATCGCCGCCACCTGCTCCTGGGGTCATTTTGACGCGATCAATGAAGAGGCGTTTCCAGAAGAACTGATCCGCCACCCCGACGATGCGGCCATTGCCATCATTTCCACCAGCCGGCCGATCGGCGTCGATCCGAATTTCACCTACCTGGAACGCATTTTTAAAAGCCTGTTCCCGCAGGGATTGATTACCGACCATCCCATCGGGGTTGTGCTGCAGTCGGTTAAGACCGGTAGCCTGGCCGGCCAGTTGTTCCATCTGTTCGGCGATCCGGCCATGCCCCTGCCGATTCCGGTGGATACCGTATCAATTACCTCGCTGAATCCCGATACGCTGGCCGCTCTGGGTGAAGCCAGCTTTTCCGGATACCAGGATATTGCCCCTGCCGGTGGCACCGGCTATATCACCATTTCCGATGCGGACCGTACCGTCACCCGTGAATACGTGATCGCCTCCCAGCAGGAAAGCCTGACTTACACCCTGCCGGGCGCCACCCTGTTTCGCGGTCGCTTCTCGGTGGCAGACAATGATTTTACCGGCAGCATCCGCATTCCCAAGGATATTAATTACTCCTCCCAGGCGGGGAAATTATCGATTTATTTCCAATCCGATGATGAACTGCCCCGGGAAGCCTTAGGGTACATCGACCGGGTCTATTTTAAAGGAGGAGCCCCGGTAGCCGATGCCAGCGGTCCGCTGATCAGCTTCGAGACGCGGGATGGTCGTCGGCTGATGAGCGGCGATCATCTGGACTTGGATGAGGGTTTGGTGCTGCGGCTGGCCGATCCCATTGGTATCAATGTGGCCGGCACCGTGGGCCACGGAATTGTAATCACCGATCTGAATGGCAATGCCAGTTATGACCGCACCTACGATTTCATCTATGATCTGAACAGTATTACCAGCGGAACGGTGGATATATCGCGCCTGGTCACCAGGGAAGAAGCGCTGAACTATCACGTCAAGGCCTGGGATAATGCCAACAACCCGGCGGAGGCTGTCATCAAGTTAACCGTGGCCGATGATCCGGGCCTGCGCTTATATGCAGTTTACAATTTCCCCAATCCATTCGATCGTGCCACCCAATTTACCTTTGAGCTGTCGGCATCGGCGGAGATAAACATTAGTATCTACACCCTGGATGGTCGCAAAATCCGGGAGCTGGAGCCACAATTTTTCAGTGAAGGATTTCACTTCATCGACTGGGACGGCCGTGACCAGGATGGCGGTCGGCTGGCTAACGGCGTGTACCTGTACCGGCTGGAAGCACGTAACGAGGACCAAAAAATCGCCCGCATCGGAAAACTCGCCAAATACCAATGATTAAACCACCGATTGTACTGGCCTCCAACTCACCCCGGCGGCGCCAATTACTGGCCCAGTTGGATCTGGAATTCACCATTCATCCCTCCACCGTGGATGAAGATTTTTCCCTGCCACTGCCCCCGGTGGAATTTGCCTGCCACTACGCCAACGCCAAAGCGGAGGAGGTGGCCCAGTCATTCCCGGATCAACTGGTAATCGGGGCTGACACCATCGTGGTTCTGGATGGCAATATTCTGGGTAAACCCCGGGACCGGGCCGACAGTTTCCGGATGTTGTCAACCCTGGCCGGCCGGACGCATACCGTTTATACCGGCGTCGCCCTGGTGCAGGTCGCCACCGGTATTAATAAGGTTTTTTCCGAAGCCACACAGGTGACTTTTGCCGACCTCGCCGCCGATGATATCAATTATTATATCGACCACTATCAACCGTTTGACAAAGCCGGCAGCTACGGTATTCAGGATTGGTTCGCCGGCCAGGTCACCAGGATTGAGGGCTGTTTCTATAATGTGGTCGGTTTCCCGCTGGCAACTTTTTATCGCCATTATCGCCGGTTGATCCACATCGACTGAAGCCACATTACGTATTGATTGCCACCGGCGCAGACGAGTAATTTTTAGGCACAAATCAAGGGCTGCAAATGGAAGCGTTTTATATTGAACTGAAAAAACTGCGGGAAGAAAACAATATCGATCTGGCGGAAATTCACAACCGCACCAAAATCGATCTTAAATATCTGGAAGCCATCGAAGAAGGGCGGTTTGATGTTTTACCCCGGACCTACATGCGCCTGTTTTTGCGGGCATACGTAACCGAAATCGGCGGCGATACCGCCGATGCCCTGAACCAGTTGGGGCACCATCTGGCCCAGACCGAAGGTATCGAATACCACCAGGATTCGCTGACCGCTGAAGAACCTGAATTCACCGATACCTCGCCTCCGGTGGCGCCGGCCGCCAAGCCCCCGAAAAAACTCACCGGCGATATTATCAAAGGTTCGGTCCTGATTATCATTGTCCTGTTTTCAATTTTTATCATTAAGAAAATCAGCTCCGATGAAAGTGAAGCCATCGGCGGGCAACCCACCTTGCGTGTGGAGGAATCGGTTAAGCCTGTAACCAACGAAGATTTGATTTTTAATTATACCCAACTGGCCAGCTGGAATGAGACCTTCAGTGCGGTGGAACCATTCATCATGCGCCTGCAAAGCGAGAAAAACGTCTGGTACCGTCTCATCGTAAATCAGGCTGACACCCTCACCGGCATACTGGCCCACGACCGCGATCTGATTCGCGAATTCAGCGGGCGGATGGATTTGCGGGTGAATTCCGCCGAAGGTGTAGCGGTGGCCATCAACGGCAACGCCATCCCTAATATGGGCACCCATCCCGAACCGGTGGAGCTGCGCTTCGAGACCGATCCCAACCGGGTAAATATCATTCACTATACCCCCAATCAATAAAAATAATTTTGCAGGGATAAAAAGTCCGTCAGCCGACGGACTTTTTTATTACCGGGGACAATCCTGCGATCAATTCCCGAATCTGTGCCGGCCCAACCCGGCAGCAACCACCGATGAGACGGGCCCCGGCCCGCCACCATTCACCGGCCGTTTGCACCAGTGAATCTCGGTCGCTTTCGGATACCCACCGGCGCTTTTGATGATCCCACGCCTCCCCGGAATTTGGATAAACCACGATCAGTTTGTCACTGTTCACCGATTTGATCTCCTTGATCAATCCATTGACGTGCTGCGGTGCGGTGCAATTGACTCCGATGGCTAATATCTGATCACAATCGCCCAATGCGGTGACCGCTTCGGCCAGGGGCGTGCCATCATTCAGCCTGTGGCTGTCACAGCAGGAAAAACTGAACCAGGCCCGGGCCCGGGGAAATTCCTCCAGCAACTTGCTCAGAACCAGGGCCTCCTCCAGACTGGGAATAGTCTCACAGGCCAGCAGGTCGGCCCCGGACTGCGCCAGAATCCGGAAGCGTTCACGATGGAATTCGGCTAAGTCGAGGTCAGATATGCCGTACTTGCCATGGTACTCGCTGCCATCGGCCAGGCAGGCGCCATAGGGACCGATGCTGGCGGCCACCAGCGGCGACACGCCGTAACCGCTTGCGAGCAGAAAATCATCCCGAGCCTCGATCGCCAGTTGCACCGAGCGCCGGATTAAGTCGCCGGCTTCCTGTTTGCTGAACCCGGCGGCCTGAAAACCGGGAATGGAAGCCTGGTAGCTGGCGGTTATCAGGCAACGGGCGCCGGCTGCCAGATAACGGCGGTGGACGGCTTTGACGGCCTCCGGATTACGGGACAGCAGACCGGCCGACCATAAATGATCGGATAAATCGTAACCCTGCTCCTCCAGGGCCGTAGCCAGACCGCCATCCAGCGGCAGCCAGCCGTATTTGGTAATCCGTTTGGCTAATGTTCGGCAGGATAGCATCGTAGTTGAATTTCTGTCCTCGCGGAAATATAGCTCGACCGGTCTTGATTTACCATGGTAATAAAGATACAGAATAATTTATTCGATGGCCGGAAATCTTTTTAATTTTTTTCAAGCCGGTAAATGAATCAAACAGCAATAATTCAGGTGCCTTCCAAACCGATATTTGCCTTCAAGAACACTGGCTATTTTAAGCTCTCTTTCGCCGGGGAATACGCTCCTCACCGTATTTCACCTGACGGGCATATAACTTAGTTTCCCACGAGTTAAAATTACTGTTTAACTCCTTCATTGCTACATGTATGACCTGTACCCCGGGGCTGGTCTTCTGGCTGCCCAGCCCCGTTAATTTGTAGGATTGATTGATACTTAAGTTATTTTTGCGGCAGTCAAGCAAAGATACACTTTGGTTTAGTATTAATGGTTAATTAAATCTACCAAGACTTAATGATAACTGATCAACTCTGGGCGGATAGAAAACACCTATTAAACCGACGAATGGTAGTAGTATTCCAGTTAAGGAGATATCCGACTTTATATATCTTGCTTTCCTGTTCCGGCGATAACCGTGGCTCGTCCTGAGCCATTGCATCAACTGTTTGCTGCAATTCGGCAATGACCAGGTCTCCACCCATTTGGGTTAGAGTTGAAATATGCCGCTGGAATGATACACCCTGGACAATCTGCAAATCTGCATTCAGGGCAGCTTCAATAGAACCGGATCCAATAAGAACATATTTGAATTGAACACAGAGTTATACAGGTGATGGAATGAAATTCGCGTTTGTCCTCAGAAATTCGTCAGACGGCAGCCTTAAATCCGGAGCCAATGTTCGGCTTCATCCTGGAACGGATACCACTAAATATTCCGACGACCAAGGGAATGGTGACACTACTGTAGCCGCTTCTCTGTTCACTGATAACGGTGATGGTTCCTATTACAAAACGATCACCGTCTCTGGACAGTATTCGATAACCGTATCCGGATCGGCACAGGATGAGTTGACCGGGGTTCACATCACCGGTGATGATCTCATGACGCAACAAATCATGGGTGAAGATTTTAAGCTGATTGCAGGAAAGTATGTGATTAAGGATCAGGCGATCACTAAAACCAAGATCAATCCTGGATCCGGTGGTACCGGTGAAGGGCTGGCCAGTGATGGTTTGAGCCAGAACTCAGATGGTTCTGTAAAAGCCCTGGTGGATGATGATACCATCAAGATTGACTCCACCTCGA
>LSCG01000047.1 GCA_001577055.1 Fidelibacterota bacterium TCS56
GATTTCAATTTGGAACGTCAGGATTAAAACCAATGACCTCAGAAAAGTATTGTTGACCGAGTAGGTTGAAACCACGAATTGCACAAAATCAGGAACCACGGAATACACGGAAAAACACGGAAAGGAAAAAAGATGGAGCAAAACGCATGGTGTAAAAAGTCAGCTTTGGTTCCCACGGTCAGCTACGGCGTGACAGGCGTGGGGCTTGGGGGCAGAGGTACCCACATCGTGCTGCAACGACAATAACCCAGGTCAATTCATGTAGATTTCTCATCCGCTTCCGGCGGATTCGAAATGACAGCTTCCTTTCACTATTTACTACCCGGCCAGCCACAGGCTTACATCTTATCTCACGCACCACAATGATAGGTTTCTCTGAATCGAAATACATCCTATGAAAACATGTCATTCCCAAGGAGTCCATAAGGACGCCTGTGGTTTACCCGCCGTGGTCTTTTACGCAGGCGGGAATCTGCATACTTTAATCTCAATCAGTATCATTACATACCTGAGCCACCCTGCCCCATCAACGTAGATTTCTCATCCGTTACCCCACAGCAAATCTGACCCCGGCCAATTCCGGCCCTGACAACCCCTGACAATGAATGACTATTTATGACTGTTTTATTCCGGGTGAATCCGCCAACCGACGGTTTATGAATGCAGGCGATTACAGCGACACGCCCCTAATCTTGCGGAACAGCTCCACGGCGTAGGAATCTGTCATACCGGCAACAAATTGGGTGATGGTCAACAGGGCCTGGTAGCGATCGCCAAAATTATCCCGTCCCGGCGCCAGATACTGCCCGGGGATCAGGCGACGAACCTTCTGATAACGCCCACCTTTTTCGAATAAGGCTTTAGTGAAAATTTCCAGCAGCCCATTCAGTATTTCATACCCCGCTACCTCCACCTCCACGATATCAGAGGCATTATAGATTTTCTCGGTGGAATACTGTTTGATCTCACCCAGAATCGCCCCCTCCGGAATTGCCCCGATCAGGGCCTGGTCGAACTCCCCGGAAACCAGCGAGGGCAGTTCCGCCAGGAATTTATCAGAAATACGGCCGATCAGGTGGTTGATCACCCGGGCCCGCAAGTAGCCGATCTGCTCCCGCGGATCGTGGATTTGTCTTAATTTGCCATCAATATCAGCCGGTATTCCATCAGAAAACAGGGTGAAATAATAGTCCCGCACCTGATCGTAATCGACCGAGCCACGTTTGTAGCCATCCTCCAGATCAATGATCAGATAGCCGATATCGTCGGCCGCCTCTACCAGAAAGGCCAGCGGGTGCCGGTGCCAGCCGGGATACTTCCCGAAATCCTTGGGAACCAGCCCCACCGATTCGGCGATGGTGGTGGCTGTTTCGGCCTCGGACTGGAAAAAACCGTATTTCTTTTCACTGGCTACCGGACTCCCCACCTGCGGTACTGCGGCCTTGGGATATTTCATAAACACCGCCAGACAGGCGTGGGTCAGTCCCAGGCCGCCGGACACGCTGGTCTGGGCCGGCAGGGAATGACTGAGAATGCGGAATCCCAGGGCGTTGCCCTCGAAATTGGTCAGGTCGGCCTGCTGCCAGGGCGTGAGATCGGCGATCAAATCAGCACCGTAGCCCTGCAGATAAAATTCAGAGATGGCCTTTTCGCCGGAATGACCGAAGGGTGGGTTGCCAATATCATGGGCGATGCAGGCGGCGGCGATCACCGATTCGAAATCGGCGGGACGAATATTGATCGCATGAAAATAGTCGCGGTCCCGTTCGTAAAGGGCCAGGCCCACCAGCCTGCCGATGGAGCGGCCGATGCTGGAGGCTTCCAGGCTGTGGGTCAGACGCGTGTGGATGAAATCCATGCCCGGCAGGGGTACGACCTGGGTCTTGGCCTGCATCCGCCGGAAGGGCGTGGAGAAAATTATCCGGTCGAAATCACGGGCGAAATGGTTGCGGGAATCCTCGGCGTCAGGGTCGGTTGCGGTCTTTCCCAGTCGGGTGGTGTTCAGCAGTTTTTTCCAGTCCATTAATATTAATCTCAATTGGTTGGTGATTTTGGGACTTGGAATTTACATTCCCGGTACGGTCTGGGAACAATAAGCTTCCAGTCGGATTGAAACCATCCGTCAAGCGTAAATTACAGTCTTCAGGATTTTGAACACATAAGCAATTGCCAATGAGCCACAATCATCAGCACCGCAACCAAGGAAACATCAAGGTTGCCTTCTTTCTAAATCTGGCATTTACCCTGGTTGAAATTGTCGGTGGTATTTTTACCAACAGCGTGGCCATCGTGGCCGACGCCCTCCACGACCTGGGCGACAGCCTGTCACTGGGACTGGCCTGGTGGCTGGAAAAATTATCCGGCAAGCGGCGGGACCAGCGTTTCTCCTTCGGCTACCGGCGCCTGTCCCTGCTGGCGGCGCTGATCAACGGAATTGTACTGGTGGGTGGTTCCATCTTTGTGCTGTGGGAAACTATCCCGCGACTACTGGCGCCGGAGGCGGTCCATGTGCCGGGAATGTTCTGGCTGGCGGCGCTGGGGATTGCCGTTAACGGACTGGCCGTCCTGCGGCTGCGTTCCGGGTCATCAATGAATGAAAAAGTAGTCAGTTGGCATCTGCTGGAAGACGTGCTGGGCTGGGTGGCGGTATTGATCGTCAGCATTATCATGTATTTCAAGCCGCTGCCGATCCTCGATCCCCTGCTGTCGCTGGTGATCACCGCCGTTATTCTGTGGAATGTGATCAAACGGGTAAAGCAGACCAGCGCCATTTTTCTGCAGGCCATCCCGGAAGGGATTGATATCGACGCCATCGAGCAATCTATCGACGAATTAACCGGCGTGGCGTCGGTGCATGATACCCATATCTGGTCCCTGGATGGAGAACACCATATCGCCTCCACCCATGTGGTGACCAACGATGTGACCATTGGGAACTCACTCCTGATCCGGCAGCAGGTAAGGGAGATTTTCTCAGCCGTGGGAATCAACCATGTAACAGTGGAGATCGAAGCGGTTGGAGAAGATTGCGTGACTGCCGATTGTTAGCCCGGGCTGAATTTTTTAATCATGTCCCCGGGTGGATGGTATCAGCAGGGGAATCACCAGCAGCGGGACGATTATCAGCAGGCTGTCCAGATACATGGTACCGGCATAGCCGTTGGCGTCGGCAAAGCGTCCCTGCCAGAAACTGGAGTAGGTATACACCAGATTGTTCAGGGCCATGTAGCCGGTGAACTGGGTGGCGGCCACCCGGGGGTTGGTCAGCCCCATGAACAGCGCTGTGCGCGTACCCTGGATCAATCCGCTGGCGAAACTGTAGGACAGCGAGGCTCCAATGAACATGGCGATGGTGATCCCGGCCGTGCCCTCCGTGCCGATGAAATGCGATGCCAGATACAGGGTGGGAATGATCGTCAGGATATACCACACGCTCAGGGCCTTGCGATGGCCCACCCGGTCGGAAATCCACCCACCGAGGATACAGCCGGCAGCGGCGATGATGGTGCCAAAGAAAGTGAGCGTGGCAATCTGCTGTTCGTCCATTCCCACGTCAACCTGCAAGGTGCTGCCCAGTCCCAGCCCCAGGGCCAGCGCTCCCGACGGCAGCAGGGCAAAAGCCACACCGAAGACCGGTCCCCGGCCGGAACGGAAAAATCCCAGGTAAATCTCCTTGAAAAATGTCTTTAATTCTTCGACCACCCGGTTCAGTACCGGACGATCGTCAATATTCGCCTCTTCCGCTTCAACTGACTGCGGTTCCCTGATTCGCAAAGTGACGAAAAGAAAGATCAGAAATAAGGCAATCAGCACAAAGGGAAAAGCCGCTTTAAAGCCCAGCCAGCCGGCGATCATCAGGGCGCCGCTGCCACCGATGGTCTGACCCAGGTAGGAGGCGCCGAACATGAAGCCGTTGGCAATCCCCCGTTCATCCTTGGGTAAAACACGCACTGCCAGGGCGTCGATGGCCACATCCTGGGTGGCGGCGAAAATATTATGGATCACGATTAATCCCACCAACAGCGGCAGATTTCCCTGCAAATCGAAGAAAACCAGGATTCCCAGCGTTGCCATCATCAGTACCTGGGCGCCGCCGATCCAGGTGCGGCTGGTGCCAAAACGCTTGAATTTGATCATATCCACCAGTGGCGCCCAAGCCCATTTGAAGCCCCAGGGAGCGTACAGGGAAGCCAGGAACATGCCGATCTCGGCCATGCCCACCCCGGACATACGCAGGTGGGTCGTCAGCGCGATGGCCGAGAATCCGAAGGGGATGCCCTCTGTCAGGTATAAAAGTGAAAATGTGAATAACCGACCGCGTTTGGTATGCAGGAGATTTTTGGCCATTTATGATCCTTGAATAGTATTAAATGCCGGCATTGGTGGTAAACCGGCCCAAAAAACGAATCCGAGTATATTACAAATACAGATTGATTGCCAACGCTGATCAAATCATATATTTAATCGTTTTCCATTTCAGCCAGCAGGTCGGCAATTTCCTGTGAATCGGGATTGAGCTCATGGGCCTTAGTCAGCGCCCGGCGCGCCAACTTCAAATCACCGGTCTCCTTGGCCGCCAGCCCCATATAATAATGAGTCATCCACAAACGAAACGAATCGGGAAATTCCTCAATATCCAATTGGAAGAATGGCAGGGATTCTGCCACCTTCCCGTTAGCGTATAATTTATAGCCCACAAACAGCGGAAAATTCTCACTGAAATCGTATTCAAGGGCCTTTTCGGTTTTCAACTGTCGGTATAAGTTCACCGCTGCCCGTGCCCCGTTATCGCGAACGGCGTAGTAAATCGGATCGTACAAGGATTTTAATTCTACATCCTCCCGGTCCGCTGTATGTCCATCGAATAAATACTGAAATTATCGCTATACGCATCGATCCTCCGTTCGGTTAGATTTCAACAAGAATATAAATACAGGTTAATCCGGATACCGGCGGTTATCCGCCAGCGGTAAGTATCGACGGCACAAGGTAAAAAAAAAGGGGCAGCTCATGCTGCCCTTTTCGGTGTTACTTTTTCTGATCGAAATTCGACTAGTCACCCGTTACTTAACAACGGTGACATTAGAAGCCGCTTCACCTTTGGCGGTAGTGGTTACTTCGAATTCAACTTGCTCGTTTTCCTTCAAAGTCCGAAAACCACTGCCTTCAATCGCATTAAAATGGACGAAAATATCGCTGCCATTTTCGCGCTGAATAAAGCCATAACCTTTTTTGTCATTAAACCACTTGACAGTTCCGGTTTCGCGTTCAGACATCTTTTACCTCAAGATCTCGTTACTGATTAATGTCTAAGTATTGTGGGGATTAGGTGGAGCTTCTACAAATATTTTTGATAGTTGCCTGGGCCAAATCCATATAACTACATCAGACTTCTGGTGGAACTTACGTCACCGCACAGGTATGATGCACAGATTTTATAGAATTAAGGATTAACGCTTTTTGAACCGGTTATTTTATGAATTGGATATAAAATGGAGTCCCACGGGTAAATCCGTTGTTCCCATAACATGACCCGCCTGCGTGCCGAAGTTTTAACGAAGGCATTCTGTGTCCCTGCGAAAATCATAGTTTTTTGCTATCCTATTATTCCTGGTTTCAATGCTC
>LSCG01000049.1 GCA_001577055.1 Fidelibacterota bacterium TCS56
TTGATAACACATCAGGAATGATTCATTTGGTAGGAGCATTGTATGATGCAGTGGAAATTGATGGTACAATAGCCACTTTACATTTCTCTACAACTGAGCAGTTTGATGGTTCTACAATAGAAGGGGTATTTCAGTTTAATGAGAATGTTCGTCAAACTATTGATGTAGAATATATGGTTGGTACTGAAGATGACTTACTGCTTCCAAAATCCTTCACACTCCACCAGAACTATCCAAACCCATTCAACCCAACCACGACATTGTACTTTGACATACCGAATGAAAGTGAAGTACAGATCATGGTCTATGATGTCATGGGTTGCGAAGTTGCAGAATTGGTAAACACTAGGCTGGGAGGTGGCAGTCACCAAGCTGTATGGAATGGTAGGAACAGTCACGGTGCGGATATGCCATCAGGCTTGTATTTTGCAAAGATGGCTACAACCGACTACACCAAGACTATTAAAATGCTACTAATAAAATAGAACATAGTATATCTGTAAGCTAGTATTTACTAAGCCCCTCCGCAAACCGCTGACCCAGATCAATCAGGCTGGGGGTATCGTAATGGGCGCCGTCGTCAACGTAGGTGTAATTATCGGTGGCGGTGATTAACGCTGCCGCCGGATCCGACTCCACAAAACGCTGCTGGCCTCGGCGGACTTCCGCAGCGTAATCCCAGTATTTGCCATCCGCATCCTGGCCGGAGTCGGAGATACGACCGATGACCACCGGTAATTCCGGTGCACCCATCTCCCGGCGCATGGCAGCCATCACCGCATTAAGATTATCAAAATAACGCTCGGCAATGGCAGCACTGTAG
The DNA here is from genome assembly GCA_001577055.1 of Fidelibacterota bacterium TCS56. Classification (GTDB taxonomy): domain Bacteria; phylum Fidelibacterota; class Marinisomatia; order Marinisomatales; family TCS56; genus TCS56. The sequence goes on from LSCG01000049.1 coordinate 824, forward strand.
ATAGCATCGCTCTCTCCCTGCATCCACACAATCCCGGCCGGGACCAGCCGGTCCGGCTGGCCGTTACCATCAATGTCCCCGGCCGCCAGCGCATTCTTCACCGTCGTTTGCCAGTGCGTGAATTGATTGATCCCCTCAAATTCCGGGTGCCAGCAGCCGAATACATCCGCGGCCGCGGGATCAATGGACGTCCCGGCCCGGGAGTATTTCACCAGGGCAATCTTCCGCTCCGGATGCAACTCCTGCAGGCGCCGGGCGAAAGATAGTTCCACTCCAAACAATGGCGAATAATGGTTGGTCCCTCCATCGGACCAGAACCCCCAGCCATGCCCCGGCCGCAGCGGCGCCCAGATTCCCTGCCCGCCGGAGGAATCCCCGTCGGCGGCAGTGGAGCCGTGAAAAATAGGCACATCCGGGAATTGACGGTTCAATTCCGGGGGCAATTCATTGATGGCGCCCAGTCCGTCCATATTGGACTGACCGGCCAGGAAATAAACGTGATAGGTTGATTGGGCGTCGGTGGGCTGAGTCATAATCACTGCCAGAAAAATGGTTAAGAAAAATGTGGGCCGTATGATCATTCCCGGCGCGGTTTTGGCCGGTAATATTTGGCCGTGCGCCAGGCCCCGTAGATTTCCCCGCCGTAAAAGGCAATGGACGCCGCCAGAAAAATCCCACCGCTGATCTGATGATCATTTTCAAAGGAATTATAAGCGGTAAGAGCCATCATTGAGAACGTGACCAGGCCAAAGATACCGTCCCAGGTGCGCCCGGCATAAATTCGTCCGCTGCCCGGTACGACCGCCGAAAAGCCGGCCGCCAGCAGTGGTGATTTCTCCGGTTGACTAATTTGCATTTCCGGCACCACCGGATCCACCAGCCGCCCGTCCGGTTCGTGAAAATGTCCACCGGCATGCAGATGCCCGTCCCAGGCGGCGGGGTTGCAGCGCACGATGCGGTCGGCGGTGACGAAAATCCCCGGGAGCAGTCCGTGTTCCTGAATGGCCTGCACCCCGTAATTGCTGCAACTGGGATAAAACTGGCAGCCGAATCCCGGCAAGTTATAGGATATCCGCTGCCAACCGGCAATCGGTAAAACTCCGGCTTTCTGCACCAGCGAAAGGGAATCGGATACCAGCAGCGAATCGGCCGGATAGCGGGGATTAGCAGCCGCCACCGACAGGAAAAACAGGTGCAACAAAATCAGATTAAATGATCGTTTCATTTATCCGCCGGATTGCGGAAATGTACCTGCATGGCCCGCGTCAGTATGCCGATCAGGATTAATCCCAGGGTTCCCATAATAAGCGTATTCTGATTCGGCAGGAAAACAGTGGTGACGGCCTGCAGAAAGCCAATCGTGCCTTCGCCTCCCAGAATGGCGGCGGCGATGATGATTCCGGTGAGCGTTACTTCGGTTCCCCGGCGGTTGATCCGCAGGGCCAGCAGTCCGCCGACGGCTACCAGCAGGGCCAGGTTGATGCCCAGAAACAGGCCGATGCCCAGGGGCATCAGATGGATGAATTCCAATCGCCGGCTGAAGCGCAATCCCTCGACCAAAATTGCCAGCAGGGCTCCCAGGATGAAGATTTTCGGGTGGGCCAGACCCTGCAGGTTCTGCATTACGATCTGGGCCTGGGGAGCAGGGAAGCGGGGCGTGAAAAATTCACCGGCGATGCGGGGACCGGTGATTACCGCCAGCAACAGGGGCACGGCCATTGCCACCACTACCGCGGCAATTATATCGGTGCGGACAATCCGCCGGTAGTCGGTGCCCACCACTTCCGCCGAGCGGTAATCGTGGCCGATATCACCGGCCACCGCCGCCGCCATGGCGATGGAAAATGTGAGCAGGTAGCGGGCGAACAGGGGAATATCCAGTTGGAACAGGCCGTAGATGAAAACGATCAGCAGGGTGGCCAGCAGTCCGAATTGTTCCAGAGGATCGATATTGGTGACGCCGGTCATGCGGCTGGCCAGATTAACGACGATAAAGCTGAGCGCCAGTCCCAGAATGGCGGCCCAAACCGGCACCCCGGCCCAGATCAAGATCAGCAGATTGACCAGTGCCGCCAGCCAGGTCCAGCGCCGTTGTTTAAGCCAGGCGGTGGAAAAGCGCAGACTCAGCCGGCTGTGAAACAGGATGTAGCCCACGCCGGAACCGATCACCAGTCCCATGCCGATATTTTGCAGCAGGGGATGGGGCTCGGCGGCAAAACCGGGAAAGAGCAGGGGCAAGGCGAATAATCCAAGCAGCGACAGGATTCCACCGGCACCCCACGAGAGGGAATTGGCCGGCCCCAGGATGAAGCCGGTGGCAATCACCATGGGCATAACCAGAATCAAGATGGGCTGACCGCTGACCGTCCCCATGGAAATAAACTCCCAGCCCAGGCTGTCCCGGAGCAGGGCCAGCAGGGCGGCGCCCACGCCAAAGATGACCACATAATGAAAGCGCTGATCGCGCTCAAAACCGGCCTTAATGATTTCACCTCCGGCCCGTCCGGCGGGAAAGGCCAGGTCTTGCCGGAGCACATACTCCTCACGCAGGGGCAGGGACAGTCCGATGCCGAGAATGGCGCCGCTGCCGGCAATCAGGGCGATCTGCCAGGGATTGACGCTGCCCGGTTGGTTCAGTATCATCCCCGGGAGGGTGAAAATTATGGCGGCGGCCATCAGTCCGCCCAGCGACCCGCCGGCCTGGGCGATGTTTACATCATGGGCCGAGAATTTGCCGGTAAGCTTCAGCAGTCCCGCGGCGGTGATGATCGAGAAAATGATCGGCCAGGGCAGGGCGCCCATGCGCAGGGCGATATAGGCGCTGGTGAAGAACAGAAAGAGGGCGATCAGGGCGGCGGTGACTGTGTTTCGTATCATTGCGATTATGCTGAATTTGAGAAATATTCCCGGGAGATACCATTTATAAATTAATCAATCCGGGTTTTACCTATGGTGAGAAATTTGCTTATATTCGCCGGGAAAACCGGACTAAGGACGGGCATGAAATTGCGAGCAATTTTAGCAATACTGATTATTCTTGGCGCTCTGCCGGCCAAGGATCAGACGCTGTATATCCTCCATACCAATAATTCCAATGGCACATTGGAGAATTGTTATTGCCCGGAACATCCCTACGGCGCACTGGAGAAACGGGCGGCCTTTGTCGAAACCTGGCTGGCGGAACATCCCAACACGATTATCGTCGATGCCGGTGATCTGGTCTCGCTGAGCAAGCGCAGTTTCAAAGACAGTCTGGCCACGGAAGCCTACCGGCTGATCCCCTATGACGCCCTTTTGCCCGGTGACCAGGAATTGACCCATCCCGATAATGTCCTTTTCCCGATGCTGGCGCGCACCGGCGCCCCAATAATCGCCACTAACCTGACCAGTCCCGCAATACCAGGGCTCCAGCGTGAAATAATTATCGAGCGGGCCGGACTGAAAATCGGTATCCTTGGTATAGTGGGTCCGGCCGCCCTGCGTTTTTACCCGGCTGAGGTTAAAGCAGGGATTAAATTGAAGGATGTGGGCGAAATCCTGGATAAAAAGCTTAAGTCACTGAAACAAAAGACCGATATTATTATCGTGCTGACCCACCAGGGTTACGATCACGATGTGAAGCTGGCGGCCAATTACCCCGGAATCGATATCATCATCGGCGCTCACAGCCAGACCAGCCTGAAAACAGCCCAGACCGTGCAGGACGTACTCATCGGTCAGGCCGGCAAGGAAGGTTATTACGTGGGTATTATGGAAGTGCAATTGGCCGGGGATGGCACGTTGAAACATAAAGCCGGGCGACTGGAGGCCATGACCCTGGAAATGCCCGATCATCCACGGGTAATGCAGTTGATCGAATTATTTGAGAAAAAAACGGGAATCGTTAATCGAAGGAAACTAGATCATGATTGAACAATTAATCGAAACTTTGACCTCCAATCCGGTTTATCTGGCCGGTGCCGTGGTGCTGTTGATATTGATCATTGTGGGTATCGTCAAGAAGCTGGTGAAACTGGCGATTGTGGTGTTAATCCTGCTGGTGGTGTTCATCGGCTATCTGGCCTATACCGGCAAAGAGGTGCCCACCAATCTGGATGAAATCAAGAAGGCCGTTCAGAAGGAAGTAATTGATCCGGGGAAGGAAATGATCAAGGAGAAGGCCGAAGAAGCCAAAGACAAGGCCGTGGAAAAAGTGAAGGAAGAAGCGGAAAAGGCCGCCGACAAAGCCGCCGAAACCGTGAAAGAAGAGTTGGATAAGACGGTGGATGAGGCCCTGGACTAACCGGGATTTACATTTGAATCGAGAACAAAACCCGCCCAACGGCGGGTTTTGTTTATCACCCGGTTTAGTATTTAATGAGCATCAGATGTGTATTTGTAACCCCAATGAGATTTGATTTCGGACTACGTTTTTTGAATCATACCGAAACCTGGTATCGAATGAATCGGAAGAGGATGTTAACTTATTCCAAATTATGGGGATGGTGAGTATTGATAATTCTACTTTGTCTGATACCTGTAACGTAACCCCCAACGTGTATTGCTCTATGGATTCACTCAGTGTGCCTATTTTATAACTTGCATTGAAATATCCTAATTGGAATGAGTGATTGCTAATAGATTTCCAAGATATTCCATAATTGAATTGTCTGCCGGCTGGCGTAAATGTTTCATTTCCGTTCGGAGTGCTTTGTTCGTATTTCTCCCAATTCATCTTTGATGCGCTAAAATGAAATTTCATTTTCGGCCTGATTTGAAATGATACCCCGGCCTTGATTTCTCCCGGCTCCATAACCTTATATCGAATTTTTATCGATTCCGGAGAGTTTATCTCGAGAGTTGGATCTAATTTTGAAGGAGAGAGCTGATAAGTGGTTTCTTTGATATCACTATCAACATCTGATTTTAATGATAGTCCAAATGACAATTTGTTTTTGATATCATAGTTTACTCCGATCAGGTAGTCGGGATAAGATAAATCGATAACTTTACGCTTGTTAACTGGATGGCCAAGGTCAGTAATGTCCTTATAAATGCTGTAAAAGAACGTACTGCCAATTCTCAAATTAGGCAGAATAACTGTTGAAAAACTTATGAATGCCCGGTGCAGCGATGATTCCAGTTTATGCGTATAATATTCGCCATTGCCATCAGGGTTCGAAACATCAATTACTTGAATTTGTGTGCTCAGATTGTTTTGATAATGGTGAAGATAGCCCAGCCCCCAATTCCAATTTTTGTACCTGCTGCCAATACTGATATAGGTCGGGAGATAAGTATATGCTGGGGATTTTACATCTCCGATCACCGTGACTTGCGGATAGCTGTGCCCGACTTCAGCAGCAATCGAGAATCGATCGTTTTTCAGTCCGGCCGGGTTAATGAGTTCAATACCGGTCAACCCCTTTCGGGCCACTCCGGCCCCGCCAGCTCCCCAGATGGAATGCCCGATTTTTGTATATGAGCTTGGTTTAATGAGGTGTCTGTATGTACTGTAAATATCAGAATAGCCAGTTGAGGCTAGTAGAAAAATAAGCAGTGGTAGAATTGATGGTCGTCCCATTATATTATTGCTTTCAATTGATGATTGATATTACCCTCTTTATTTGCAATATTAGTGAATATACTGTATTGATCCAAGAGGAGATTATATAATGAAAAACAGAACCGTGATTACCGGCGCTGTTCTAATAATCGGTGTTGATTAAGAGTCTACTTTAGAAATTCTATTATCGCCTGATTGGTTTCAGCAGCCTTCTCAAACTGGACGAAATGTCCGCATTTGGGGAACAGAATGGTTGTATTATCAGGAATCTCCCGCTCACCGATGGCGGCAATATTTTTAGTCCAGCCGGCGTGCAGAAAACGATTGGGGATCAACTCGTCATTTTCACCCCACAGCACCAGTGTGGGCTGAGTGATTTTATCCAGCTTGTCATAAACATAACCGTTGATCATGGCTTCCACATTTTTGGATACGGCATAGCAGTAACGCTCAAAATCTTTGGCTCCCCGTAACTGGATCCGCTCGGTAATCAGGAATTCGGCCTCCGGTGGTGTTTCGTAGAAATTGTAGCGGAGATTCACGTCAATGCTGCGGATGGGCGTGTCACGGACCAGTTCGGGCGTCATGACTCCCGTCATCCAGGCGCCTTCGCCATCGTCGAAACGTTCAAATCCCGCCGGTGATATCAACACTAGTTTGTTTACACGTTCCGGGTAATTCAGGGCAATAGTCATGGATATCTGCCCGCCCATGGAGTGACCCACAAAAGTGGCCTTTTCGATTTCCAGAGCATCCAGTAGTTCCACCAGAACCTGGGCGTTGAAATCCATGGTGTATTCGTAATAGCCTTTGTCCGATTTCCCGTAGCCGGGCAGATCAACGGCAATTACCCGGTAATGCTTTGATAGCGGCTCGATGTTTCTGAGCCAGCCTTTGGCATAGGTGCCCAGCCCGTGGACCAGCACCAGCACTTCATCGGATTGGCCTTCATCAATGTAAGCCATGTTGATATTACGCACGGCTAGCTTGTGGACGGTAAAACCATAATCCAGATCATCGTATTCGATTGAGTCCAACTGGTAAAAATGAGAAGTGGCACAACCTTGGATTGCCATCGCTAAAATAATTCCTGTGAGTAGTAGTGTAAGATTTTTCATGGCCGCCCCCTAAAACATGATCCATTTGACCGATGCAATAATTTTCCAGGGATCGGTGGGTCGTTCGGTGACCCCGCCATTGACGATTTCCGCATCGAAGAAATCGCCCAGGGCCAGATAGGCTGCATGCAGTTCCAGATCGAAAAATACTTTTGGTGAATAAATCACGCTGGCGTTGGCTTCAACTCCCAGGGAATGCCCGCCACCGAAAGGCGCCACCGGGGCCACGGCCGTACCCACCGCCGATGAAACCCGCAGTTTCCACGGGATTAAATCGTAGGAAATTTTCAATACTCCGCCCGCTAGTCCATATCCCAGATTCTGGATATCGATGGTGGCAGCGTTGAAGCGATTGACTACATCACCGTGGGGCAGCAATAAAAACAGGCCGTGACTGAACCACACCGCTCCCGGTGAGCCCCAGTTATTCCCGGTGAGAACCCCGGTGTATTTCCCGTCTTCAATATTGGATTTATCACCGGTAGTGAAAATTCCATCAAAGGAAACATAGTCGTGGATATTCTTGCCGTATTTCCAGGCCAGACGCAGGTTGGCGGCGTAGCCATCGATGGCCACATCATGGGAATCAGTGACGGCCGAACCGAAATTCTTTACTACAAAACCGCTGTACCCAAAACGCCCCTGATGCAGCAGGGGATTGCCGTGGAAATGGGTGCCCAGCCAGTACACATCGGCGTTATACGTAAAATTGCCGAAATTGAATTTGGCCACCCCGTTGTAATCGGCCAGCCGGGAGTTGAGTCCCTGGCCCAGGATTGAAACACCACCTTCGCCGCCGCCACTCTGGCTGCTGCCGTCATCGTTCAAATACCAGAAGCTGAATCCAATGGAATTGAAAATATCCAGATCGTATTCATAATCAATTTCGTACAGGGTGATATCATCATCATGGTCAACATTGTTTTCGTAAAGCTTGTACCAGCCCGCCTTCACCCGCTGATTGGTGCGGAAGAAATAATGCCCGGAGATACCGGAAGCATCCGAACCCCAGAAAGCCAGCCGATAGCCGGTGTTGATCAGGTCCGACGTGCCGGTGTAATAGGGAACGCGAATATTATCATATAGTCGCAGCAACCCGGCATTGATATACCATTTGATATTGGGATTGTATTCCATGAACAGGTTTTGGGTCTGCATGTTTACGGCATCAGCCCCGAAAGCTCCTCCAAAATTGCCACCGGCGCTGTAGTTACCGGCACCCAGGGTCCAGTCGATTTCGAAAGAAGCTCGAATCTTGGCCCAGCCGTCAAACAGACGGGGTGAGTAGGTCATAAGTCCCAGAAAACGTTGTTCGGCAAAACGGGAGAAATCATCATCCATGGCAAAGGTGGTATTGGCGCCGAAAATCCGGCCTACTACCTGTCCCTTGAAGAAATCACCGGCCGGGGCGATGTTGACAGCTTCCGACCGCATCAGGTAATAACCGATGAATTTTAGTTCGTTGCGATCACGGATTTCCTTGTTTTCGGGGAAATCGGCAGGCGACTGGGCACCGATGGTTGACATGATGATCAGTGGCAATAGCAGATATAATATTTTTTTCATGATCTGATCCACAAATTAGCTGGCAGGAAAAGGCCCCACCGGTGTGGCGGGGCCTCGAAATGGTCGTTATTATTCGACGCGAACGTAGGTCTGGATATTGGTGGTCGTGAGTACGGGGTCGGCTCCGAATCCGCCATCAACGGTGGGAACGGTAGCGCCAATATCCGGTTCAGTCTGGACGGCTTCCAGCTTTAGCAAATCGGGATCACCGTCGGTAATCTGGATGATTCCGGTCTGCACAAAGGCCGAGTAATCTGCGGTAAAGACATGAATATCGCCTTCTTCAGATTCGGTTACTGAATAGATGCCGGGCAGGGTAGTCCAGGCGCCGTCGGCAACATGGGATTCAAGGGTTACGATATTATCTTCGGTGAATTCCACCCGGACGCTGTCGTAGTTAAAATAATAAACGAGCAATTGGGCGATGTTGTCGCCGGTGCTGAGCCAGGTGCCGACAATCGCTTCCGAAGCGGTGAGTGCTTCATCGGTATCGGTGTCTTCTTCACAGCCGACGATGAGCAGGATTCCGATCATGGAGATCAGGAGTAGTTTCCACAGTTTCATGGGATAACCTCCTCGTTGGTTGTTATGATTGGGAATGGAGCTTTTCCAATTCCATTCGATTAATTTTGCCCGCTTCATTGCGCGGCAATTCTGTCAAAAAAGTAATGTATTTCGGAATTTTGTATTTGGCCAATTGGCCCCTGTAGAATGCCAGAATCGAATCGGCCGTGGGTTCGGTTCCAGGTTGGGCTACGATAAAGGCTTTGCCCACCTCACCCCAGCGTTCATCTTTCACACCGATCAGTGAGACTTCCTTCACCTCGGGGTGAGTGACAAGGAAGGCTTCCACTTCCGCCGGGTACACATTTTCACCTCCACTGATAAACATGTTTTTCTTGCGGTCCACTACAAAGAAATAGTCATCTTCATCGAAGGTTACCATATCGCCGGTGTGAAACCAGCCATCGGTGATGGCTTCCGCTGTTTCTTTATCCTTCTGCCAGTACCCTGGGGTCACCACCGGCGACTTCAGCCACAGTTCGCCCACCTGATCGGGGCCGCAATCTTCACCCTGGCCATTCACCACCCTGGTTTCGATATAATAATTGGGAAAACCGATCGATCCCTTCTTGCGGATGGCATCATCCTGATGGAGGGAGAAGCAATTGGGACCCACCTCCGTAAGGCCGTAGCCCTGGCGGATGTAAATACCTTTTTCATGCCAGATATTAATCAACGGAATCGGCATGGGAGCCCCGCCAACGATGGCATAGCGTACCGAGGACAGATCCACTTCGTTGAAGCGGGGCGAATCGGACATCATCTGAAGCATGGTGGGGACACCAAACATGAGGGTGGATTGTTCCTTTTCCATCAAATCCAGAATCAGGTCGGCGTCAAAATCTGATAACAGGGTATGAGAAGCGCCATGATGAATAAATGGCGTCAGTAGCACGTTCCAGCCGCCAGTATGGAAGAAGGGGGCGAAGCTCTGGGTATGATCCAGGGAATTGATATCCAGCCGTAAGCCGGTATTGATGGAATTCCAGAATAACATCCGGTGGTTGATCATGGCGCCTTTAGGCAACCCGGTAGTACCGGAAGTATAGAGAATCATTACCAGGTCTTCCTGCTCAATTGGCCAGCGCGGACTGTAATATGTGAGGCCGATAGCGTCGGTGAGAAAGGGCGTGATGGTTTCTAATTCATGGATGAACCGCACATCATCCAGGGCGTGCAATTGCTTCACCTGTTCCGCGTATTCCTGTTCATATAAAAATACTACCGGTGCTGAATCGCCGATTAAAATATCCAGCTCCCGTGGCATCAGCCGGAAGTTAAGTGGCACCAGTATGACACCAATTTTGATACAGGCAAAAAACAGAAATACGTATTCGGCCCGGTTACGGGAATAGACCGCCAGACGTTGCCCTTTCTGCAATTTCAGTTCATCCTGCAGATAAAGCGCCAGGGCGTTCAGGCGATTATTGAAATCACAGTACGACCATTGCACATCCCGATCGTGCTCCCGCAGGGCCATCCGCTGGGGCGTATATTTGGCCCATTTGGCAATCCAGTCGATTTGCGGATTATGCATGGCTGCCTCGTTTCGACCAGCGATAAATAATATCTCCCATTATCAGCGACATAATGATAGCTACACATGCGGCCACCCCCGGGTTTTCACCGGTAGCCACGGAAAAGGGGATGCCCAGCTTGCCATAATACATGCTGAAGTGGACAATCACCGCCGTGATGGATGCACCGATGACGGCCTGCTTGGGCACATCCTTGCGGAACATACCGAACAGGATGGGCACGAAAGCCGCAGCGAAATAAGAGTATACACCATTCTGGGCAAAGATTGCCACACTGAGCTTGGGGTTGACCAACTGGTCCCATGACAGGAGGATGGCAACGACAGCCAATACGATGATAACAATCCGGTTCAATACCACCATCGTCCGGTCTTTTTTATTGTCATTAGCTGGCAGGTATTTGCCAAACAGGGGCTTGATAATGTCGGTTGTTATGGTAGTGGAGAGCGACTGAATTAAACCTTCAAGGGTAGAAATTCCGGCGGAAATCAGTCCCAGTACCACCAGCAAACCGACGAACACGGGGAATTCCTTCACCACATAAGCGGAGATGATGCCGTCCATTTTCAGGGCAGTACCTTCAACCATGAGATCGGGGAAAGTGATGCGGGCGAAGAGTCCGGCGATCACCACCATAAAGAAAATGATCTCGGTGATCACGCCGGTGGTGAGATAGCGGTTCACGTCGCGATCGGTTTTCAGCAGCAGCGATTTGGTGATAATATGGGGCTGGCAAACGATGGCCACCCCCACTACAATCTGGGCAAAAATGATTTCGAAATAATCGCGGAAGAGAAAGCTGGAATCGTTGATGGTGCCCACCAGTTTGGGATCGATGGCCCGCAGCTTGTTTAGGAATCCATGGACGCCGTTGCTGAAATGTTCGTAGCCGGACCCCAGCAGGATGAAGGCCACGATCAGCATCAGGATGGCCTGAATCGTGTTGGTGTACACCATGGAATTGGCGCCGCCGAACATCATGTAGCCGAAAATGAATACCACCAGCCCGATCAGCACGGAGAGCTCTGATACATTCAGAGTTTTGGAAAGGACCTTGGTCAGTCCAACGGCAATCAGCACAATGAAAGTAATCAGCAGGAGGGAAAGAAAGGCGAAAAACAGGGCATAGCCCTTGCTCTGGTAGCGGGTGCCCATCCACTGGGCCATGCTCAGGGCCTTGACCGTATTGCCATGGGCACGGAAGCCTTTGGTGAGAACTACCAGCGAAATCATGGCAGCGGCGGGCAGGACAAAGGCGTAGGAGATTACGGCGCTGATGCCGTACAGTGCGATAAATCCGGGATTGATAATGAAGGTGGCGGCGCTGGTCATGGAAGCGGCCAATGCCAGTCCAACTGCAATGGGTGAGAAGGCAATGTTTCCCACGGCATAGTCAGACATGTTCTGTATTTTAAGAGCACCCCGAATGACGAAAAACAGGATTACTCCCATATAAGCAATCACTAATGCCCAGCCAGATGTTACCAGTGAAGGCGATGCGATATTAGTCATTATTCTGTATCCCTCTCCAAATTATTACCAGCGAAAGGCTGCCGCTGCGAAGGCCAGTCCGCCTCCGGAGCCCATGAAGACCACCAGATCACCAGGCTTCACTTTACCCAGTTCCACAGACTCTGCCAGGGCCATAGGAATGCAGGCGGAGCCGGTGTAGCCATAGCGATCCATCACGGTGTGGGTTTTATCGTAGGGCAGTCCCATATTGTCCATAGTTTCGCGAATGCTGTTAATATTGATTTGTGTAAAAAACGCCATGCTGACGTCTTCCACAGTGCAACCGGCTTCAGCTACTACCTCCTGCACCATGCGTGTCCAGGTAGTGGGATTTAACTCCTTGGGGAATTTCTTCACAAATTTTAATTGATTATCATGATTGGCCAGAACAGAATCACTGATGGGATTCTTAGTTCCACCGCCATAGATGCCCATCCACTCAGCATACTGACCCTCGGTATGGAGGCGGGCTGCCAGCCAGCCGCGATTTTCAGTCGTGCTGCGTAACACCACAGCCCCGGCCCCATCGGCAAACAGGGTCACGGTTTTCTTATCCTCCAGATTCAGATATTTGGACATGCCATAAGCACCGATAATCAGAATATTGTTGTAACGCTCATCGCTGCGGATATATTTAGCACCCATATCGACGGCAGTGACGAAGCCAGCGCAGGCGGTGTTGATATCAAAAGTCCCGGCACCGGTAGCTTTCAGACGCTGCTGGAGTACGGAAGCTGTCGAAGGAGAGATGTACTCAGGTGTGTCAGTTGAGATAACGATCAGATCCAGATCCGCAGGTTTTACTCCCGCTGTCGCCAGTGCCTTGCGGGCTGCTTCCTCGCAGAGATCTGCGACGGACTCATCCTCAGTCAACCAGCGCCGCTCCCGTATAGTTAAGTTGTCAACCAGCCAGGTGCCAACATCCTCGCCCAGTAGTTCATCAAAATATGCGTTTGGTACAATCCGTTCCGGGGCTGCCATAGCCGTGCCGGCGATAAAGGCGTTGCGTTCAATCATTCGTAGATTCCAGTTCCTTCCGTAGCTGTTTTTTCACCTGCCACCAGGCGTTTAAAAAGGCGTGGTAATGTTCCATCATTAACTCATAGAAGCGTTCCATCTCCGTGAGCCGTTTATCCAGGGCTTGCAGTGATGAATCATCGGCTGCTGAAACCTGTGATTTCAAGCTTTGGGCCAGGGTATGATTGTCCTGGATAAGCTGCATGTTGGTGATAAATGCATTTTCGAATGCTTCCGGATGAATTTCGTAGTAATCCCGCCGACTGCCAGGCACCCATACCTTTTTGATCAAATTATGATCTTTTAGCCGCCTGGTAATCTGGCTGATTGGTCCCTTACTCATTTCCAGATGCTCGGTGATTTCATCCAGTGACAATGGTTTTTCGGCGAATAGCAATAACGCAACTACTCGTCCCATCAGTTTGCTGAGACCAAAAGCCTGGTAAGCGTGACCAAATGACTGGATGATTTCCCGTTTGATTTTCTCGTGTGCTTCCATGGTAAAATACGTTTATAACGTTTGAAATATTCCAAATGTATCAAATATAACGAACCTAAGTCAAGGAGTAAGAGCGGATTCCGAAAATGGTCTAATCAGTTAAAACTGTTTGAAACCAGAGGTTTATCAAGTACTGCTTGGCTAAATCGTGCCAATATACTCATTCATGAATTCATTGATTGCCGCCCCGGCGGTGAGCAGGAAGATGAATCCGATAGCCATCAGTACGACAAACATCAGCAGGAGAATGCCGTTGTACATCATATATAAGCGTAATTGATTTAAGGCCATGGCAATACTGGTTGAATCCTTGTGGAAAATACCGTAGCGTAAATGGGCGGTGGTGGAATTCAGGTTGGTGCCCATCAGGATCATGAAAACGCCCATGACGAAAGTGGGAATTGACAGGAAAAAAATAGTGGCCACATTTAGAATTCCCAGGATGATATTAATGACGGCCACTATTTTTCCCCAGGTGGCCAGTTTTTCAATCGTCAGACGGTTTTCCGTATCCAGCGGGATCGAAATCATCTCGGTGGTTTCCAGTGGTTGTTCATTGATCTCGGTCATAAATTTCTCCAGTTATAACAGGTTGCTGGCCAGTTCGGCCAATTCGGAGCGTTCCCCTTTTTCCAGGGTAACATGGGCGAATACCGGTTGATCTTTCATGCGATCGATCAGGTAAGTCAATCCGTTGGACAACGAATCCAGATAAGGCTGATCGATCTGGTGAATATCCCCGGTAAACACAAATTTCGAATTTTCCCCGGCCCGGGTGATAATGGTCTTCACTTCGTGGGGTGTGAGATTCTGAGCTTCGTCAACGATGAAATATACTTTCTGAAAACTGCGCCCCCGGATATAGGCCAGGGGGGTGATCACCAGTTTTTCACTTTCCATCATCCCATTGATTTTTTTCACCTGGGGATCATTTTCGTTATACTGATGGCGGATGACGCCCAGATTATCGAACAGTGGCTGCATATAGGGATCGATTTTGGATTTGATATCACCCGGCAGGAATCCCAGGTCACGATTGCTGAGGGGCACTATCGGCCGGGCCAGAAATATCTGGCGGTAACTGGTGGTGCAGGACAGGGCGCCAGCCAGGGCCAGGAGGGTTTTGCCGGTACCGGCTTTCCCCGACAAGGTGACCAGTTGAATATTGTCGTCCCGCAGAGCCTGCAGGGCGAAAGTCTGTTCCGCATTCCGGGGCATTATGCCGTAGGCCGGTTCCTTATTCACGCGGGTGATCATTTTATCGATGGCGCGATAAGCCGCCAGCACCGATTTCTGGCCGTTGCGTAAAATCAGGTACTCGTTGGCGGTGGGATCGGGGATCATGGGGAAATGATCGACGCTGACCTGATACGGTTCCTGATAAAGGGCATCGATTAACTCCTCCGGCACGGTCTCCACCAATTGCTTGCCGGTATAGATTTTATCCACACTCTCGATTTTATCGGTGGTGTAATCCTGGGCGGCCAGTCCCAGCGACTTGGCTTTCATGCGCAGATTGGTGTCCTTGGAGACCAGAATCGTACGATGCTCGGTTTCGGCCTGTGCCACCGAGAAAACGGCGTTAAGGATGCGATTATCGGGCGTATCCTCGAAGAAGACATCATCCAGTTCGGCGTTATTTTCCTTCCCCACGATAATGCGCAACCGGCCCAAATCCGGGCCCAGGTTGACGCCGTCCTCGAATAATACTTCCCCGGTCAGTTCATCCATCTGGCGCAAAAAATCGCGGGCATGGAAATTGATCAGTTCATTACCCCGTTTGAAATTGTCCAATTCCTCCAGCACCGTCATGGGGATAGCGATATCATTCTCCTGGAAATTGCGGATGCACTGTGAGTCATGGAGCACAACGTTGGTGTCGAGGATAAATAATTTGGGGGTGGTCTTGGTGGTCTTTGCCATTTGAATTTACCTTCGCTAGATTCCCCTGCGGGAATTATTGATGCCGCTGGAATTTAATCGTAATGGAATGCGCACACAAGCTGGCAGGATAATCAATTGATGCGGAAAGAATTACTGGAATTGCGTCCCGGCCGGAAATTGATGATCCGAACCGGCGGTCAGGCAAACCACGCGACCGTTTTCATGATTCACGGCGCCGGCGGCCGGGGTGAGCAATGGCAAAATCAGGTGTCCGCCTTAGCGCCGGAGAATCGTATTATTGTACCGGACTTACTGGGGCATGGCGCCAGTCCCCGGCCAAAACATGGCTACCATTTTTCGGAGATAGCGGCCGATTTGGAAGCATTATTCAGAAAGTATAAAACTAAGCAGAACATTATTGTCGGTCACTCCTACGGTACGGCCTTTGCCTTATGGTTAACGGCGAAATTTCCGGAAGAGGTGAAGCGAAGTGTTCTCATCGGCGCCGCAACTCTGCGCGCAGCCAGTGGTTCCAGTGTCTGGAAATTGCCGGTGTTCATCCTGAAGATGCTGCAGCCGAAAATGAGCCGGTCTTTCGCCGATGGCGCCTTTCATCCATCCGCCGATCAGGAATTTGTGGCCCGGGAACGGGCCATCAGCGATCAGAATTCGCTGGCGATGATGAAGCGGTTATTCCGGGGAATGCACTATGAGGGAGATAGGGATTTATCGCAAATTCGCCAGCCGGTGTTGATTATCAATGGTGAGGCGGACAGGCTGACTCCGGTGGCAGCCGCACAGGAGCTCTGTGGACAGCTACCCGACTGCCGGCTGGAGGTGGTGGAAAAAGCTTCTCACCTGGTGATGATGGAGAAACCGGAAGAAGTGAACGGATTGATAATGAACTTCATTACTACCGGCTGAGAGCGTTGTAACCATCACCGTGTACGTTATATCTTGCTGTTTCCTATGATTTTTAAAAGATTGCGACAATGAGATTTGAGTGAGGGTAAATCACTTTCGATGATTTGCCACACAATTAAAATATCCACGCCGAAGTATTCATGTATAATAAGGTTTCGGAGGCCGATAATTGCTAACCAATCTATTTCCGGGTAATCGGAAGTTAATTCATCGCTGATATGATTGGCTGCTTCTCCAATGATTTCCAACTGGTGCAGACAGGCCGATTGCAGTTTTAAATCAGTTTGAAATTCTCCAAATTCGGCATTATTCACAAAGTTTTGAATATTCTCAATCGAATCGAGAATATGTTTTAATCTGGTGATATCCCGTGAATCATCTGGCATAAATCAATTTCTTTTCCCTATTGATTTGTGTGATTAGGCGCTTGGATAATGCATTGATTGACACCAAATCAATTTTGCTATTGAGTAATTTTTGTAACTCATAGCGCATTGTAATAAACTTTATACCAATTGTTTGACTGTAATCCAGTTCAACCAGGAGATCAATGTCACTGCTGTTGTCAGTTTGGCCAGAAACCTGTGACCCAAATAGATATGCTTTAATCACTGGTTTATCGGCCAAATAATCAGTGATGAGGTCTAATTCTTGTTGTTTTATCATGGTTTGCTCTATTAAAAATCCACTGGCAAATATACAGTATGTTCCATATTATCATCATCGGATTTAATGATCATTATTTTCATTAACCAGCGCAGTATTGGATCAGGCAGCTCTTTTATTACAAAATATGAGAATAAATAAACTCAATCCGGTTCGAAAAAGCCGCTCACTTGATTTTGACGGAACAACCGCAAGCTGTACACCGGTTGATTTACCAGTTTCTCAGCGGGGGCCGAAAGCCAGAATCAGCAAGGCCACCAGGAAAATGATAACTGATAAAATACGGATGACGGACCGTGGGGAAATATAATTACCGGGAGCTTCATCTGTTCGCGTATCGAGCTGATATTTTTTGCGATTATAAGTCATCAGTCGCAAACCGAAAACCAGCAGACCGAAAATGAAGAGTACCGCCCCGATTTTGGTAAGGGAATCCATGGGTAATAATACAGGTTTACCGATCTGCTGTCAATCAACTGTTTTAATCTGTGAGGATGCGAATGTTTGAAAAAGATTTATTAGCTGGAAAAACGGTTTTAATCACCGGCGGCGGCACCGGTCTGGGAAAGTCCATGGCCACCCGACTGGGTGATCTGGGCGCCAACCTGATAATTGCCAGCCGCAAAGCGGAAGTACTGGAAGCGGCGGCGAAAGAATTGCGGGAAACCGGAGCGGGAGTTTTGCCGTTCACCTGTGACGTGCGCAAACCGGCGGATGTTCAGGAAATGGTGAGCCGGGGACTGAAAGAATTCGACCAGATCGATGTGCTGGTCAATAATGCGGCCGGGAATTTCGTCAGTCCGACGGAAATGCTGACACCCGGGGGCTTCAAGGTGATCGTGGATATCGTGCTGAATGGCACTTTCAACTGTACTCAGACCGTGGGCCGGCAGATGATGGAGCAGGGAGGAGGGACAATTTTGAATATCGTCACTACTTACGCCTGGACCGGTTCTGGATATGTGGTTCCTTCGGCCTGTGCCAAGGCCGGCGTGCTGGCTATGACCCGTTCGCTGGCAGTGGAATGGGCCAAGTACAAGATCAGATTGAACGCCATCGCCCCGGGACCCTTTCCCACCGAAGGGGCCTGGCAGCGTCTGGTACCGCCGGGCCTGGGCATCGAACGGGCAATGAAAAAACGCATTCCGCTGAAACGGTTTGGGGAACACCAGGAATTAGCTAACCTGGCAGCTTATCTGGTCAGTGACGGCAGCGGCTATATTAATGGGGAAGTGGTAACCATCGACGGTGGCGAATGGCTGAAAGGCGCCGGTGAATTCAACGACCTGGATAAAATTCCCCGGTCGGTATGGAAAGGGCTGGGGGCCTTGCGCAAAGGGAAAGGGAAGCAGTCATGAGATTGCCTGCCAAGCAGATGTTGTGTCACCGCCCCAGCCACCAGGTCAGCTTCAGCGCCAGTACCTGATCACGCCGAGCCGTAAACAGATCGTTGAGATCGCGGGCCAGCGCAAAATCACCGGGATGTTCTTCATTTTCACCATTCAGCGTCCAGACTACGTAGAGAATCGAACCGGGCCTTAATTCCCAGCGCAGGACCATACTGCCCACTAATGATTTGTAATTAAAATTATCGTCGGTCTGGTGTTGAACGGGATCATTAGTCTGAACAACATAATACTCATCGTTGGATTCATCGTAGCGGATTTCCAGTCCGGCCTGATTATAATGGATATAATCCAGGGACCTTGGCCGGGCAAATTCCTTGTAATCACTGTATTTGCCCACCGCCAGCAGGGCCTGGAAATAGGCCTGCAGGGTCAGCTTCGGGGTCATCGTATAGTCAATCCGCAGCGATGACTCAAAGGTTTGCCGGTCCAGAGTGGCCAGGATGTAGCGTTTACCGTACATGTGGGTTGCGGCCGGATCGTCAACAGTCATTACATATTGTGCTACCGAACGGCTGGCATAAAATTCCGGGTTGAACCTGAAGCTAAGCTGTCCGCTGACTTTTACCAGAATCTCCGGATCAACTTCGTAGTGCCAGTACCCATTCTCCCCGCGACCGCCCTCGATATCCAGTTCGTAGACGAGGGGTTTGCGACCATCGCTGTGCCAGCCGATATTGGAGAAGAACCCTGCCGGTGAGGCCACCATGGGACCGCCGCGCAGCTTGCCGTCATCAATTGTGCGTGGTCCGGCACCAGTCATGAACCGTAGCGAATGATAGTTCAACAGCTCAATAGAACCTGACAGGAAATACATGTTGTTAATCTTATCACCGCCAAAATTGTGATTGCTCATGGCGGCGGTCCACAGATGGGCCGATCGGTAAAAGCTTCCGGGCTCAAACCAGTTGTACAGCACCATCAGATGTTTGTTGATCTGGTCCGACTTGAAATTGATCCCCATGTCATTCGATTCAAATCCCGGTGAGGTGAATCCCAGGGATGTATTCATCCGCAACCGGCCTTTTTCCTTATTCAGGAACAGTCGGCCGGCCCAGCCTTCAAGTCTGGTGAGTTCGGGATCCACTTCAATATGGCTGACCCCCGGTTTCTGGAAATAATGATTGTAGGATTCCTGAATATCAGTCAGTTTGGTGGGTGAGCCGTCCACACGGGAATAACCGCCCCACCAGGCCAGGGCCCATTGGCGGGACTGGTTGAAAAACGTCCAGCCATCGACAGCGATTCCGATCGCCTGATCGGTCAGGGTTGATCGCAACCGGCGATCATCGAATCCCCGATTCAAATAGGATACGATCCCGCCAATCCCATGACGTCCGGACTGAAATTCCTTCTGTCCCCGGAGCAGGTTATAGCTGGTAAGTGGTTCCACTTCCTGATCGAATGTGACTGAATCCTCATCAATTTCGGCGAATTCCCGGTGGGTAACGGCCGACAGTCCCCCAATTGATAAATCACCGGGAAGTTTTCCGCTGATTTTACCGGCTCCGATAATCCGGGTGGTGGAGGGACTTTTCACCCAGCCGTCACTGTCAACATCCCCCTGGGGAGGGCGGCCGATCCGACGGCTGTAAAAGAACTCAGGTGAAGCATAATTGAAATTGGAACGGTTGGTCGGTCCCCCGGATCCAAAGGAGAAAATGCTGGCTCCTTCGACGAAAAAGGGACGCTTTTCGTCGTAATAAGTCTCATGATCTGAAAGATTGATCACTGACGGGTCAACTTCCACCTGGCCGAAATCAGGATTGATGGTGGCATCCAATGTCAGATTATTACCGATCCCCAGTTTCAAATCGGTTCCTATCCCGGCCTGGCGGTCCCGGCCCTGGTAAAATGGATTATCCTCTTTAGAGGGCAAATCAGAATAATTAGCCATTGTATAAGGTATCAACTCCACCCGGCGTGGAGGTTTGATATTCTTGATCCCGCGTAAATCTCCGAATTTTGAAACAATGCCCGGCTCTCCCCGGGGATCCGCGAATGACAGATCGTGTTCATTCTTACGCTTGATCAGGCGGCCCAGACCAAGTCCCATCACAGTTTCCGCACGATTATTGAACCGAAGCTGGGAAAAAGGGATACGCATTTCCACCGTCCAACCCTGATCATCGATACGGGCGGCCTGCTCCCAGATCCCATCCCAGGTATCATCGAACCAGCCGTCGTTGGCAATGGTGCCATCCTGAATCGAGCCGGCAGGATTTACGATGAAATAAAAGCCGGATCGATCATCATCATAGGAGTCGATCGCAAACTGGACTTCATCAGAGTTGAAATCACCATCCCGTCTGGCCATTCGTGATACTATTTCCTCCGGATTGCTGTCCCAGAGTCGCCAGCCCACATAAAGTGCGGCATCATCGAAACCTACCCAGACTTCGGTTTGTTCGGTGGCCGGTGACCCGTTGTCCGGTTCGGTCTGGATGAAATAATTGAAGGCTGGATTTCTGTACAGGTTTTCATCCAGAATGCCATCGACTGTCAATGGTTGATCCAGGCGAGAAGCTTGAATATCTGACTGAGCTGACATGACCCCAGTGACAATACTGATGATTAAAATTACCAGTTTTAGGGAGTGATTCAATGTGACTCCATTAGTGGTTAATAAAACTCTGCCTTACCAACATCCAATCAGTAAGGCAGCGTGAATTTAGTGCTAA
>LSCG01000003.1 GCA_001577055.1 Fidelibacterota bacterium TCS56
CCCTTCGGCTCATAACGTCCTGTGCGACGATGTGTGAGGTCATTCCTGCTGATGATTCTGTTAATAGTTCTCAAGGATGGTAGTTCTGGTACACCCAATTCGGTGAGCTCCCAGTGAATGGCTTGTGCGCCATAGAATACATCTTCATTGTAAAGACTTTGCCTGGTCAACTTAATAACCTCTTCCATCTCTGAACTTGTTTTTCCTGAGACTTGCTTTGGGGTTCTTTGCCTGTCTGTATACCATTTCTCTTCATTGGACTTATATCTATCAAGCCACTTAAAAAACCAGGCTTTTGACTTTCCCATTGAGACATATATACTTTTTGGCTGTTCTCCATTTAAATGTCTGTCTATTGCTCTCTGACGTTCACTCTCTCTGCTTTTTTATTCACTTTTACTCCCTGAAGTTTATTCCTTTTTACAACTAATAATCTATTTTGTTGCAGGAGAGTCCACGATGTGGTGGCACTTACTCGGGTCTACGATGTTATGGCATTTACCAGTTAAGCGTTAGGCGGTGACGATACCCGAAAAACTCGTTAGGCGTTAAGCGGTGACGATGCCCGTCTGTGCTGCGACCAAACTCCATCCGGCGCGACAACGGGCCTCGTAACCGAGTACCGACAAACTCGTTAGGCGTTAAGCGGTGACGATGCCCGGTGCTCCATTTGTCTGTGCTACGACTAATCACTTTCCAGCACGACAACGGGCCTCGTAACCGAGTACCGAATAACGAGGTAAGCGTTAGGCGGTGACGATGCCCGCCTGCGCTGCACTCGCATTTCTTCATCATAATGAACCTGCCTGCACTATTGCCTGCGGGGATCTTTGAATTTGGTCCATGCTTTGGAAAGATTATATAATTGCCTCCCTGATTTATCATATTTATCAATCAACTCTGCCAAGGACAATTCCACCATCAAATCTCCGTAAATATCACGGCACATTTCTAGTCCAACGATTGTCTCGTTGCATTCAGCCATTGCATCATCCAGATATTTTTGAAAACCGAATTTTTGATGTCTTTTGGCGTATCCTTCGGCAATTAACCTTGGTATTGCTTTCACTGACCGGCTTAACTGGTCACGCAAATCATATTTCTCAATAACAGGGATTTTCGGTAATACTTCTTTTATTACTAACAAACATAATTGATAGGTATTCTGGTAAACATCTAAATCATGGAATGATTTGATCCCCGACATAATTCACACCCCTATTATTTCTGCCGTTATCATGAAGAAATTACTCAGGGGCTATTGTCTGATAAAAGAAATCGTTAAGCGTTAGGCGGTTACGATGCCCGGTGCTCCATTTGTCTGTGCTACGACTAATCACTTTCCAGCACGACAACGGGCCTCGTAACCGAGTACCGCTAACCGAGTTTTTCCCTGACAATGTTTTGCGCCAGTTTACCATCGGCCCGGCCGGCGGAACGCTGCATTACCTGAGGCATGACCTTGCCAATGTCGCTCATACCGGAAGCACCTGTCTCAGCAATGACTTCCTCCACCAGCGCCCGTAATTCGTTTTCTGACATCATCTGCGGCAGATACGGTACCAAAATGTCCAGTTCAGCCTGGGTCTTTTCCATCAGGTCGGCGCGGTTGCCAGCTTTAAAAGCTGTCAGCGATTCCTTCTGCTGGCGCACCAGCGATTGAATGATCTTGACTTCTTCCTGCTCGGATAGATCTTCCCGCCGTTCTATCCGCTTGTCTTTCAGGCGGGACAGGGCCATGCGCAGGGTCGTGGTACGCTGTTTTTCGCCGGACTTCATGGCGGCATACATATCTTTTTGCAGTCTTTCAAATAATGACATAATTCAGCCTCCTAACTCTGATCGATATTTTTCATTGCCAGCAGTAAATGATCCTTGTTGACGTCGAAACCGATAAAACGTCGCCCCAGTTTCTTGGCGGCAACCCCGGTGGCGCCGGTCTTCATAAACGGATCGACCACCCAGTTCAATTTGGCGGTACTGGCATTAATTATATTAGCTAATACCTTGGATTCAAAACGCTCCAGGTTGGCTCTGATATCACGATGGTTCGGGAAGCGTGCACTCCAGAAATTACCAGACGGGATACTTTCATCGTCTTGATTGTCGGTCTTTTCCGGCCGGTGAAATTTATTGGAAACCGTGGCAAACCAGATATCGCCCAGCTGATTGGTCCACAGACGCTGGCGCTGCCCGCCACCGCTGGGATTCTCCCAGGTTATCCTGGTCTGGACCTGGAATACCTCGCTTAACAGGGCCTGGTACATGCCGGAAAATCGCCAGTGGGAGAACAGGTAGATGGCGCCCTGTTCCTGCAGTATCCGGCGGCATTCCCTGATCCAGCCCTGATTCCATTGGTAATATTCATTCAGCGTCATGGCCTGTCCCTGCCGGGCCGGACCTTCCCACGGCTCCTGCGGGGGATCGGCCACTACCAGATCAACCGTTGCCTCCGGAATTGATTGCAGGCCGGCCAGACCGTCAACCAGGTAGGCGCCTTCGTTTAAACCATTGCTGAAATCCAGGTCATCAGCCGTGCGGACCGCTGATAAATAGCGATTCAGGTCAGCGATTGACAAACCGTTTACCGGTTCTAAAGGCTGGTCAAAAAGCGGTCCAAAGGATTCTTTCTCAGGATTGGTCATCGGCGGGAAGTTACATTTCCCCCGTTAAAGATTACAGTCGAAAGCTGGGCTTGATTTAGAGACTGCCGTGATGAAATTTCGGCCATGGAAAAAGCTAAAATCCTGTTTTTGTGTACCGGTAATTCCTGTCGTTCCCAAATGGCGGAAGGCTTGATGTGCCACCTGGCCGGCGATCGTTTCCAGGTATTCAGCGCCGGCACCGATCCCAGTGGCGTCCACCCGCTGTCCATCGCCGTCATGCAGGAAATCGGCATTGATATCAGTGGCCACACTTCCGATCCTATCGATAAATACTTGACGGCCGGGATCGATATCGTCATTACGGTTTGCGATCATGCCCGGGAGGCCTGCCCGGTTTTTCCCGGCGCGGTCAAACATTATCACTGGCCCACGGCCGATCCCTTCAGCGGTTGGGAAGCCGATCCCCGGCACCTGCCGGCTTACCGCCTCACCCGCGACACCCTGAAAACTAAAATCGAAGAGTTTCTCCGGACCGAAAATACCTGATTTCTATTGTTGACCGGCGCCTGATTCCATCGTAATATTTCGGCGTCTATCAAATTTTGAGGGAACGGGTGCTATGATTATTATATTTATGCTGACTTGTTGCCTGTCCCTGACCGGTCAGGTCATTTTCAGCGAAATCATGTTCAATCCCCCCGGCAGTGATTCACCCAATGAATTCATCGAGCTGTTCAATCAGTCCGATTCCACTTTAGATTTATCCCAGTGGATCATTACCGACCGGGCCGCCGGCGACATCCTGATCCCCGATTCACTCAACCCGGGCCCGCTGCTTCCCGGCCGCCACGCCCTGATAATCGAAGGCGACTACGACAATCAACTCTACGTGGACCTGCTGCCGGACTCAGTCGCCCGCTACCGCACCGCCACCAGCACCATCGGCAACGGCCTGGGTAACAGCGGCGATTCGCTGTGGTTGCGTGACGCCGATTCCATTCTGGTGGCGGTCACCGGATGGAGCGCGGCCGTCCCTGCCGGCTATTCGCGGGAACGGATTCGCTACCACCGCCCCGATGCGCCGGGGAACTGGTCTGCCAGCCTTGACTCGCTGGGAACGCCCGGACTGCCCAACAGTGTGCGCCCCCATCAGGTGGATGGCGCTGTGGTGGCCGGTTCCCCGCGCTTCGATCCGCCAATTATCGCCGCCGGTGAAACCACCAGCCTGCATTTTGCAGTTGCCAACCGGGGACTGGCAGCCTTTTCCGGGTCGGCGCAGGTGTACCGGGCCGGTGACTGGTACAATTCCCTGCCACTGCCTGAATTAGCGGAATTGGATACAATGGCCTTTTCACTGCCGGTGATGGATTCCACCAGCGGGGTAAACCGCTGGCTGGTGCAACTGGTGGTGGACGGTGATGGTAACCCGGGCAATAATTGTGACAGCACCATTCTCAAGGTGCGCTTTATGTCCGGTGCAGTGACAATCAATGAATTTCTTCCCCGGCCGCTAACGCCGCAAGTTGAGTTCGTTGAGGTAACTAATCATTTGGCTTACCCGGTTAACCTGGCGGAATGGTCACTCCGGGATGCCGGCTCCAGTTACTACCGACTCCCGGCTATCGTCGCCGCTCCCGGACAACTGGTGGTTATCGCCGCCGACACTTCCCTGAAGTTTCATTTACCGGATCCCACCGGGCTGATTTGCCCGCTGAATGGCTGGCCCACCCTGAATAACGATTACGATCAAATCAGGATTTATGATCCCTGCCTTACCATCATTGATTCACTCAGTTACTCCCCCGCATGGGGCGCGGTTGCCGGCTATTCGCTGGAGAAACGCCTGCCCGGCCTGGCCTCTGCCGATCCCGCTAATTGGGCTGCCGCCCGGAATGATGCAGGTATGACTCCCGGCCAACCGAATTCAATCATGCCGCATAATATCGATGTGGGTATCGTCCCCAATTCGATTACGCACAATCCCCACTTCCCGGAGAACAGCCAGACCGTAGATTATCATCTGCAGATTATTAATTCCGGTTTGACTGCGGCTACGCCGTACCTCCAATTGGCCATCGATTCACAGCCTTACCGGGAGTATTCGGTTATCACCGTTAATCCTGGCGATTCCCTGGATGTCAGCCTGGAATTGCCGGCTTTTACCAGCGGATTTCATCACCTGCAGTTCACCGTTGCGGCGCCTGGCGATTCCAATTCCGCCAACGACAGCGCCGGCGACACGCTGGTGGTCAGTTATCCGTCAGGGGCGGTGCGAATCAATGAATTTCACTGTCAACCGGCTGCCGGTTTTACCGAATATATTGAGCTGGACGCAACCCATATTTCAGATTGCGGCGGCTGGGGCTTCAGCGATCAAAACACATCGGCGGTGGGGTTGCCGTCAATTTCACTGGTGGAAAAGTCATTTCTGGTGCTGGCAGCCGATTCTCAATTACACGCGCCCATTCCGGCGGGAGCACCGCTGCTGATACCGTCAACCTGGCCAACGCTAAATAACTCCGATGATTGCATCTATATTTATGATCCAACCGGAAAAATTATTGACTCCCTGTGTTATTCGGCAGACTGGGATATTGAAGCGGGGCGCAGCATGGAAAAATTGCGTACCTCGCTGGTTTCCAATGATCCGGACAACTGGGCGCCGGCCGTTAATCCCGCCGCCGGTACTCCGGGGACCGCCAACAGCATTTGTCCCGCAGACACCACCGGCGCCGGCTACCTGCACTGCAAACCCAATCCTTTTTCACCGGACGGTGACGGCCGTGATGATCGGCTGCATATCCATTATCGTGTTCCCTTTGATCTGCCGGCCGTCCGTGTCGAAATTTTCGATTTGCTGGGCCGGCGGATAGCAGCCCCGGCCTGGAACACGCCCGCCGCCCGTGAAGGAATCATCATCTGGGACGGGCGGCGGAAAAACGGGGATCCGGCCCGCACCGGCGTTTATCTTGTGAAATTCACTGCCACCAACGGCGGGCGCCGCTGGGAAAAGATAGAATCTATCGTTATAGCCCGCAATTAAAAAAGGGCGGTGAATAGCCGCCCTTTTGTACAAGTTTGCAGGGTTGAGTTAAAAACCAAGACCTAATCTGATATTCAAAGCACCGAAACCATTCTGGTCCGGAAATATATCTTTCGCTATCGTGTAACGGTAGTTCACAAAAGTATCAAACACCAATAGTTTCACCTGAATACCGGCCTGGATGTGAAGACCGGTAGCACTTTCAAGATTGTCCTCAACATATTCAATGATTTTGTCCTGCATAGTCTGCGCATCAAAACTGGCATATAAATCGTCCCCCAGTAGATTCTGCATCATATCAATCGACATGTAGGGGGCGGTGCGATGAAAATTCATTCCACCACCAGCATGAATTTTGACTCCCCCCAGAATCGGCAGGCCAACACCAAGTAGTTTCTTGCGCGCCGTCAGGTAAGCGGAGCCACGGGCATAGGTGAATTCGGCATCGTCTGGTGTTGAAGCCAGCAACCCATCACTATCATAGTTGCTGAAATTAAAGTCATAGGTAGCGGCTGACAGATTGAAGTCCGCTTCAAGATCAATGAACGGAATAAAATCGAGATACAGATATCCGCCTAGAGAATACGGATTCTCGAAACCACCCCTCGTCATAACAGCTTCATAATTATCTTCACTCAGTGAATTGGAATAACCATCCACTGTGGCCATTTCCTGTCCGAGTGACAATCCAAATCCGACAAATGCAAAGGTTGGTGAAACAGGTATTATTAGTAAACCCATTAGTAGAAACAGCAGTACTCTTGATTTCATTTCCCGACTCCTCACTATTCGCTTAGTATTGATATTTATTAAGTTTTTCGCCCCCGGGCTAACCACAATAATGCCAAATTTAACCGCTCAGAGCTATTTCACAATAGCTGATTTTTTACGGTCGTGTTTTATCTCACAATTCCCTCGCCGTCCTCCCAACACACGCTGTTACAGCAACTAATCGCAAAAAGCTGAACTCTTGGTCCGGTTTTACGTATTTCTGCCATGAATTACGGAGGAAAAATGAAAAAGTTGTTAACCTGGATTATTCGCCACAAATTACACAAATAAACACAAAAGTTAAAGAAACAAATGATTACAAAAAATGATCTCGCAGAAAAACATATCAGTTTTGGCACATATAGTAGCTCTTCTAATTTGAATATAAATATTAGTGTAACTTCGTGTTCATTCGTGGCTGATGAATAGGTCAGGGTTAATAGTACTACTAATGGGTTTCACGCTGGTGTCAGCGCAGAAAATAGTCACTAAGACGATCAAAGTTGATGAAGGCCAGGATTGTAACATCAGGATTGAAGCTGACAACCTGGACAGTAATATCGTCATAATCATCGACCGGGACGGTCAGGTTGAAAAATTCTCACTCGATCCCGGTTCCAAGATCAGCCAGCGACTCCAACAGCTCCTGGCTGAGCATGATATCGATTTGGATAATTTCAATTTTGAGGAACTGGAAGATATTTAGGGCTTCCTCAAAAAGCCGGCTTCAGTGATTTTGAGTAAATATTACCAATCAACCTTTTTTGAAAGATGATGAATTAATCAGGCTAAATTAATCCGATCCGCCCGGCGTGATTATATCAAACCACCGGAGCATCAGGACCGGTAACCTTGGTGGACAGCGCTGATCAGTTTTTCAGATATTTATCGAACCAGTCCACTATCGCCTGTAGCCGATCCACCCGCCGGTCCGGGCGGCCATGGCGTGACAGGCCGTGAAACTCCTCCGGGAAGCGCAGATACTCCACATCCCGTCCCAGATATTTCAGGGCGGTAAACATCTGGTCGCCCTGCTCCACATTGCAGCGCAAGTCGTTCTCACTGTGAACAATCAGCAACGGTGTGTGGCAGTTTTCGATGTAGGTGATGGGCGACCATTTCTGGTAAACCTCACGGTTTTTCCAGGGCGGCCCATCGAATTCCAAGGCCAGATCCCAGCCAATATCGGAATTACCGAACATGCTGGACAAATCCGAAACACAGCGCTGGGTACAGGCTGCTTTAAAACGATCGGTGTGGGTAACGATCCAGTTCGTCATGTAACCGCCGTAGCTGCCGCCGGTAACCCCCAGACGTTTTTCGTCGATATAACCCTGTTCAAGCAGAAAATCGACAGCGGCCATTATATCCGCCATGGTCGGCTCGGCCCAGCAGGCGGCAATGGAAGCGGCGAATTCCTCGCCGTATCCCTGGCTGCCGCGGGGATTGGTGTAAACCACCACATAGCCGGCAGCGGCCAGGGCCTGCATCTCATGGAAAAAGGTTCGACCATACTGCCCGCGGGGCCCGCCATGGATCTGCATTATCAGAGGATATTTATTCCCAAGATCAAAATCCTGCGGCTTAACGACCCAGCCCTGTAACGATTGTCCATTGTTCTCGAAATTAATTTCCTCCGCAACCTTAAAATCACGACTGTTGACGTAGGAACGATTAAGTTTAGTCAATTGACGTATTTTGCCGGTCTTCATTGTCAGCAGACAGATTTCGTCGGGATGGCTCAGATCGGCGCCATGAAAAGCGTGGACCGCCTGTTGCTGATCAAAACTGCCATTGATTGTCACCAGCTCCTCCGGAGTCACAAAGTCGGTGGCATCATTATTTATATCAGTCACCACCAGTGGCTGCCCGCCATTGCGGGATATGCGATAATAGATTTTATCTCCCGCCTGTGACCAACGGGGTGGCTCGAAAGTAAATGAGGGGGTAATATCACCCAGGGTAAGGGCGATGGCGGTACGATCCAAATCCGCTCCAAATGAGCGATGATTTCTGCCGGCGGCATCGATTACATTCAGCAGGTAGCCCACGGCACCCCAGCCCTCATAGGGGCGTTGATGTCCAAAATAGGCCAGCCTGGAACCATCGGGGGAATAGGCCAGTCCCTCTTTAGGTCCTTTAGGCGCTTTGATGGTTGTTATTGATCCGTCGCCGGCGATATCAATCGTGTAAATTTCCTGCTCCTCCAGTCGCTTTTCCCAATCGGCGTGTCGGAAGGAGATAAAAGCCAGCCGGCGGGAATCCGGGGACCAGCAAAAACTGGTGTCCGGGAAATCGCCGTCAACCAATTGGCGGGCCTTCCCGGTGCGGGCATTAACCAGCCACAGATGGGTGCGTTGGCTGTCAAAAAACCCTTCTCCATCCAGCCGGAACCAGATGTTTTTAATCCGCCGACTGGTGGGTATTTCCGGCTTTCCGTCATCGTCCAGCTTGACTTCCGACCCCAGCGGATGAAACAGGATGGCCAGGAATTTTCCATCCGGGGACCATTCCATCTGGCTGATTGAACCGCGCGGCAGCCTGGTCAACGGGCGTGCTTCGCCACCTGCCATTGATAACAGCCAGATCTGATCGGATGGGGCTTTCTTGTCACCCACGTCCCGGCGACCGGCGAAAGCCAGCTTACGGCCATCCGGCGCCCAGCGCGGCAGACGGTCATGCCGCTTTCCGACCGTCAGGGCACGGCAATTTTTACCGCTGCTGCTGACCTGCCACAAATTCTGGTAGTAGGTTTTATCCTTCTTATCCATGCTTTCCACCATGAAGGCAACCTGGTCAGCATCGGGTGATATTTGCGGGTCTCCCACCAGTTTAAGACGATATAAATCTTCAATTTTAATCGCTGGTTTTTTCATGGTAATCCTTTTGATTAATCGGCCGGCAGGGTGGCCAGTATTTGACAATGATTGAGGAAAATCTGCTGGGCCTGATCCCATTTCCGGCGACCTTTCAGGCCGTGCCCTACCATTTGTTTGTGATCAAAATCCAATTTGCCCATATAATACCATTGACCGGGAATCACAGCGGCGGCCGGGTTATAGGTGGCAATGGGATCGGGTCCGTTGAGACCGGTAGTGGGACCGGCCATGGAAACAGTATTCACGATACCGTCATTTTCGAACCAGGTAGAATCGGTGGCCGTGCCATCGCTCCAATAAGCCACGCGCGAACCCATCAGGCGGGCATTACCGAAATAAGTCAGACTCATGTCAGCGTCCGGCAGGTAGCGCCCACTGCGTGAATCACGGCTGGTGCTGGAGGTGGCATAAGAGAAATAATAGATATTGGGATCGGCCACCAGGCCGGTATTAAGGTCACGAGCGCCGTCCAGGCTCACGTCCCAGGCACTGATGTTTCGCGTCCCCCAGGCATGATGATCCCGCATGCGATTACGATAATCAATCCAGGCTTCGCCTTCTTCACGCTTAAAGCGCCACTGCTCCAGATCAAAATTATAGAAATCAGTGCCGGTCACCGCCGCTACGGCAATAATATCCTGCAGGAATGGAACTGATTTGGTAATGATATTGGACAGGGTGGTGCCGTTGTGGGGTGTGGAAAAGGTGGAGATCGATTTTATCCAGCCGCGATGGGATTCCCCCAGCAGAAAACTGGATTCGGGAATCTGATAATTGCCATCTTCATAAAAATCATTGGTCAACAGGAATTGCAGCATGCGGCTGGTCTGCCCCCCCATACTGTGCCCGATTAAATGAACCGGATGTTCACTATCCCATTGTGGATACAAACCGGGATAAACCTTGCCCTCAGGTCGCCGGTCAAGTCCGTAGCGTTGGGAATGAGCCTGACCATAATCCACCTGGCCGCCCTTGATACAATAGAATAACTCCACGGCCCGGTCCCAGTTGGAGGATACGGGTCCGATCGAAGCAGTGTAAACGGTAAAGCCCTGTTCCCGCAGATGTTTTTCCAGATCGGCGTGCCCGCCCCAATAATGGTACCCACCCATCTCATCGCGGCCCCACCCCATAAAACCATGCACCAGGATTATGGGGTAATCATTCCCGGCCAGCACGCTGACGGCCGGCAGGAGTATAATCAGGATCAACAGGCCAGTCGAGTATCTTCCCCGGAATAAACGCATGGGGAAATTTACATCATTTTCACCTTGTGCGGCAGGAGCCGATTAGATCGCGGCAGGTATCAGTAAATCTCCAGGTAGCGGTCCAATTCCCACTGACTGACGGCCGTGGAGTACTCCTTCCAGTCGGCCATCTTGGCCAGGGTGTATTTTTCCCGGATTTCTTCACCCAGCGCCTCCCCGATAACAGGATCGGCGTTCAACTCTTCCAGCGCCTCCCGCAGACTGGCCGGCAGGGTTTTTACATCCTTCAACTGCAAGTCCGCTTCGGTCAATTCGTAGATATTCTCTTCCATGGGAAGCGGAGGATCAATCTGATTTCGAATACCATCTATCCCGGCCGCCAGCATGACGGCAAAGACCAGGTAGGGATTGGCGGTGGGATCTGCCGAGCGTAATTCACAGCGGGTTGAACTTTCCCGGCCGGGGGTGTAACGAGGAATGCGAATTAAAGCCGAGCGGTTAGTAGTGGCCCAGGAGACATAGGCCGGGGCTTCGTAACCCGGAACCAGTCGTTTGTAAGAATTTACAATCGGATTCAAAATAGCCGTCATAGCCCGGGCATGCCGCAATTGACCGCCGATGAAATGGCGGGCCATATCTGATAAATGATAACGGCCGTCATTATCGTAAAAGCGATTTTCATCGCCGGTAAACATGCTCTGGTGGACGTGCATGCCTGACCCGTTAATCCCGGAGATCGGTTTGGGCATGAAGGTGGCGTGCAGGTTATGGCGGTGTGCCACCGATTTCACGGCATACTTGAAGGTGACAACATTATCGGCAACCGTCAGGGCCTTCCCGTAGCGGAAATCGATTTCATGCTGACCTTCCGCCACCTCGTGGTGCAGCGCTTCCACATCGATACCCAGTCCCTGCAGGGCCAGGGTCATCTCCTGCCGGATATGGGTGGCCTGGTCGGTGGACTGGTCAAAATATCCCCCACGATCGTGTACCAGCGGCCGAATGTGATCATTGTCTTTGCGAAACAGGAAAAATTCCAGCTCCGGCCCAACGAAATATTCCAGCCCCAAATCTTCCGCCTCCTGCAACTGTTGTTTTAAAATCGTCCGCGGTGAGCCGGGATAAAGACTGCCATCGGGCAGGTAAACATCGCAAATACAACGGGCGGTCACGTAATCGCTGCCGCGTGTCCAGGGAATAACGGCAAAAGTGTCCAGCTCCGGCTTAAGATACATGTCGCTTTCAAAGATACGCGTAAAACCTTCGATGGATGATCCGTCAAACCAGACGTTATTCTCCAGCGCTTCCTCCAGTTTAGTGGCCGGAATTGTCAGGGCTTTTACCACCCCTACCAGATCGGAGAACTGCATGTCCACAAACATGACTTTTTCCTGTTTTACAATATCCAAAACCGTCTTGATGTCCATTGGATTTCCTTATTATTCGCTCTTGAATTAAAGTGATGAAACAGTATGTTTGGATGGAACCGGACTAACTTCCGATGGCCGTCAAATCCAGCAGCATGCTTTCTTTATAAGTGGATAGTACCACCATGGTATGGGTGCGGGCCACACCGGGCCACAACTGGATATCGTGTAACAAGACTTCCAATCCGGAGGAACTGGGGACGCGCACTTTCAACAAATGGGAACCATCGCCGGTAACGGAATGGCATTCCAGCACGGCCGGTGACTCGTGGGCGCATTGAATAACCTCGTCATAATGATCAGAAGATGAACTGACCACGGTGATATAAGCCGTCAGGTCAAAACCCATTTTCCGGGGATTGAGCTGGGCCGTGAAGCGCTTGATGTAGCCTGCTTCGGATAATTTCTTTATTCGTTCGGTAATTGCCGGCACCGATAATCCCACCTGCCCGGCGATTTCGCTGGCGGTCATGCGGGCATTGTTCTGGAGCAGGCCTAAAATCTCGATATCTTTACTGTCTGGCATGCAAAAATATATTCACATAACAGATAGTTATACAAAATATATTTAAGTAAAAATCGGGTTATGCTTAAATATTTTAGAACACTTGCCTAGCGGAGCAGGATGCATAAAATATCCAGCGCTACCTGTTTGCTGGATTTCCCCACTTCCAGCGACGGTCCAACGCAGGACGGGCAGCCCGATTCGCAGGGGCAGGCGCTGATCAGATCGCGGGTCTGGGAAAGCAATTGTTCGTGGATATCGAAGAGTTGCTGGCTGAAGCCGATGCCACCCTGGTAATTGTCGTAAATAAACACGGTGGGCTGGAAATCATCGCCGGCTTCCAATCGTACCTGCTGGTCGCCCAGTTTTCCGCCGGCCGCCGAATAAGCTCCCCGCTGACCGTAAACATTGCGCAGGTACCACTCCGCTGATTTGTCCCCCACGCTGCGGTGAATATCGATCACCGTGCACATCAGGTGTATGGCCGCCACGGCATGCAGGGCATTGGCCAGACCCAGGATTCCATCGATGCAATCGGCGGTCTGGTAAGACAGGTCATCCAGAATCCGCTGGGGAATGGTGAACCAGTAGGCCGTAGTGTGCATTTCCAGATCCGGCAGATTGATATCGCCGTAACCCACGTTTTCCATGGAATAGAACTTGATCTTCTTATAGCCCACTACCCGGGTCACAACCTGTACTTCACCCAGGGACACATCCAATCGCCCGGCGCGGCGGGTCTCGAACTCGTCCAAAATTTTCACATTGGTGTAGTCGATGGCGTCAGTATAATAGTCGGAATCGGTGGCCCGGACGATGGCCTTGCGGCCGTCCCAGTCCAGCTCATCAACGATGTACTGCTCGCCGGCCACCATGTAAATGGCGTCGGGGAAGATGGTCAGGGCGGCGTTGCCGTAATCCACTTCGGCTATAATTTTATTCTCCCGCCCTTTTTCCACCACCACGAAATTGCCTTTTTCGATCCGCCGCAGGGACACACCCACCGCCGGGTAAACATCGCTGGACCAGTGCCAGCTTTGACCGTCATGATGCACCACGCCCCCTTCTTGCAGGTAGGTCAAAACCTCACAGGTATCCTTAACCGACACCTGGCCGAATGATTCACCATCCCGAAACGGCAGCTCAAAAGCCGCACATTTAACATGATCCACCATGATGGTCAGGTTGTGGGGATTAATACGGGCTTTCTCGGGATTGGTACCAAAGAAATATTCGTTATGATTGATTAAAAATTGATCCACCGGAGCAGAGCGTCCCACCAAGATCACAACCGATGATTTACCCCGGCGACCGGCACGACCGGCCTGCTGCCAGGTGGAAGCAATCGTGCCCGGGTACCCGGCCAGAACGGCCGCTTCCAGACTGCCGATGTCAATGCCCAGTTCCAGGGCATTGGTGGTCACCACCCCCTGAATCGTGCCCTGGCGCAGGCCCCGCTCAATCTCCCGGCGGCGACCGGGCAGATATCCGCCGCGATAACCGGAAACAATCGGCGGCTGCCCCAATTGCTCACGGTCGGTGGTAAACTGGTCCCGCAGATATTTGGTGAGCACTTCCACATTCAAGCGGCTCAGGGCAAACACGATGGTGGAAGCCTTGGCTTCCAGCAGGGCCGCAGCCAGTTTCTGGGCCTGTTTGATGTAACTGGCTCGAATCCCCAGCTCCTTATTGACCACCGGCGGATTATAAAATACAAAATTGCGGTCGGTGGTGGGCGCGCCGTTATCATCCACCAGCGACATGGGCAGTTCGGTCAGCGCTTCGCCATGCTCACGGGGATTGCCGATAGTGGCGCTGCAGCAGATAAACCGGGGATCGGAGCCATGAAAAGCGCACACCCGCCGCAGGCGGCGAATAACATTATTGACGTGGCTGCCAAACACACCGCGGTAGGCGTGAATCTCATCGATGACCACATATTTGAGATTCTGGAATAATTGAATCCACTTGGTGTGGTGGGGCAGGATTCCCTGGTGGAGCATATCGGGATTGGTGACGACAATATTGCCCTGTTTGCGAATCTTCTGGCGGGCGTCCTGGGGAGTGTCGCCATCGAAGGTGAACACGCGCACATTTTCACCTGTTTCACCCACAACTTCGTGTAATTCGGCCACCTGGTCCTGGCTCAGGGCCTTGGTAGGAAAAAGATAGAGCGCCTTGGCGCCGGGATTGTCAAGGATCATCTGTAATACGGGCAGATTATAACACAGGGTTTTACCACTGGCGGTAGGGGTGACCACCACTACGTTTTGCCTGGACTGCAATCTTTCCCAGACCGCCCCCTGGTGACTGTAGAGGCGTTCGATTCCCCGTTGCTGATAGGCGCGTTTCAGACGTTCATCTACCTCCGCGGGATAGTCAACGTATTTACCAGGTTGTCCGGCGATATGCCGGACATGGGAGATATTGGGACCCAGCTCCGGGTGTTGTTTCAGGTATTCAACCAATTCCGGAGTTTTAGCGTTCATGGAGGCGGCTTACAGGCAACCGGTGATTCGTTCAATATCCTCAGGAGACAACTGCACTTCACCGGCATCCAGGTTGTGGTCCAGTTGCTTGATTGCGGTGGCACCAATAATCGCTGATGAAACCTCTTGTCGGCGCAGAATCCAGGCCAGCGATAATTGGGACAGGCTGATCCCCAAGTCTTCGGCCACCACTTTCAGGCGTGCGGCGCGGGCCAGATTATCATCAGTAAGATAGCGGGACATAAACTTGCCGCCGTTCGTCTCCGAACGACTGCCGGCCGGATGGGGTTTACCGGCTTCATATTTACCGGTTAGTACGCCATGCGCCAGGGGCGAATAAACAATATTGCCCACGCCGTTTTTTGCACAGGCCGGGAACAGTTGGTCTTCGGCATCCCGTTCCAGCAGATTGTAACAGGGTTGACTACTGATGAAACGCGGCCAGCTATTGGCCCGGGATTTGGTGATAGCATCAGTCAGTTGGTCGGCATTGAAGTTGGAGCAACCAGCGTACAGCGCTTTTCCCTGCCGCACAAGAATATCCAGGGCTTCCAGGCTTTCTTCGATTGGTGTTTCATGATCGTAAGCGTGGAATTGATAGAGGTCGATATAATCCATCTCCAGCCGGCGCAGGGAGGCTTCGCAGGCTTCGATAATATGTTTTTTACTGAGGCCGGCGCCCATGGGCCCGGGGTGCATCCGGCCGAAAACCTTGGTGGCCACCACCATCTGCTCCCGGGGCAGGTCGCGAGCGGCGCGCCCCAGCATGATTTCCGATTGGCCGGCGGAATAGACATCTGCCATATCGAAGAGGTTTACGCCCCGTTCAAAGGCCCGGTGGATCAAGCGGATCGACAGAGATTCATCCACCGTGCCGCCCAGCGTCAGCCAGCCTCCCAGGCTAAGTTTACTTACGCGCAGCCCCGAGGCTCCCAAGTGGCGATAATTCATTTCATGATGTTCCGGTTCGCGTTTTGAAACCATAATTCCTCAGTGCGAACCAGGGGTCCGCTGATGCCATATTCGTCAGGTAGAATTTGAAAATGTATTTATTCATATCGTAAAAAGCTAATCAAGTTAAAAATAAAAGCCCCACTGTACCAACCATCGCCAACCCCAGCGATGGCCACTATTCAGCGGGTGTGAAATCCATAGCGGCAGGTAAAGCCCCAATTCCACCACCGATTGCGATTCCAGGCCGATTCCGGCAGCGGCGTAAACCGGGTTATCAAGCAGGTCCCGCCAGCGATCATCAATTACGCCGCCGGCTTTCCCGGCCAAAGCGCCATCGATATAAACCATGGGCCATACCGGCAGGTTGGTTTCGACCCCGATACTGAAGCCCCCACCGACTACCGAATTCCAGCGCTGGTCTTCAACCGGGGTGAAACCACGGAACAGGGGCACGAAATCATCCCGGGGACGCCAGGCGCGCAGTTTATGTTCCAATCGATAACGCAGATAATTACTACCGCGTTCATCCCAGACCATACCGTTCTCAAAATGTGCCCGTAAAATCAGCAGGTGTCCGGCGTGACGCTCCACATCAGCCATGGCCGACAAGCGGATAAAATCACCGCCCCGTTGCTGAACGGCGCGCCCTATCACCAGGGCTAATTGCAGGTTCGAGCGTTGTGTCCGGTCATAGCGAAAGCGGACCAGATCAGCTTCCAGGGTGTAGAGCTTACCGCGTAACCAGTCACGGTTGGGAGCTGTCGTAAAGAATTCTGTCCGGCGGATCTTTCCCGTCAGCCGCTGATAGGCCGAACGGCGATGGGCCACCAGATACTGCGTGCGCCCCAAATATCGACTGAAGGCCAGGGATTGGGTATTGCGAGGATATTCCAGGCGTGCCTGCGCTTCCCAATAGGTGCGGTCAATGGCATTTAATGGCGTCCGGTAGGTAATACCAACCCCCAGTTGGTGTTCACCTGCCAGAACCGGAGCCAGTGAGGCTTCCAACTCAAACGAATGCCGGTAATAGGCCGGTAATATCGGTTGCAGGTTCAGCCCCAAGCCACCATTTATCACTGCGCCAAATCGCCACAGACCGCGCCAGTCC
Source organism: Fidelibacterota bacterium TCS56 (assembly GCA_001577055.1). Lineage (GTDB taxonomy): Bacteria > Fidelibacterota > Marinisomatia > Marinisomatales > TCS56 > TCS56. The sequence continues at coordinate 16,991 of LSCG01000003.1, forward strand.
TGCCGGATTTGCGGTCGATAATAAAATTTATACACTTCCCAACTGGGCAGGCCGTAAATAGGTTGAAACCTGATTGACCGCGGCCAGCGATTATTGAACCGGTTGGCATCGTAAATCAGATTATCAGGGTCGAGTACTACACTTTTTATGTGGCTGTCGGTAATCAGATTTATATCCTGATCGGGATGCAGATACTGATCGCGGCGGAGAATAGTATCATTGGCGGTGGTGACTATTTCCAAATCTACCGGCAGGGACCAGTCACCGTCGAAATCGGTAATGATCCGATTATTCCAGCGCCGATCCTTCCGGCCCGAAGTTTGGACATCGTCCACACTAAAATCGGGCCGCAGACCGGTGGTCAGCGCCAGGCGAAAACGATCGGCGGTTGCACGGACCGAATGGGTTTCTATCACGGAAATAAAGCGGTCAGTGGAAACGGATTGATTACGGTTAATACGCACAAAATCAAGCATGATTTCCCGCATCAGACTGTCGCCAACCGCCGCCTGCAGCATTTGCAGGGCCTGGCGGCCAGCGACAATCCGGCTGTAAAGCAAAGCCTGATTTTCCCAACCGAGTGATTGCTCCGGTTCATACAGCGGCGGAATGACCGACTGCCCCAGCAGGCGATGTAGCATTCGCATGATTTCCTCGGCGGTCAAATCATCAAAATCACGCCAGATGGTCTCGATAATACGCAGCGCTTCCCAGTGATCTCCCGCCGGTGTTTGAGCGCGTTCCACTTGATAGCCACCGGCAGCATATTCGGCAAATGAATCCATCAGCCAGCTTTCACGGCTGGCATTCGTCGTCAGCGAATTCCCGAACCACTGCCGGGCGAATAACTGCGGCAATAACTCGGACATTTCGCGGAAATTATCCTGCAATACAATCAGATTGGGGTAGGCCGCCGCTTTGCGGTTAAGGGAGTGAACGACGGCAAACGCCAGTTTATCATGGGGACAGGCACCAAACTGCCGGGCATAAAATTGATTCAGATCAGCCAATTGGGCGAGCAGCGCCGGAACGTACGCGGCCTCCGACGGGGGAAATAGCAGTTCCACTGATATATCGTCAATCACCAGTTGCTGATGAATAAAGCCTTCGGCCAATACGGCCGAATATCCCCGGGAGTTATTGGCATAATACTGCTTTCTTATTCGTGTGTTCGTCAGGGTATCGGTACGGGCACAGTGGGCAGCACTGACAATAGCAAGGCGAGCGGGATATTCTATTGCAATCTCATAATCAGCCGGATTACCGTTGGCGGTAGGGTGGCCGAAATCACGTCTCTGCCAGCCCTCACCGTTAAACGGCGCTACCCGCGGGTAAAAATTGACCAGGTTGTACACTTCCATGCCAGTATCACCGCTGAGGGTAGGCGCAAAAGTGTCCGCCTGCCGTCCCAGGCGTGTTTCGAAAGCCACATCGATGATAATAGACTCACCGCTGCCCAGCGCAGGGAAAATTCCCAGGCGTACCACATCACCGCTGTCAACTGTACTCCGCTCGAGACTGGTACTGCGGATTCCGGTGATGTTTATGCTGGCATTTTCTTCCCCGGTATGGGTAGCGCCTGCTGTGCGGCAAATATAAATTTCGCTGAGTTCCGCTTCCCGGTGATTAGTGAGATGAATGCGGTTGCTGCCAATGATGCGTCCCGCGGATTCATCGTCGGCCGGATGGAAATCGATACTGAGATCATAGCGGACATCCAGGTTGCCGGCGGAAATAATACCACAAAGCACCAGGCAGAGTATTGGCAGGAATTTGATTGGGGAATACTTCAACTTTGATCGGCTATAGCGCAACTCCCAGTCCGCCTCCCAGGCTCCAGGCGCCGGGTCCGTAGAAATAACCACCGGCATCGACCGTAAATCTGGCGTTGGTCAGCGACAGATTCAAGCCGCTGGCCGCCAGAAAATCACGCAATTCCTGGTTACCCGATCCCTGGTTGATTTTATCGGTACTGGTACCCCAGCGCAACTCTAATCCCGGCACCAGTGTAAAGATACCACTGATTGCCGCCCAGGGCTCCGTCTGATCTTCGTAATAACCCACATCCAGCGCAATTTCAAGAGGCAGATAAGCCAATTGCCGCGATACGGCCACCACCGCCAGGGTCGGTAATCGTTCCTGATAGTCCGTATAATTATCCAAAACAATTCCCAGATTACGCACAGTCAATCCCAACTTGATCCGGTAGGCGGGTATATCCACCAGTAAACCGGGCGTGAATACCAGGGCGCTGGCATTAAAATTACCGAGACTGCTGGAATGCAGTCCGGAGGTTAAACCATAATGGAGATTGCCGCTGCCCAGTGAGCCGGCCACGGACATTGTCACCCAGGTATCGGCCACGCGGTAATCACCGGTACGATTGGCGTTATCGTCATAGCCTTCGAAGGAACCATAATTGAGATGGCGGATTCCCAAAGCAATATTCATCCGCTCCCGTAATCGCCGGTATTCGGCCAGGCCGGCCTTGATATCCGCCGGGTAGCGCACAAAACCGGTGATCACCCGGTCCTTGCCGTAAACCAGGGCGGCTGGATTTACCCGGGCGGCTTCGGCGCCGGCAAATACCGAACTGCCCAGAGCCAATCCCTGGCTGTGATAGGCGGAATTGAGCCCGCCAAAAGCGGTCTGGGCCGTAAGCCGGGAGCCAACACTAATCAGCGCTAAACCCAGCAGCAGGGCCTGTATTGAATAACTGTTTTTCATAATAGTGATACCGGATCGATATCGATTTGCAGTCTCACCCGCCCCGGTATCTTAAAATCTCTGTCCGGGGGAAAATTACGGTGCAAATACTCATGAAGTCGATTACCATTTGGATCCTGGGATTTGGATGATTTAATTACGATTTGCCAGCGATAGTTATTGCGCAATTTCTCACGGTAGCAAGGAGCCGGCCCCAGGATTTCCATCCCTTTTTCCGCTGCTGCCAGCGACTTCCTGACGCGCGCCGCGCCGCGGGTCACCTGATTATTATCGGGACCGTACAATTCCATCCTTACAATCCAACTGAAAGGCGGGTACTGAAGTTCCTGGCGCTCGCTGAGGGCGATATTATAATATTGCTTCAAATCCAGGCGCGTGGCCTGTTTAATCACCGGATTATCCGGGTTATATGTTTGTACAACCACTTCCCCCGGTTTCTGGTGGCGGCCGGCACGACCGGCGGATTGATAGACCAGTTGAAATACCCGTTCCCCGGCCCGGAAGTCGGGCAGGAACATGCCGGTGTCGGCATTAATAATGCCCACCAGGGTGGCATTCTCAAAATCAAGGCCTTTGGCAATCATCTGCGTCCCCAGCAGAATGTCGATTTTGCCCTGTCCGAAAGCCTCCAATGTTGATGTAAGTTGGGTGCCGGTGCGGGTGGAGTCCAGGTCCAGGCGGGCGATACGGGCCGCCGGAAAGGTGCTTTGTAACAGGTCTTCCACTTTTTGGGTGCCGGTTCCCAGCAGACGCAGGTCGTTGCCCTGGCATTCATCACAGAATTGCGGCGGTTGACGGCGGGTGAACCCACAGAAATGGCATTGCAAATTATCATGGGTGCGATGGTAAGTCAGCGTAAGCTGGCAATGAGGACACATGACCACTTCACCGCAGTCGCCACAACGCAGCAGGGGCGAATACCCGCGCCGGTTCTGCAAGAGGATCACCTGTTCCCCCGCTCCCAGCCGCTGGTTGATTTTATCCTGCAACAACCCGGAAATCACCAGTCCGGCCTTGCCCGTCTCCTCCTGCTCGCTATTCATATCCACCACATGTACCTGAGGATAACTGGCCCGGCCGTAGCGTTCTCCCAGATAGAGGTAGTCCAGTTTGCCCTGCAATTGATTATAATAGCTTTCCAGGCTGGGGGTGGCAGAGGCCAGTAAAACGGTGGCGCCGCTGATTTTCCCCCGCATGAGGGCCACATCGCGGGCGTGGTAGCGGGGCGCCGGTGATTCCTGTTTATAGGATTGCTCCTGCTCTTCATCCACCACAATCAGACCCAGGTTGCGGACGGGAGCAAAGATTGCGCTGCGGGCGCCGATCACCACCTTAAAGCTACCGGCGCAAATCTGGCGCCAGGTCCAGGCCCGGGCCGACTGGGTCAATTTGGAGTGCCAGAGCGCTACTGTTTCGCCGAACACGGCCCGGAAGCGGCCGGCAATCTGGGGAGTAAGAGCAATCTCGGGTAAAAGCATGATGGCCGTCTGACCCTGCTCCAGCACCTGTCGCACCAGCTCAATATAAATTTCTGTTTTACCGCTGCCCGTAACACCGTGAAGCAGGGCGGCATGAAATTCACCTGTGTCCAGATGAGGTGAAATCTTGTCCAGTATGGCCTGCTGGGCCGGGGAGAAATCTATTTCTTTATCGATGGGGGCAAAGGAAAAACCGGTAGCATCGGGGAGTTTGATTTGCTCGGTTAATTCCACCAATCCCTGATCGGCCAGTTTGCGACAGAGTCCCCGTGGATTGGATGCCAGTCCCGACAGCGAGGTCACCGGTAGCCGCTCGGCGTGATCAGCCAATTGTTGCAGAAGGCGGGCCTGGGCCGGTTTCCGTTTTTGCAGCGTTTCGAAATCCGAGCCCCACGATTTAAACGCTGCCAACAATTGAGATGGCGGCTGATAGCTGGTTGTCAGGCTGGCCGGAAAAGCGGTCTTGGCTACCTGTCCGATCGGCGTTAAATAATAGCGACTGAGCCAATTGAGTAATTCCCACAGATGGTCATCCATCACCTGCAGATCGTCCACCAGTGATTTAATCGACCGGATTTTACCGGCGAAATCAGATTGCTGACGACAGGCTACAACCAGCCCCGTCAGGTTGCGTCGGCCCAGGGGCGCCCGGACCCGCATACCTACCGCCAACTGATTTCTTAATTCCGTTGGAATGCGATAGGTGAAAGTCTGATAACTGGAGATCGGAAAGGCCACATCGGCAAACATAACCGATGAAAATAGCTGGTCTGCCACGCCCGAGGCAACAGCAATTAAAAGCAACACCGATTTTACTGCACGGCACATATCCGCCCCCTTAAATTCATAACATGCCCAGCATAACTGAAATCAAGCGAATACGTTCGTTATCATATAAGAAATATCGTCAATTGGAACGGCGGTTTATTATTGAGGGTCACCGCTTAGTTGCCAGCGCCCTGGAATCCGGATTCAACCTGGAGAAAATATATTTTGATCATGATTTCCACGATCTGCCCGCCAACCGGACGGTGGTTAATCAGATCAAAAAACAACCACTGGAATGGGAATTGGTGGATCGGCGGCCGATGGAGAAAATGGCCGCCACCAAGTCACCGTCCGGGATCCTGGCAGTGGCGGAATTACCATCGATGGAATTAGCTAGAGATGATATTCTGCCTGAAGGAAACTGGTTGTATCTGGACCGTCTGTCAGATCCCGGCAATCTGGGCACCCTGATCCGCACGGCGGCCTGGTTTGATATCAGGAATATCGGACTTTCCCCCGGTTGTGCCGATCCCTGGAATCCCAAAGTAGTGCGCAGTGGAATGGGGGGGCATTTTGCCGTCAATATTTTTGAATTGGAATTATCAAGATTAAAAACAGCGGGTCTGAAATTGGTGGGCGCCCACATGTCCGGGCAATCCGTGAACGAGAATTGGGATACTCCTGATCGCTGGGCCCTGATTTTAGGCAGCGAGGCCCACGGATTATCATCCGCCACTAGATCTCTGTTGGATTTGAACGTGGCAATACCCAGGCTGGGCAGCGGAGAATCGCTGAATGTGGCCGCCGCCGGAGCGATTTTATTGAACCGGCTGACAGCGGGCTGATTCGCATATTCAACAAGGGTTGGCGATAAAAATTTTGCAGGGATTACTGGGACAAAACGTGTCTTGCCCCTACCCCTCCGCCCCTTTTGGTTTAGATTTTCTTTGTGCAACAGGTATTGTAATTTTAGCGGTTATGACTTGTCAGGATTTAGAGCCCAATGACCCCGAACCCCACTGCCGCCAATGCCTTTCGCGTAGTACTGGTTTCCGTACTGCTGGCAATTATGCTGTCACTGCTGGTCGGGGTGGCCCTGGGGCCTGAAGCCGATCCCCAACTGTTATTCTATATCTCTATTTTCATCGGCCAGGGCTTTATCGTCATTCCCCTGATTTTCATCCTGCAGCGGCAGGGTCTGTCCCTCTTCCACTGGCTACGGCTTAATCCGGTAAACGGACAGGTGGTACTGGCAGCGATTTTGATGGCGGCGGGCGCCGTCATGCTTTCCGATGAATTGGATCGATTAGTCATGCTGTTGTTCCAAGACACCGAAGCCATTGAGCAATTGAATGAATACCTGGTGGCACCTTCGACCAGCCAGGGATTGATCCTGTTTTTGGGGGTAGGAATATTTGCGCCAATCGGTGAAGAATTGCTGTTTCGCGGCTTTCTGCAACAGGCCCTGGAGCGCCACTGGAAAGATGTAACCCGGGCCGTGCTGATCTCGGCCCTGACATTCGCCGTTGTGCACTTAAATCCCTACTGGCTGATACAAGCCTATATTATGGGCGTCCTGCTGGGCTATCTGGCCTGGTCAACCGATTCGGTAATCCCGGCGGTGATTTTCCACGGGGTTTACAACTCGCTGGCCCTGCTGCTGGCCAATATCTACGCTGAGACCGAGCCCTTCTATCTGTGGAATAATCATGTTTCGCCGGTCTGGCTGTTGTTGTCTTCAGCAGTATTGGTGTTTGGTTTCATCATCCTCAAGCAAGCGAACGAGGTCTAATTATGAGAAAAGAGATGTTCGGACATGAAATCGCCGTTTTGCGCGATACCTTTCGCCGCCTGTTACGTCGCCATGCCAAGGTTAATTTGCAAAAGTTACTCGAAAAGACCCACCCGGCTGATCTGGCCCTGATCTACCGCCATTTCAATGAGGATGAGCAGAAGGCACTTTTCTCATTAATGGAAACCAGTGAACAAACGGCGGAGTTTCTGGGCGAATTGGATGAATCGATTCTACATGATCTGCTGGTAAATGAATCACCGCAGCGAATAGCTAACGTGATTCGCGAAGCCGGCACCAATGACCAGGCCCTGATCCTGGGGCTGCTGCCGGTGGAATTGACTAAATCCATCCTGGAATTGATGCATGACGAAGACCAGGAAGAAGTGGAAGAAATGATGGCCTACCCGGAGGACAGCGCCGGCAGCCTGATGTACACCGATGTTTTCACCATGCACGAGGAAACCCGGGCCGGCGAGGCTATCGCCGCACTCCAATCGTTTGAGAAAGCGGAAATGGTTTTTTATCTATATGTCACCGATGACGAAGGCCGCCTGGCCGGTGTGATATCCCTGCGCGATCTGGTAACCACCCCGGCGGACGTCCATCTGGAAGACATTATGATTAAGCATGTTTTCTCGGTCAGGCCGGAAACCGATCAGGAGGAAGTGGCGAAAATCGTTTCCCGCTATAATTATCTGGCCGTACCGGTCATTGATGTGGACAACAAAATCCTGGGGATTGTGACCGTGGATGATGTCGTGGACGTAATCCGTGAGGAGGCTACCGAAGACTTCCTGCAGATGGCCGGGGTTGGCAAGGACCGGGAGATACTGCTTAAATCAAGCTGGGATAACGCCAAGAGTCGCCTGCCGTGGCTGTTTACCAGTTGGATGGGAGGAATAGCGGCGGCAATGATAATCGGCGTATTCGATTCCGCGCTGGAAAGCATGGTGGCCCTGGCGGCCTTTATTCCGGTGGTAATCGGCATGGGTGGTAATATCGGCACTCAGTCATCCACGATTGTGGTCCGGGGACTGGCCACCGGCCGGGTTGAGGTCGGCAATACTTTTATGGTAATTTTCAAGGAAATCAAGGTAGGGCTGATTCTGGGGGTATTTTATGGCCTGCTGCTGGGTATCGTAGCCTATCTGCGCTTTATTTCCGGTCCGCCCCTGCTGGGTGTGGTCGTGGGCCTCAGTATCTGTATATCCATGCTGATTGCCGCCACCATCGGGACATTTGTTCCCCTGTTTCTGCGCCGTATGGATATTGATCCGGCTATCGCCACCGGTCCGTTCGTCACTACCAGTATTGACGTACTGGGCGTACTGTTTTACTTTATGATTGCCACTGCCCTGCTGCCGATTTGATGCCCATCCCAACCGTCGTACTGCTGGCCGCCCTGGGCGGATATCTGGCTTTCCTGGTTTATTTTATCGCCGGGCTGATAAAACTGCAGCGCTTCCGGCCGTCGCCTCCTGAAACCCGGCCTCCGGTATCGGTAGTGGTAGCGGCCCGCAATGAAGCACAACACCTGGCGTCCCTGCTGACCGCCTTGAAGCAGCAGGATTATCCGGCAGATAAAATTGAATTCATAATTGTGGATGATCGCTCCACCGACTCAACCGGTACGATTATTGATTCGTTTAGCGAAAAAGATGGGCGTTTCAGGCCGATTCATATCAAGCAGGCCAACCCTGAGATGATCGGCAAGAAATGGGCTTTAACCTGCGGGATTGAGGCCGCCGCCGGTGAGATTATCGCCACAACCGACGCCGATTGCATCCCCGGAAAATCGTGGGTTGCATCCCTGGTGGCGGCGATGCAGCCGGAGGTGGGGGCCGTAGTGGGATATTCCGCCGTGACTGCCCGCGGCCAAGGCCTGCTGGATCAATACCAGCAGTTGGATTTCCAGGCCCTGATGACCACCAATGCCGGCAGCCTGGCCCAGAGAAAAATAGTCAGTGGTTCGGGCCAGAATCTGGCTTTCCGCAAACAGCTCTTCAGCGCTATCGATGGATTTAAGCAAATTGGCCGCTTTGAGTCCGGTGACGACACCTTCCTGGTTACCGCTATCGCCAGACAGGCGAAAGTCATTTTCAATCCTGATCCCCGCAGCTTTATTGTCACCGCACCCTCGCCGACCTGGCTTGATTTCATCCGCCAGCGCGGCCGCTGGTCCCATGACATAGGGATTCTGATCCGCCACCACCGGCAACCGCTGGTTTTTCTGGGCCTGGCACTGATTCTGAATCTGATGATTCTAATCCATCTGCTGTTACCAGGCTGCTGGAATTCCATTTTCTGGAAGGTGTGGCTGATTAAAATGATCTTTGACGGACTGGTGATTCAAATCGGACAACAGCTATTCCGGCAAAAATTCAGCCTCGGGTTAAAAATCTTATGGATGCTGGCCCAGCCGCTATATATTCCCGTGATTGGAATAATGGGGCGTTGCACAACTTTCAAGTGGAAAAATTAAAACAAGCACCAATCATGCGCTTATCTAGCAGTCTTTTATCCGTTCTCACGGGGGTGCTGCTAATCTCCGGCCTGGCGCAGGCGGGTGTTTTCGTGTCCCAACAACACGAAGTCTATCGGTTGATTGACTACCTGGTAACCAGCGGAGTAATTGCCGATCCGCCCGACCAGCGGCCGTTTGATTCCCAGCGGGTGGTGGAGATGCTGCAACAGGCACGGCCCGCGATAGCTTCACCGGCGATAATCCGGCGGATTGACCGCTACCTGGCCGAATTGGATTATTCGCGTCCACCGACAGATGACAGGTTTACCGTCTGGCGCTATGACTACCGTCTGGAGCGGGAATTGATCACGGTCTATCCCCTGTTTCGCAGTCAATTCAATCTGCTGCAGCATGATATACCCCAGACCCGGGCCGATTTCGGATTAAATATCCAGGGGCAGTTAAGTCCGCTGCTGTCATTCAAATCAGAGATCGTATTCACGACCCTGATCGGCAACCCTGATATCAGCAAAATCTATGCTTTCGAAGAATCGCGGTCTACGTTTCTGACCGGTAGCCACGCCTTTTTTCCCCATTCCAAAGATACGCGCTTTAACAGCTCGCGGCTGTCGCTGAATTTCCGCAATGGTTTTGTGGCTGTGGGCAATGATCGCCATCAGTGGGGTCCCGGCCGCAGCGGCAATCTGCTGATCGCGCTGGACGACTACCCGCTGCCCAATATCGCTTTAGGTTTTAATATCGGTAAAGTGCGTTACACCCAGATTTACGGAATTCTGGATAAATTATATCCAATAACGGTCGATCAACGAAAAACCTTCGTCGGCGACCAGCGTCAGATTGCCGCCCATCGCCTGGAATTCCACCTGTCGCCCCGCCTGCAATGCAGCATCAGCGAGGCCATGGTTTTCAATCACCAACTGCCCCTCAGCTATATCAACCCCCTGTATCCATTTGCCATCAGCGAGATCGACGGCGGCGATGCCGATAATAATCTGGCTGCTCTGGATATTTCCTTCCGTCCCCGAAAAAACACGCGCCTGTATGGAGAATGGATGGTAGATGATTTCAACTTCAACGAAAATCCTTTTACCTATTGGGGCAATAAATGGTCCTTGCTGGCGGGCTGGCAGCAGTCTGATCCGCTGGGCCTGACCGGTTCGTGGCTGACGGTGGAATATATTCGCCTCGAACCGTGGGTTTACACCCACCGCGATTCTACCAATCTCTATGAATATTACGGCCAGTCCCTTGGCTATAACCTGGAACCTAACAGTCACCAGGTGGTGGTCAATTATAACTGGTTAATGCACGATAACTGGGAATTTCAGGCCGGGTTCCGCCTGCGCCAGCACGGGCCTGGCGATCGCCGCTTCGGTGTTCCTTTTGGCTATGATGAGAAAAAGGTCTTCCTGGGTGATGATTACGAAACCTGGTATCAAATCCATCTGGAGATCAGCCGAGTATTTTTCCGGGGATTTCGCTGGCGGATCCGCTGCTGGCAGGAAAGCTACCGGAACCGTCGCGTGGACAATACCTTTGATCAATTCGGCGGGGATGGCAGTTATATCGGCCTGCGATTATCGGTGGAGTTGAATTATTAATATCGTGTTAAATGTTCGTCTACTCTTTATTCTGGGGTTATTAATAACCTTCAGCCCCGCACAGGACAAATACCAAATCACAATCTTCGGCTTCCCTTGCGTGGATGTAACCATGGATACCGATTCGCCCGGTACCATTGATTTTACCACCCGCACCGTCGGACTGGTTGATATAATCTGGCCGGTGGATAACACCTATTCCACCAAATATGATCCCGCCACTTTCGCGGTTGTGGATTATGAACGAAAAATCAAGCAGGGATCCCATAAGCAGACGGTTTCCTTCACACGACAGGTGGATACCAATCTACTGGAATACGGTAATGATGAGGCGGTTGAACGGCCGGCGGACGTTCAGACCGTTTTTACCATGCTGGCGCGGGCGGTACTGCAGGATAAGGCGATATTCGACACCCAGTGGTACCCGCTGGAACACGAAGGTCGTCAGTATCAAACCCGGTTACTGTGGGCCGGCGAAGTGGATGAGCCGATCGGTGGTCGCGATATCACCTGCGATTTCTACCGGCTGGACCTGGTACCTGTGCAAAAGGCAGATGTTGCCATAATCGATGGGTCTGATTATTTTTCAGAGCACATTATCCACCCGGATGCGGTGCGTCAAATCTGGGTGACTGATGGCGACAGGAAAAAAATTGTGAAAGCCGCCGTTAAGATCTACGGGATTAGCGTGGTGGCCGAATTAATCGATGAGTAAATCATTTTTCTACAGTTACCGCAAAAGCCTGCTACTGTGGGCCGGAATTCTGATTATAGTTATTATCGCCCTGCTGCTGGGTGTTGATCAGAAAATTGTAGTATTCGGTACGGTAGTGGTTGGTCTTTTCACTCAGGCTTTCGCCGGTCTGGGCGCTATCATCGCCATGATTCCCTTCGTAGGGCCATTAATTGTCAAGGTCCTGACCATCCCCTTTTTCTGGATGCTGAACGGTATGGTTTATATGGTATCGATTCTGGCAATCCGCAAAGGCTACGGCAAGGAAGTAGTCAATTCGCGGGTGGTTACGCTGGCGCTGCTGGTGGGAACGGTAATCGGCTATATTCTGGGGCACCTGTTGCCCCTGCGTTGATCGTTACCGATCTGAATCTTTAAATACACGATCCTTGATACCCCGGTTGATGCGATAGCGGGAAAATTCCATAATCATCTGGCCACCGGTGGGGATATCCTCCGCCTGCTCCGATGGCGGTGACCGACGGCGGTCCTGATGACTATGCTCCATGGCGGCGATGGCCGCTGGCGATATCTGCAAATCGACTACCGTTCGCACCGGCATATAATATTTCTTTTCCACCTGTTCGTATTCAATATTTACGGTCATGACATCCAGGGTATCCATCCGGGTCTTCACCCGCCGGATCACGAATTCATCTCTGTCAATCCACACCGTGGAAATCAAGGTCCGATCACCCTGCTGCCGTTCACCGGCCACCTGCCAGCACCTAAACTCGGCTACGGAATCCGCCGGCAAAAAGCGGATATCGGTGAGACTGTCCAGCACTGCTGCCACATTAAGACCCTGGCGCGGGACAATGGCAAAACCGTCCGCTTCCACTTTCAATTTATCGGGCTGCTTGAAATACAGGTTAATGGTCTTGCGCGGCATGCGGAATTTGGGCAGTTCCACCTTCAGTTTGATCCGCACCGAATAATCTTCGATGGCGGCAAAGCGGGCCGAAACGCTGTCCACCAGGGATTCAACTGTGGGTTGCCCCGGTACCCACCCAACAATCAGCAATAACAGGAAATATGTCTTCATGTGAGTATATCCTTGCGATTAAAAACAACAACGGCAATGATTGCAAATACCAGCGAATGTCCCAGCAGGATCGCCAGGCCGGAAATGATTTCACCCCAGGGAATCGGGTCATGGAAGGCCTGCTGCCAGATATTGAAATAGGTGGTAAACGACCAGGGACGCAGGGCATCGAAGAAATCGATGGGGATATTGGTGATCGCCAGGCCGACAAACATAATTGACATGGTCCCGATGATGGGGCCGATTCCATTATTGACCAGGGCGCTGAACATAAAACACAGACTGGCCACCACCAGCAGATTCACAAAGGAAAAGGCAAATCCCAAAAGAAAGCGCCAGAAAGCATCGGCGGCAGAGTACAGTATAATTCCATCGTGAACCACCGCCAGGTCGCCCTGGCCCAGCCAGATCGTACCCAGGCCCAGACTCATCAACGCAAAGAACACGATCACCATCAGCGTGTAAAGATAAGTGGCGATTAATTTGGCCAGGATGATTCGCAGCCGGGAAACGGGACGGATCAGATAAATACGGTAGGTACCGCCAGCGCCTTCCCCCGCCACAATATCCCCGGCCAGTAAAGTGATTAAAAACGGAATATGGATCCACAGGAAATTCATGGTGATATAAGTGGCCATAAAGCCGTTTACCAGAGTGCCTACAAACAGAAACTGGTCGCCGAACTGCTGCTCGATATCGCGCTGCATGTGTCCACCGCCGACGCTGAAACCCCATAATACCAGCGGCAGCAAAACCAGGATAGCGGCAAAACTGATGTAGGTGCGATACTTGCTGAAAGCCTTGATCAGTTCGTTGTAAATCAGGGCGGTCATTCAGTCAGCCCTGCGGTTAAAGCCAGAAAATAATCTTCCAGTGAAGTACGGGGGATTACCGCCAACACCGCCACCCGGGCCGCCGTCAGGCGCCGTATCACACCCGGGATGGCTTCACGGCTGGCTGCCACCTTTATACTGTCACCGGATACATCGGTTGGCCGGGTATCAAGTTCGGCGCTGATGATACTCAGGGCTTTTTCCAATGGCCGTACCCGGATTTCAAAAATGATTTTGCCACTTTCACCCAGTAATTCAGCCACGGTGCCGGCGCGGATCAGCCGCCCATGGTCAATCACGGCCACATGGGTGCACATCTGCTCAACTTCGTGCAGAATATGGGAGGATAGAAAAACGGTCATATTTTCCTCGCGGGCCAGGCGTAGAATCAAATGCCGCATATCGCGGATACCGGCGGGATCCAGCGTGGAGGTGGGCTCATCCAGGATCAATACCCGGGGCTGCCCCAGGATGGCCTGGGCGATACCCAGACGCTGGCGCATGCCACGGGAGTAAGCCTTGACGCGATCATCGGCGCGGGCCGTTAATCCTACCGTTGTCAGCACCTGTGCGATGCGCTCCGCCGAAATACCGCCGTTCAGGCGCCCCAGGATTTCCAGGTTGGTCCGGGCCGAAAGGTTGGCGTAAAAATCAGGGTCTTCGATAAAGGCACCGACCTCATTTAGGGCCTGATTGCGTAATCGATTAACAGAATTTCCCAGGATGCTGATTGTACCCGTTTCCGGCTTCACCAATCCCAACAGCATCCGGATAGTGGTGGATTTCCCGGCGCCATTGGGTCCCAGAAAACCATAGATTGAGCCGGCCGGCACCGCCAGCGACAGATCAATTACACTGCGGATATTCCCGAAGGATTTGGATAGACCGCTGGTTTCTATGACATTCATCTGAAAAGATAGGCTGACACAATGATAGTAAATTTAACGGGAGCAGAAAAAACTAACTATCAGAGAATTTTACCACCCAAGGCAATGATTGGCTAATTTCCGGGTATGAAAATTATCATCCTGCAGGGACCAAATCTAAATTTGATCGGTGTGCGGTCGGCGCAAACAGGCCGGCGAACCACACTGGATAAAATTAATCGTGACTTACGGCGAACGGCACACGAACTGGCGGTGGATATCACCATATTGCAGACCCACCGTATTGATAAAGCCATAACTTTTATCCAGCGCAACCGCAATACGGCCGATGGCCTCCTGTTGGCGCCCATGTCCTGGGCACGCCATGAACTTACTTTGCTGGAAACCCTCCGGCTGGTTAACCTGCCTATGGTGGAAGTGCTGCTATCCCGGGATTTCGACTTCGGGCCAGCGGCCGGAGAATCCAACTATTCAGCCTTTTGTGCCGCCACCATTATAGGCGATCCGGAGACAGTATTTTCGGCGGGTCTCCAGCATTTAACACAGGTATTCAACGCCGATAGATAAGGTGTGGGAAGGGTAAATCTGCGCCCGTATACCGGGTAGACTACTGCTTGGTATTTAGCTTGATTGTATGATTTAGCAACAAACGATTAACTATCACATCATCAGTGATAGTTTTATCATTCTCTTTCTTAGTTTTAAAGAATTTATCGGCCAAGAACTGCATTTCATGCAGTTCCAATTCATCTTCAAAACTGGACAGATCCACCTGCTTCTGCTCCAGTGCCCGATCTATTACCAGGCTTCGCGTAATAATATCATTGACAGCACGATATAATATGTACGGTGTATGCACCGACATCCTGGCAATTGCACCGTGGAGATAACTGCGTTCAAGAACCCACTTCAGGTCCACTGACTGAGAACCGATTCTGGCTAATTCTTTCTCAAAAACCACCCCTTCCAGCTTCTGGAGTGGATATTTCTCTTTAGACTGCCTGTCAGCTTCGATCATTTCAAACAGATCGGCCAGGTTCTGATACCGCAGCTCAACATCGTGCTCCCTAAATAGACGGTCAGCCAGTTTGCGCATTTCATCATCGACAAACCCATACCCGCCCCTGGTAAGTTTTGCATTTATTTCCGCATATTCGGCTGTTGTATCAAAATCTGCTACTGGCATTTCTTCCCCAATCCATAATAAATGATAGCCGTATTGGGATTTTATTGGACCCGTAAGACCCCCAACTCCAGTAGCCCAGGCAGCATCCAATACATTTTTAGGCAAATCCTGGTAAGGAATAAATCCATAACTCCCACCTTTTATCTCCATGGAGGGTATTTCAGTGTAAATCGTTACCGCATCACCGAATCTAATCTCCTGTGATGAAACGCGGTGACGGGCTTTTTCAGCGCGCACCAAGGCTTGCTCCGGCATTCGATCAGAACGGTAACCACTGGAAAAATAATGAGTAAATAATATTTCCTTGACTTTCTTTTTGACCTTTCGCTTCAAGAGAATGTCACGTTTAACACTATCGGTAGCCTGTTCTCTGATATGAGCGTCCATCACCGATTTGATTATCAGATCATTAGTTTTGTTTTCAAGAAAGCCTTCCAATGCGTTAGCATCATATTTATCCCCCAATTTATCGGCCGCCAGCTGAAGCGTGGCAAATCTTCTGGCAATACGATACTGTTTATCAGGAGAGAGCTGATAGTATTCACTGGAATCAATAAAGGTAAAAAACAGCTGATTATTTACCGGCTGCCCGTCAATTAAAACTGGTGAATCCGAGTTGAACAACCCACAACTCACGAGCAGGGACACAACCAGCAATGCAAGGGTAGATTTTTGAATATTCATAGTCAAATATAACAAAAGGGCGACGTGATAGTCGCCCTTTTGTTTGGTTAAAACTCAACCGATTGATTATTTCAACAACATCATTTTACCGGTTAAGGATCTGCCTTCAGATTTCACCTGATACAGATACATACCGGAAGCAACCATCTGTCCAAAGTCGTTCGTACCAGACCAGGTAACAGTTTGGTCACCGGCATTCTGATGACCGTTGTGAATAGTAGCAATCTTCTGTCCCAAGAGTGAATAGACCGATACAGTTACCGAGCTGCTAACATCCAGTGTGTAGCTGATATTAGTAGTGGGGTTGAACGGATTCGGGTAATTCCCTTTCAGGGCAAATTCAGTCGGTGTGTTCAGATTATTATCATCAACACCCACGCCGCCATTGGCACCGAAATGGGTCATTGCCAGACGGAAGGGGCTGACTTCATAATAATCATAGTCGTAGGCACCAACCCAGTATGCAGCACCAGTGGAATAATCCCTTGCATACAATGACATGATATCAAAAGAGAAGAATGCGGCATTACTGGTTCCATACGTGCCATAGATACCGGTGGTGTAGGTAGTAGTACCGTCAGGATCACCAGTGGTTACATCCACTGCACCATCAAGACCTTCATAAGCCACGGTGGCGCCGGTTCCGGCATCGATTCCGTCCAGCCAGTTGGAATGGCCCGGATCATAATTCGGATCATAATCCAGCACACAGGAACTGTCTGTCAGGAAAGTGGCCATCGGTCCACCAATATCATCACCAGCAACAGGTGTCAGACGCGAGACGGCGTCGGCAGCACCGTTGATATCGGGATAATAATGAGCAATACCAATATCTTCGGCAAAATCGCCGGCCGGTATTGCCACATCACCACTCCAGCCATAACGGGTGCCCAGCCATTCGTCACCTTCGACAACATAGGTTTTGTTGCCAGCGGCGAACCAGGGCTGCAAGGCAGCATCACTATCCCAGCTGGGGTATTCATATGAGGTAATCTCCAGAATTACGTCATAATTCCCTACCAGATCGGCGGTGATGTTTCCGTAAGAGGCATCCCAGATATCAAAGATACCGTCAACATCACATTCCCAAGCGAAATAGCAATAGGGAACGTAAAGCATGTTGCCATAAAGCGGCGTGGTATTATTGAAGATCAGGTAATCCCCATCTTCAGCCAGGAAGATGTAGTAGGATTTCTTTGGCGTTGTAGTGGCATTACCATTCACGTCAGTACCTTCGACCCAGTAGTAAACCATAGTACCGGCAGCCTGACCCGGAATCTGGCCTGACCAGCGATCGCCGTCGGCGGTCATGGCTACATCATTGATGGCCGCAGTCGTGGAGTCGAGTTGATATTTCAGGACGACATTATCAACACCGGCATCACCGCCACTGGGGTTATCATCATAAGCATCGATGTAGTAATCGATAGGATCTTCAGAAACGGTGGTAACCAAAGTTTCTTCTTCACCATAGGTCGGGCCACGGTCACCGGTCAGTAATACTGCCAGGTCAAAACCGAAGACCCAATTGCGAATATGCCAACCACCGCTGCCAGAGGTTCCTCCGCAGCCAGCGTAGAATTTCAAAGCGACCCAGGGGTCGTTCAGACCCAGCGGTTCACCATCTACGTACCAGAAACCGGTCGCATGATCAGCACCACCGCCATCACCGGAGAAGAATACCAGAACACCAACCCAGGTACCGCCTTCAACGAAGGGTTCAGTACCGAAGTCGGAAGTAGCAAGCCAGTTGGGTATTATTTCATCGGCACTGCCTGGATTGTTGGTCGGGTCCAGTGTGGGAGCCACAAATCCATCCGGCCAGATCAATCCCTGTAACGGTAACCCGGGGGGTCCGAACGGGGAGTCTTCCTGTCCCAGCGGGTCGGCCGCATATTCAGCCACATCACTGGCACCACCGGCACATTCCGGCGGAGTTCCCGGAGGTGTATAGATCTCACCATCGAAGACCATGGCGCCGGAGTCGGCCATCATATCATAGCCGCCAATCCAACCAACACCATTCACAATGTCAAGGGGATAGCGGATTGGATCGCCGTTTGCATCGATACCATAGGGATAGGTCAATTCATAAAGAGCGACCGTCATTTGCTGATCGCCTGTTCCCCATTCCACAATTGGTACGTTTACACCTTTAATATATCCGTCGGCGGGCATCTGGAAAGCCACAATCATCGCATCGCCGGGCGACTGGACGAACTGGGTATTCCAGGTATCGGTATAGCTCATTGTATCGGCTACATCCCGATTGTTGTAAGCAGCCCGAGTAACAACAGTGGGCGTTCCTTTGCTTGACCGGAAGTCAAGGCCTGTTGTATTCGACTTATTAATCTCGATAATATTCCCTGCCATCAAAGACCAACTTGTCAGCAGCAATATACCGAGAACAATTAGCGCTCGTTTACTCATTGTTTCTCCTTTTTCCTTTCATGAAAGAAAGCTGATTGTAAGACCTCTCGTTTTTAAAACGAAACTTTCAATGTCAGCCAGTTAACACCTTCAAAGAATTCGGCAGACCGGTAAGCATAATCAATAGATAGTCCCAAACCGGTCAATTTGGTCAAGTCCAGGCCAAAGCCGAGGCTCGGTCCCCAGATATATTCTTCAGATCTTCCGAACTCCCATTGATCATCGTCGGCATCATCATCTGTGTCTTCAACATTGTCAATGCCATAGGGCTCGGGATCAAAGGCGGCCACATACCCACCGCGAAGATAAAACATATCCATCAACTTTGCTTCGGCACCGAAGCGATATTCGTCAAAGGAATAGTCATTATTCAGGAACGATGTGGCAAGCTTAATTTGAGCGACGCCCAGATCAATCGGGCCGTAGGTTGTCCCCAACTCAAAGGTTGTGGGCATATCGACATCCTGCAAAACAATCCTGCGTGGTTCGGCGGGAGCGCCTGGTTCGGTTGATGAAGGTGCGTGAAACTCTTCCAGGTCAGACCCATTGAACAACATTGTTAAGCCCAGGTTTCTAACCGATGCACCTATCATAAGCCCGGTTTCGCGGATACTGTACTGTACCCCGGCATCAATTACGAACCCGGTGGCAGAAACGGTCATGACTGATTCATTAATCATTTTAACGGCCGTACCAAAATTGATGCGATCGGTCATCGTTCTGGAGAACAAAAACCCGATTGTTACATAATTGGGGGAATATGTACCTCCCGTGCCATCAGGGGCAAGAGCAGTGGTAATGTCAATTTTCCCAAAGTCCACAGATCTTAAGGACATACCGATTGTGTTTCGACCGAATTTGGATGCAACAGCAGCGTAGTTTACTCCAATGTCACCCAGCCAGGTAGCATGTGAGAACATGGCCTCACCGCTAGTATTCATTCGGCACAATCCACCCATATTCCATTCAATCGATTCAATTCCGGAGATGCTGGCCACATTGGCACCGGCCAGGGCAATACCGCCTGAACCCACAGGAATCAAAAGCTCCTGTGCGCCGGCCGTACCGCGGCGACGCTTACTACCCCCCTGGGCAATACCCGTAATAAAAACAGCCAGCAGGGAAACTACTATAATAGTCTTGTATTTTGTTATTTTAATCATTTCCCAATCCTCCTTTAATAGACATCCAACCGTTCTTCGGGCTGGAAGATGGCTAGTTTTAGAACTTTCTGACCTAATTGTTTTCCATTGCTGTCTTCAACAGTAACATGGGCAATATACATTCCACTGGCAACCGGAATACCGAAACGATTCCGCATATCCCAGGCTGCACGGCGATTGGCGTCATTTTCTGATTCTATAGTTTTCTCAACCTTGGCAACAATATCACCAGCCAGCGTGAAAATCCTGATTGTGGATGTACCAACCCCCAGATTTGTAAAGTAAACAAACCTCTCCAGAGGTGTAACTTCCTCAGGATTCTGGCCAAAGTACGGATTGGGATAAACATTTATCCGGTCGATTTGATCTTTAATGGTCTTTTTGTCGCTAACCGCTGCCAGTGTATGGGCGGTAAAGCGATATACATCCTCGCCGGGTATCAACTGGTTGCTGAAATGCACCTGGAATATATCTCCTGACTCGAAGATTGATTCTTCCTTATTAACCTGTAACATCCAGCCCATTTTCTGTCCATCAGCAGAATCCGGTCTGAGTGGGCTGGCCAGAATACCAGCTTCATCATAGGGTTCGTAGACGGGCATGAATGCCACGTTTTTCGTTACCAGCCAGCCACCGGTTGTGGAATCTCTCTCAAAGAAGGGCCGGGTTGCGGCAACCTGATACACGGCAATATTCACTCTCTGGGTATCTTCTGGCTCCACCGTCCACATTTCGAATGGTACCCAGACAGTATCGGTTGGTTGTCCCACCAAGGCATAGTTATCGACAAAGGTGGCAATAGATCCGTTATCGGTAAACCTGAATTGAATATCTTTTTTCATATCCGGGGGATCCGGGCTGCCACTGGCTTGAGCCAGTGGTAGTGTACTCAGGTAGGCATTCCAGCTTCCATCTCCAATATCACTTGATGGTGGCAACGCAGCAGACATTACACTCTGGAAGATCATTGGAGTAAGCGGGTCATTATCAGCGATAATGGAATAGCCACTATGGTTTTCCGGCTGGAAATAGGTGGCTTTTTCTGTTGTTAACAGGAAACCATCTGTTATGGTAATCCAGGCATGGTCAGCGGTTGGTTCCCCGATATAATCAGGTACAACTGCACCGCCATTCGTTTTTTCGGTATAGTATTCAGCGGTTACAGGGAAGTTTTTCTGATAGGCCAGGGTATCGCCTTCGTTCAAATCCACCAGCGTCCAGTAATTAGTGGAATCGTTGATGAAATCAAACGTCAATTCATAAGTATGGCCGGTTAATTGATATGGATCAATAACCGTCGGGAAGAAATCAACCCCGGTGGCGAAACCATCAGTATGCTCAACGACAATTGTATCGCCAAACTCGAAGCTATATTCAGTTCCCACGCTCAATCCGCCCGGCACAACGTCGACTGCCTTGAATGGACTCTCCAGAAATGCAAACGTCGACATGGGATCCGGATCGTATAAATAAGAGGTTACCGCATAATAATACTGACGATTATTCACCAATTCGCGACTGTTTACATAGTCGTAATCGATTTCGATATGATGTCTAATTCCAGTATCGCGGCCTTCCTGAACCGGCATAACAATTACACCACCGGTGATCTCATCCTGAACACCGCTGGAAAGAATCTGATATCCATCAATTACGTCATAGGTCTGAATCTTGGTCCAAGGACCGTTTACTGATTCACCCTGATAGATATTATATCCTTCGAAGATATATCCGGCACAAGTATAATTCTCTACCCGATCACTGTTTTCTTCCCAAGACAGAATCAGTTTTTTATCTTCCATGGCTACATCAACTTCCGGTGAGACCGGCGAACAAACTTTGAAGTTGGCATCGAAAGCCTGCTGTGCATGCAGGTCGAAAAACTTCAGCTTGTTGACTGATTTATCCCAGGCAGTACTGGCTGCTAAGATTACTGAGCCAACTACTTCCTGAGTGTCGCCGACTGCCATTGTAAACGGACCGGAAGACATCAGATACCGGCGATCGCCAGGAGTATGATCCACCCAACCGGTGTTGGTAGATGGGTTACCGGGATGAATAAAATTGGAGGCGCGTCCGGTTGTCGGATCGACAAACTGCTCATTGGTCAACCCAACACGACCATTCATGTAACGATAGGCTGCTTCAGCTGTATTCGGATCAACCAGGCGGGGATCAGCATTAATGTATTTTACGAAGGAAGTGAGAGGTAGCTGGGTCTGGTCCGGGACTCGTCTTAAGTAATAGCCATTTTCCACACTCCAGGTCAGAATCTGGGCGGTATCGCCGGGAGCTTCAACCAGTGGTCCCTGGAAGAAGTCAGTCCCCACGGCAGGAACTTCAACTCCGTAAGTCTGATCTCCACCCGGAGCATTATAAGTATAGCCCAGACTAAGATCTGTATCGCAACCGACGAGATCATCTCCGGCGTCACCGACATCATCATCATGCCAGAATGATACAAAAACACTATCCAGGTCATCGGTTCCCTTATTTACTATTACCCAGCGCACAAACAGGATGTCACCAAGGGGACCAGCCTGGTCAAACCCAAACAACGATGTTTGCACTTCAACATTCATGGGTGGGGTACCAAACAGGGGGGTGTGTTTTGCCGCATTGGCGTCATTCATTACATACCAATGAAACAAATCACCCAGGATATCCGGATAGTCTCCATCCAGTATGTTATAAACACCATCCCCATTTGCGTCTACAAAGGGGGCTCCTTCATCGGCCGGCCAATTTTCAAAATCACTTGTGGGCAAGGATTTTGCCACCAGCTCAGTTTCAATATTGGTACCATCAATCACGCTAATTGGCAGGTCCAAAACCATGCTCGAGAAAACAGCATAATCATTTTCGACAAAGGCCTGGATTTCTTTTTTGTGTATCTCAAAGATATGTCCGGAATCGTCATTATTACTGCCAATCGCACCGGGGGTAAACTCTTGAGTGTATTCCGCGCAGGCTGTTCGCATATCCTGCTCCCAGTCACCACCCGGAGTCCGGGACTTACCGCTTGCCAGCCAGATTCCAGACGCGAAAACGGCGAAGCGCCCACTACCTTTGGGCCACTCCAAACCGGACTCGCTCGTTACGTTATAACTAACAACATCGCCGTCGTTTCCATGGACAGTACTAATATTGTTACCATCCCAGATCACATGATCAACTGGTGCTGCAGCAATATCCAGGATTTTACTAAGTCTCTGATTGTGCAACTGTTCGTTTGGTCTAGCAATCAACATGCTCCCGGCAACCATAAAGCTTAGTATTAAGATTTTTTGCCTAAACATCTAATTCTCCTTAATCTTCTGATCTTGATTTATAAATCTACCCGAATACCCAGACGAACCTGTCTCGGCGCTCCAAAGTTCAGCTCCTGGCTGGTGCGGGCATTATACAGATCTGCTCCCGATCCGGGACCACCAACAGCAAAACTGTTCAGCCAGTTCTGCCCTTCGTTGGTTGGCAACCATCCATCCTGATCCGGAAGACCGGTGCCAGTCCAAACATTGGATACATTTTCATAATCCAGTGCATTCATAATCACCAAGAAAACACCCATGTCAACTCCACCAATCTGGAAGGTTTTATCAAACCTTAAATCGACATTGATGGTGGCTGGCATCACACCAGTATTCATACCAGCAATTGGGCGGTCTGAAATACCACCGGCGAAGACAGTCGTACGTGGCCGGGCCGGTGTATAGCGCATCCCACTGCCATACTGCAGGGCCATATTGGCCCCCAGAAGTGGTATTACTGAGTTTGCCGGTGTACGGTAGTCTAAAATCAGACTGGCGGTATGCCGCTGGTCATAGTCCAGTGGTGAAATGAAGGTCGGGTTGTTTCCACCCTGCCATGCAATGCGAAACAGGCCAGCTGAGTTGGATCCGGTACCACCAGCATACTGCAGAGTATAATTTGTGGAGATTTGGACATTCTTTATACGCCTGGTGTTAAGAGATAGACTCAGGCCGCGAACAGTTCCATAATCACCATTAACAAAGAGGGCATATACGCCCGTTTTATTGGCAATATTCCGCAACTGAACCATACCGGACATTTGCTTGTAAAACACAGTTGCATCAATGCTGATGTTATTGGTTATCAGCTGCTTGAACCCGATTTCATACGCCGTAGTTTTAACCGGCTGCAGATCCGGATTGGCTGAAGTCGTATAGTTACCCTGCTCCAGGTTTGATACAAATCTGGTGTAACTCAGGAACAAGCGGTTCAATTCGGGTAACTGGAAATATTTCCCATATTGAGCATGGAATACCGTTCTGTCGGTAACCGGGAAGGCCAACCCAATCCGCGGGCTGATCATCGAGCGGGTGGGAGCATCAATGCGATGCGGCAGACCGGTAGAATCATCGGAAGTGGGAAGGGCATAGCGGTACTCCTGAGGATTCAGAACACCATCTTCATTCGCATCGCTTGCATAAACGATATCGGCTAAAGCGCCAACATCATTAATCACAATATTCTCCTTTCCACCGGTAGCCGGATTCCAGATCTTATTGGCCGCATCGATATAATCATATCGGGCGCCAACATTCAGGATAAGGTCTTCGATTTCGTATTTATCCTGAAGATAAAACGCCCCAATAACTGGAGTTCTGGCTTTATCTAAACCGCTGTCAGCTTTCTTTTCACCGGTAACATCGTAGCCAATATTCTCCGCATAAGCTGATTTGTATGCCTGGTAGATATAATCACCAATATAATCGTTGTAATCAACTACACCGTCATTATTATAATCAGCATTCTGCAGATCGGCACCCCAGGTATCACTAACATCCTGGTTGTAATCCAGTATTCCATCGGCCGACAGATCAGTGAAAACCTCACCAGAGTCCGGATCGAAAACACCATTACCATTAATATCATTAAACTCATCGGACTGCATATTGCCGTCTGAACCAAGAATAAGGGCGCCCAGTTCATCGCTCCAGCGATACCGATCTTGGGTGGGTGCGTAAGGAGCGTTGTTAGCAAAATAGCGCGTCAGAGAACGGGCTCTTCCCATTTGATAATAGCGCAAGGTGGTTTTTTCATACGATCCACCCATTTTTATCTCATGGTACCCAAGCTGCCAGGTCAAAGATCCATCAAATGTGTTCCGCTGGGTTTCACGCTTACGGTAACTATCCGTTAAGAAACCGGGCAGGGTGAAGTTGGCTAATTCTGTCATTGGTGTGGGACGGATACCAACGTCGGAAAACAGTGGGTTAATCCAGGAGGTATCATAATCAAGGCTTACGAATGTGAGATTTGTATCCGTTTGCCAGTAGTCATGTGTGCTAAGTCCATCATTAAGTGAATCAACCAGGGAAGAGTCAACGTAAGTCCAAGCCGGATTATGGAAGTCATCCCGTTTTCCATACTGAATATATGGAATTTGTGAGTCGGACACTGTACCATCTTCATAAATATAGCGGCCGCTACCCTTTTCCATCACCGGGTCATAACGTTCGTAAAAATCACCATAGTGACTGGCCTGAACCCGGAAAAAGACCTTTTCCATTCCTGGTACAGTACCAGACAGGCGGGCATACATTGTGTTGACTTTGTCGGTTGCAACGTTAAAACGGTTTAGCAGTTCTCCGGTGGAGCCGATTTTATCCTTGGTACTGGCATCATTATACTTCGCAAAAATTGAGCGGGCAACCAAATACTCTGAATTAGAATTATCGTAGTGCGATCCACCAAACTTCATTTTCCATGGCAAGCCGGTTACGGGATGTAAATCAACCAGCAAATTTCCAGTCAAGCTAAGACGCTTCATCCAGTTATTGGGCTTGGGCCCCCGTACATATTCCATTTGGTCTGTGTCAATTGCCAGCCAGTCAGGAGCATTATAAGCGTCGTCATCGTTAGCATCAGTGTAGGGCTCGTCTTCATCCCAAACAGTATTACCATTAAGGTCTTCAAATTCCTCACCATTGTCTGGTAATCCATTGGCAGAATTGACCGGGCCGTTATAGCGGCCAACTAATCCAGTGAAAGGACTTCCATCGGCCATCTCGGTTAATTCGACAGCCGTAAAGAAACGCAAGAACTTTAACGCTGGAATTGGTCCGCCAAAAGAACCGGAGAATAAATTATAACCATACGAGAATGCAAAGGGCATTTCATCCTCGATGGTCGGATCTGAAGAAAGAAATCCATCGGTTATGGCTTCCAGAGATAATTGATATTCCTCTCCACCGGTTTTGGAGGCCGTATTAATAATACCAGCATTGGCAGATCCGTATTCGGCACCAAATCCACCAGCCTGGAAAGAGACCTCCTCCAGCCCAAGATTGGGGATATCGCCACTGTACCCACGCCGGTTTGAAAACCTGTTCCCAGCAGACGGGTTGGCGATCTGGTAATTGGAGTTGACATACACACCGTCGACGTAGTATCCGACCTCTTCAGATCTACCACCACGAACATGCAAATTGACATTATCGTCAACTACACCGGTTTGTAATGCAGCAATGTTACGCGATCCGCGCACAGCCATATTTTTAATATCTTCGGCGCGCGTTACCCGAACTTCATTGGTCGCATTGATTTCGATCAATGGTTTTTTCGCAAAAACGGTAACTGATTCACCCATTACAGCTTCTGGTGACATACCTATGGTATATCCTTCCGAAGATGTATATAAATTAGTAGTTAAGTCTCGTGTCACGCGTACGTTCTCAATGATTACGTCAGCATAACCGATAAAAGTAGTTTTTACCCTGTATATCCCGGGCGGGACAAACATAATGATAAATTCACCGTTATCATCCGTAGCTGCCCCAAACGAGGTACCCAGCAATACAATGTTAACGCCGGGCATTGGGTTATTGGTTTCGCTATCAACAACCTTCCCAACAATCTTTCCTGTCTCAGTAGCGAAAACTGCTGACAATAGCAGTATACACAATATAATACAGGTAGTAAAATTCTTCATCTTTTACTCTCCATTAGCTGATATATTTAGGATTACAATACCCTGGCGAGGTATTACTTCTGTAACCCTTCGGTCCTGAAAGTGTCGTTATTTTCCCCTCAGTTCCTCTCTTCTTTCACTCTTCTACCGTTTTACCAGTAGTTCAAATCCTCGACAAACCTACAGCGATGTTGCTGTCTAAGTCAATAAAATAATCTCATTACACTACAACTGCCAAGTATGCAATTCTATACGGTAACGGAAGGTGAAATCGATTCCCTTACAAAGGACGTGCTGATAGTAGGACAGCAGCTTAGTTTATTTCATAGAGATCAGCAGTGTATTTGAGCTAATAAACACAAATATCCGTCTTTTCTATTTCCAGCTAAATCTGATACTTAGCTGCACCTAAAAGAAAGATGGCTGGCCAAATGGGATTCGACCAGCCTTTGTATTACTTCCTTTCAATTACCCCAAGCAGTGCTGGTAATACCAGCAGTGATGCCAACAGGCAGGTACCCACACCGATAAACAGGGCGATCCCAAGACTGCCATAACCGCGATATACGGCAAATACCAGCGATCCGAATGCCAACATGGTGGTCAACGAAGTAATGGTGATTGCCTTGCCAGTGGAACTGAACACGGTAAAGACCGAGCCTTTACCTTCATGTTTGTAGCGGTGGATCAAATGGACCCCGTCATCAATACCAATTCCGATAATCAACGGCAGGGCCATAATATTCAGGAGCGTCAATTGAATACCGGTTAATCCCATC
This sequence comes from Fidelibacterota bacterium TCS56, assembly GCA_001577055.1. GTDB lineage: Bacteria > Fidelibacterota > Marinisomatia > Marinisomatales > TCS56 > TCS56. The sequence goes on from LSCG01000003.1 coordinate 44,522, forward strand.
AGGCCAACCATCCATACCATACCAAATAATAACGGAATCATCGCCAATGCCGCTAATTTAAATGATTTGAAATCCAGCAGGAGGAAAACAAACACCACCGTCAGCGTCAGCAGGGATGCACGGCGGCCATCCGCACCCAGAATCTTAAGCAGGTAGTAAAACATGGGCGGCGTCCCTGCCAGGCTGGGAGTTATCG
>LSCG01000051.1 GCA_001577055.1 Fidelibacterota bacterium TCS56
TGGCTTTTTCCACGAATCCCACTGGAATATCATGGGACAGGCCCCCCACCCACATATAATTATACAACAGGCGCGCCCCACAGGTAAGCTCGAATAGATCCAGGATACGCTCCCGGTCGCGGAACATGTAGAGAAACGGAGTGAAGGCGCCGATGTCCAGCCCGAAGGTACCCACCGCCAGCAGGTGACTGGCAATCCGGTTTAATTCCGCCATGATCACGCGGATGTAATCCACCTTTTCCGGTATTTCAATGCCCAGCAGTTTTTCCACCGACAGGACATAGCCGAGATCATTATTCATGGAAGCGATATAATCGCAGCGATCCACAAATGGAATGGCCTGCTCCCAGGTGACATTCTCACAGTGTTTTTCGAAGCAGCGATGGAGGTAGCCGATCACCGGCTGCACCGCGGTTACGATTTCACCGTCGGTACGCACCCGCAACCGCAGAACGCCATGGGTACTGGGGTGCTGGGGACCCATATTCAGGACCATTTCCTCGGTACGGACTACACCCATCAGCGTTTATCCTTGGGTACGGTCATACCGCGGTAGGTCCGGGGCGTGACATAATCTTTACGCAGGGGCCAGCCCTCCCAGTCGTCTTCCAGCAGAATTCGGCGTAAATCGCGATGACCAATAAATCGAATGCCATACATATCATAAATTTCACGCTCCTGCCAGTCGGCGGTGCGCCAGATTTTTTCCACTGACGGGACCTGGGGCTCCTCCCGGTCAACGGCAATCCTGATTTCCAGCCAGTGTCGATGCGTCATGGAAAAAAGATTATAACGAACTTCTAAAGCCTGTTCGGCGCCGGGATCGTATCCGGTTACACAATGGAGGGAATCGAGTAATAATTTTTTCTCGGCTTTCATCCACCTGGCCAATGTGGCCCAGCGACCACTATCAATCACAATAAACGGATTCGGGTCTTCCCCGTCTTCCCGGATAATGCCGGCGAATTTACCACTGATCAGGGATTTGATTTCCGCCGCCGTCATTTCTTTCCCGATAGCGGTTTTTCGTTGCGGATTTTTTCCTGAAGCTTCAGCAATCCTTCCAGCAGGGATTCTGGCCGCGGCGGGCAGCCGGGAATGTAAACATCCACCGGTACGATCTGATCCACACCCTTCAAGACGTGATAGCCATGCTGCCAGTAGGGACCACCACTGGTGGCGCAACTGCCCATGGAAATCACATATTTCGGTTCGGCCATCTGATCATAGAGGCGCTCGATGCGCGTGGCCATTTTCAGGGTGACCGTACCGGAGACGATCATTACGTCAGCCTGGCGCGGCGATGAGCGGGGCATCATGCCGATACGTTCCAGATCGTGGCGACTGGCGGCGGTGGCCATCATCTCGATGGCGCAACAGGCCAGCCCGAATTGGAAATACCAGGGTGAAGTTGAACGGGCCCAACTGATTAATTTATCCAGCGTGCCAATAAAAATGTTATCGCCGCCGGTGGTAGCGGGCGCAGGGATATTGGCTTCCTTCATCCCTTTTCCGCCAGCTTGTGGTAGCGTCCGCGGGCCTGCTTCAGTTGCAGTTTCACCCAGTTCAAATCACCTTTTTTCCAGACATAGGCCAGGCCAACCAACAGAATACCGATAAATATGGCCATCTCGATCAGCGCCAGCCAGCCTAATTCTTTGAAAACCACCGCCCAGGGAAAGAGGAAGACCACCTCCACGTCAAAAATAAGGAAGATCAGGGCAATCACGTAAAAACGAATATTGAATTGGACCCAGGCTGAGCCCTCCGGTTCTTCGCCGCATTCATAGGTGGTATGATTATAATCCCGGGGTCGCGAGGGCGCTAGCAGTTTCTGCAGCCACAGGGCCACGCTGAGCAAGGCAATGCCCAGAAGTATGAAGGCTAGAACAGTTCCGTAATCGCGGTACACAGGTTTGGCAAAATTATTAAGCCGAAATTTATGAAGTGGCCTCTTCTTAAATCAAGGCAAAGTTAAATAGTCCGCTTGATGTTTCCTAAAGTGAGATCGACGAAAAAAACCCTGAATTAAACAAGAATTTCCTGATTTTTCTCATGGTCGAATTCCTAAATTGCATACTTAAAATCTCAGGGTTGACATAAGACAAATGCCGGGTGCGAAATGAAGCTGTTTAATAATCTGATTGCCGCCATCTTACCATATTTTCCCAGATTCATCATCAAACCATTTGCCATGCCGTACGTGGCCGGTGAATCACTGGAGAAAGCGGTAAAACGCGTTCTGGAATTAAACGCCGCCGGCTATGCGGTCACCATGGATATCCTGGGAGAACATGTCAACACCGGGGAAGAAGCCCAGGCGGTCACTGATGCCTACTGCCAGTTACTGGAAACCATCCATGCCGAAAAAGTCGATGGTACAATATCATTTAAATTAACCCATGTGGGACTGGAATTGGGCCGGGAGATGGCAGAGAAGAATGCCATGCAAATAACGGATAAGGCCAGGGAATTGGAATTGGGTGTCACGATCGATATGGAGAACTCGCCCTACACCGACGCCACTCTAGATATTTTCCGCCAGTGCTTCGGGCGGTATAAAGGCGTCGGCACCGTGTTGCAGGCCTATTTCTATCGGTCACCGCAGGATTTGGCAGCGCTGGCCGGCCTGGATTTACGCGTACGGATATGTAAGGGTATCTACCGGGAAGCGCCGGAAATAGCCATCCAGGACCGGGATGAGATCAATGGTAATTTCAGCCGCTTAATCAAATCACTGGCCAACGGCGCCGGATATGGTGAAATCGCCACCCATGATATCGGCTTAATCGATGAATTGGAAATCTGGCTGGCGGAAAATAATATCGCCAAGTCTGAATACGAATTCCAGGTATTGCACGGCGTGCCTATGGGCAACCGGCTGGAACAATTGCAGGCAGCCGGCCACAAAGTACGGATTTATGTACCCTTCGGCGAAGCCTGGTTCGACTATGCCGTACGCCGACTGAAGGAAAACCCCAATATGGCCGGATACATCTTGGGGAATATGTTCAAGCGCTGATCGGTTCCGCAACATAACTATCTCATTTGGAAATCAGTAACCACCACTGGCGGCTTGTATCTAATTTAATGCAAAACCGGAGCGAATCATGAACGAAGCCACAACCATCAGCAATATTCTGGAAATGAAGACCATCGCCGTGGTGGGTCTGTCCAATAAAATCGAACGTCCCAGCAATAACGTGGCAACCTATCTGCAAAAGCAGGGTTACCGGATTATCCCGGTCAATCCCGGGCAGGATGAGATTCTGGGCGAGAAATCTTATCCTGATTTAACAAGCATTCCCGAAGCTGTGGATGTGGTGGATGTTTTCCGGCGCCCGGAGCATGTGGCGCCAATTGTAGATACGGCAATTGAAATCGGAGCCAAAGCAATTTGGTTGCAGGATGGTGTCATCGACGCCACCGCCGCCCAAAAAGCAGAAGATGCCGGTCTGCTGGTAGTGATGGATGATTGCATGCTGCGCCAGCACAAGGCACGGTCCGACCCTGATTATGCGCCGGCGTGTGAAATTTAAGCGGGTATACAATTTATAAACTTCGAGTTTGGGGAAAGCGTTAGTCGGTTACGAGGCCCGGTACCTCCATCACTCCAACTCTCTACCGTTCTTCCCCCCTTTTCCCCCAACCCATTTTCGAGCGCAATACCTGGAAATAATTACTGTCCTCGAAGGCAATCATATTGATTTGGTAGTCGGCCCGGTCGATAATTATTTTGGACGACTCCCGCAGGGATTCGACTAGCTGACCGTCGATGGTAACGGTCATGGTCTCCCGATGCACCTCCGGGAAGGTCAGCTCCAGTTCCATCGTATCGGGAAGTACCAGCGGGCGGTAAGTCAGGCTGTGCGGACAAATCGGTGAAACCACCATGGCACTGAGACCGGGATTAACAATCGGCCCGCCGGCCGCCAGTGAATAGGCCGTGGAGCCGGTGGGTGAGGCGATAATCACACCGTCAGCTTTGTAGGAGGCCACAAAGCGGCCGTCGGCCTGCAGGCGGGCGGCGATCATCCGGTGCGATTTGCCCTTGTCGATCACCACATCGTTCAGCGCGAAAAAATCATGCTGGTGACCCTTATTCAGAATCGAGCATTTCAGTACCATCCGCGGTTGGATGGTGAAGGCGCCACCGGCAACCTGTGATAGTCGCGTATAAAGGTCCTCCACCGTTACTTCTGCCAGAAATCCCAGGTCACCCAGATGAATTCCGAGGATCGGGACCTGGCGGTCGCTCACAGCCCGGGCCGCTGACAAAATCGTACCGTCACCACCCAGGGTCAGAACGAAATCCATGTTGTTGAACTGGTCGGCGCTGCTGATTAACCCGTGATGGGCGATCTGGCGGTCCCCCATCTCCTTGTCGATTAACGTCGTAAAAAATACTTCCAAATCATTGGCATAGGCCCAGTCGCTGATTCCCGGCAATAATTCCCAGAAGGATTGCTTCTCCACATTACCCCAGATTGCAAATTTACGGACAGATTTCAATCCAGCGGCTCCAATTTGAATTCACCATTGGCGGCTTTTACCAATTTTTGAATTTTGGCTTCGGCCTGATCCAGTTGCTTCCGGCATTCACCGGTGAGCTTAACGCCCTCTTCGAATAATTCAATATTCTCTTCCAGCGCTAACTGACCTGACTCTAATTTGCGGACAATTTCATCCAGACGCTCAAAGGCATCCTCAAAGGCAAGTTTCTTGGTCGTTTTTGTCATGGTCAAATTTAATAATTAATTGGTTGCAAACTATTGGTCTTGGGAAGCATCCTGATCATCGGTGCGGATGGCGGAGATCGAACCCCGGGCCAGCTCCAGGTCGAATTTACCCTCCACGGCAATATCGGCCGGCCGCCGCAGGATTTGATTATCGGCTTTTCGCCGGGCCAGGGCATAACCTCGTTCCAGCACGCCGCGCGGACTTAACACCGCCAACTGTCGTTGATAATTGTTAAGACTCTCTCCGGCCTGTTGCAGGTTGATCTTCATGATGCGCAACAGGGTTTTTTCCAATTCGGATAAACGCTCTGTTGACCGCTCCAGCATCAATTGGGGCCGCTGAAAGGCATAGCGCTCCAGTAAATGATCCAGTTGCTGGCTGCGATCTTCCACCTGTCGCCGGATGGTTAATTCCAGTTTTTCCCGATAATATTCGCAGCGTGCCAGTAATTCCTCACGCGGGGTGGCAGCCAGCTCCGCCGCCGCCGAAGGAGTTGGCGCCCGCAAATCGGATACCAGATCGGCCAGGGTAAAATCGGTTTCGTGGCCCACGGCGCTGATAACCGGCAACTCGCAGGCGGCAATCGCCCTGGCAACCGCCTCTTCGTTAAAAGGCCACAAATCTTCCAGTGAACCGCCGCCACGGCCGATAATCAGCAGATCAGACTGCCCCTGTTCCTGCAACTCTTCCAAGGCTGCTACCAGATCACCGGCGGCCCCCTCGCCCTGCACCTGGGTAGGTCGCAGGATCAGCTTCACCTGGGGAGCCCGTCGTTGTAAAACCTGAATAATATCCCGCACTGCCGCGCCGCTGCCTGAGGTAATAATCCCGATGGTGGCCGGATTGGCGGGCAGGGGACGCTTGCGGTCTTCATCGAACAGGCCTTCGGCCGACAGCTTTTTCTTCAGGGCTTCCAGTGCCAGAAAAAGGGTACCGGTGCCGGCGGCCTCCAGGCGCCGGGCGATCAACTGATAATAGCCGCGTGGCTCGTAAACCGAAATCCGCCCTTCCACCAAAACCTGCATGCCATTTTCCGGCTCAAAACGGAGGTAGCGGTTGTAACCTTTGAACATAGCCGCTTTCAGCTCAGACGAACTGTCTTTGAGGGTAAAATAAATATGACCGGAACGATGGCGAATATAATTTGAGATTTCACCGGCCACCCACAACGTACCCAGGCGTCCCTCCAGCGTATCCTTGATCAGCCGGGTTACCTGGCTGACCGATAGACTGGTATCAGTCTGAGGCACTATCCTGGGGCGTCGGTTTACCGGCGGCGGTCCAGCAGTAGAGCCAGAAACTGGCCACCCGGGTGGCAGCGGCTTCCATCCGATCACGGGCCAATTGACCGGATTGCCGATATAATTCCGCCGGGTAGGGTGAATCATCCGGTAAAAAATCATAGGATGGCAATAATTCCTGCTGCTCCGCTGACAATAGTGGACGGGCCAGTGAATCTGCTCGCAATAATTGTGGGTAAACAGCATAGGATTCACGGGCGATGCGAAAACACTCGTCTAATAAATCATCAATCTGGTAAGCGGGATTATCAGGATGCAGTTCATCAATATATTTATCCACCATCTCCACTTCCCAACGAAAATGGATACCGGTGTTGCCGGTCAACTGGCCATTATAATTAGCCACCACATGCAGGGGCATGTGGATATCGGCCACATAATGACCAAGGGCAGCCAGGGGGATCACGGCTTCCGCCCACTTACCGGCAGCCAACAGATCGATTACGACCTGGGAGTATTGATCGATCCGGTAAGGGGCGATGCCCCAGCGGCGCACGTTGCGCCGGCCGTATTTCTTAATCAGTTCGCTTTCAGTGTTGGGAAAATCGGTAAAGGGCGGTTCGCTGTATAAATCAAGATCGATATAATGGCGATAACCTTCGTCCGGGTCTGAGCTTTTCCAGTGATCCGGATCGGGACCATGGACTGCCAGACTATCAGCCTGGGCTTCTAAAAAAAGGCCGAATTCACCGCTCACCAGTCCGGCAGCAGCTTTGTTTATCAGCTCATGGCCGTGATTTCCCCAACTGTAGGCAATGCCCACCGCCAGGAAAATCAGGCCCGGAATAAACCAACGCCGCATATCAGCGTGCTTAAACAGTTTTTTTCTTATGGCGATTGGCGCGCAGACGCTTCTTCCGCTTGTGGGTAGAAATCTTACGCTTCTTGCGTTTTTTTCCGCAGGGCATAATTCCTCTTTATCGGTTAATTAATGATTCGTTTACTTCCGTCTTCATGCGAATCGACGGTTTAAAAGTCGGTACGTAACGCTCAGGCAAACTGATTTGGGCACCGGTACCGGGATTTCGTGCCATCTTCGGCTGGCGGTGTTTTACACTAAAGGTGCCAAAACCGCGCAATTCCACGCGATCATTTTCCGCCAGGGCGTCGATGATGGTGGACATAATACCATTCATCACGGCTTCGGTTTCCAGTTTAGTCAAGCCGGTGGCCTGAGACACACGGCTCACAATTTCCTGCTTAGTCATTCCACTCCCCTCGCCAGCGATAGACCGGCATTATATCAAACCAGGTTTTGCCCAAAGGCTCTTCCTCCCCCAACAGCAGATCCAGTAGACTCAGTCGTCCTGATTTGATTTGAACAGTTTTTGGTTTGCCGCTCACATTCCCCAGATCGGCGGCCAGATTCAAAGCGTCTTCGAACGTCCCCAGGGAATCGATCAAGCTCTCCGCCAGGGCCTGGCGCCCGGTGTACACCTGCCCGGTAGCCAGTCGCTCAGCCTCAGATAATTCCAGCCCACGTTCTTGCGCCACCGCCGCCACAAACTGGCGGTGCAGGTCATCCACCACTGATTGAAAATACTGGCGGTCGGCGTCAGTCGGTTCACGGCTGGGGGAACCGGAATCCTTCAAACGACCGCTTTTAACGGTCTCGAAACTAAGTCCCACTTTCTCCAGCAGCTCGGCCGCCACCGGATATTCCATGATAACGCCAATACTGCCGGTGATGGAGCCGGGATTTGCCACAATTCTACTGCCACCCAGGGCCAGATAATAGCCACCGGAAGCGGCCACGCTGCCCATGGAAATCACCACCGGTTTATCATCGCGGGCCGAACGCAGTTTCTGATAAATCTCCTGCGACGGCGCCACCGATCCACCGGGGCTCTCCACGCGGACCAGCAGGGCTTTTACATCACTGCGTTCCAGCAATTTGTCGATCTGGTTCACATAAGAGCGTGAGCTGAAGATGGGTCCCTCGATGCGTACCAGGCCGATTTTATCGCCCACGGCAAAGCCGTCATCGGTAGCCGATGAGAATAGGCGCCCCAGAATAAAAATAATTAAAATCGCGCCCAGCACAATCCAGACCCAGCGATTGGCGGTTTGCGGTGCCCGTGGTGGTTTTATCCCTTTGGTATCCATAAAGTAAGTTTTTGACCGGGATAAATATATTGCCCGTAACGTAGATTATTCCACTTGCGAATTCGACTGGCGCGGGTTTTGTAATCCTCGGCGATCTGTCCCAGGGTGTCGCCACTTCTAACCACGTAAACTACCCGATCATGACCTCTGGGTCCCTGAGCGACGTAGGCCGGTGTTGAGGCCAGTCCCCTGATGGGAATCGTCAATTTCTGCCCAACACGAATCTTGTGCCGGTTGCGAATCCGGTTGACCGAGGCCAGCTCGTGGATCGATACTTTATATTTGCGGGAGATGTCCCACAGGGTTTGGCCATAACGCACCCGGTGTACCAGGTATTCGGGTGCGAAGCGCTGGGACTCGGGAATGGCGGAGAAGGCTTTTTCGAATTCTGCTGAACGACCGGTGGGGATTTTCAGCCAGTATTTACCCTCGGAAGGCGTGGCAGACTGACGCAATTCGGGATTCAGGTAGCGCAATTCACGAACCGATATACCGGCACTACGAGCCAGGACTGCCAGCTCGGCGCTGTACGCCAGTTCCACTTCATCATATTTCAGCGGATCGGCGGTTGGAATGGTAAAACCATACTTGGCCGGATCGCGGCAGATCAGGGCCGCCGCCAGATAGGTGGGAATATAATTACGGGTCTCACGCGGCAGGGAATACAGTTGCCAGTAATTGCTGGTCTCATGCAGATTAATGGCCCGCTGGATTCTTCCCTGTCCCGCATTATAGGCCGACATGGCCAGATACCAGTCTTCAAAAATGCCATATAAATCGGTCAGATAGCGCACCGCCGCTTCGGTGGCTTTCCGCGGATCGCGCCGTTCATCAACATACCAGGTACGCTTCAAACCGTAACGTTTACCGGTGGAATAAATAAACTGCCACATGCCCACGGCATTGGCCCGTGAATAAGCCTTGGGATTCATCCCGGACTCGATCAAGGCCAGATAGAGGATCTCCGGCGGCATGGCGTGCTTTTCCAGAATTTCACTGACCAAATCCTGATAAATGGTGAATCGTTTCAGCCAGATTTCGAACTGGTCGCGGCCGTTGGTCTGAAAAAATTTTATGGCCTTTTCAACCCGCTGATTATGAAGCAGCGGCACGTGGCCTTCCCGGTCGTCAATAACGGTAAATTTCATCGAACCGTTTTCCACTTCCACCGGTTCTACAAATTCGGTGATCTGCCTGGAAATCTGATCGGCGCTGACGGCCACCATGTCCTCTTCCACGGTGGTTAACTGGTGGGTGTACAGATCAATCAGGGCGGCCTCAAACCGGCTGAATTCCTCACTGTCGTCCGGCGTCATTTCCCCGAATTGTTCCGCCTCCTCCAACAGATCGAAGATCCGGTCCAACAGATACATGACTTCCATAGTATCCTGATGCACATCGGCAATTACCGCATCGGCCATCAGTAATTTTACATCTTTCAGCAGGATCGGCAGGCGATTGCTCTCCACCTCAAAATTTTCGCTGTTAATGTCCCGGGTGATTATGTCAGTATCGCCGGAGGATAGACCAGTACCGGCCGCCATGGGCCGCGAAGCTCCGGACTGACCCCAGGCCAGGCCGATCAGCAGCAAACTAAGACAAAAAGAAATTTTGGGTGATTTCATGTGGTATAATACTGGAAAAACGGGGCGAAGTTAGGGGGGCGGCAGTACCGACATCAAGCTATTTCGTCGCGCTCCTGCCCTCGAATTTTGCGGATAATTGCCGAGGTTGACCGTCCGGTTACCAATTCCAGGCGCCGCACTTCGCCGCCGGAGGCCAGGACCGTGTCGGCGCCGGCGATATCCTCCAGGCGGTATTCCCGGCCTTTCACCAGAATATCGGGCCGGAGAACGGCAATTAATTCAGCCGGTGTGGGCTCGGTAAATATCACTACCAGATCGACGGGACGCAGGGCCGAAAGGATTTTAACGCGATCATCCTGAGTAATAACCGGTCGTCCCGCTCCTTTCAGCTCGTTCACCGAATGATCACTGTTTAAACCAACAATCAGGCGGTCCCCCAGGGCGCGGGCCTGGGAAAGGATCTCAATATGTCCGGCATGGATCAAATCAAAACAGCCGTTGGTAAACACCACTTTTCCCCCGGCGGCTTGCCAATCAGCGACCAGCCGGCGGGCGGCTTGCCAATCAATCATGAAAACGCCTCAAAAACCGACAGTCGGCACAGCGCCCGGTCTGGCAGTACTGGCGGCGCAGTTGCAGCAATCCTTGCACAAAGGCAAATGAATGTAATTGACGGCTGGTAAAATTTGGGCCGAATTGCCGTTTGATAATACCGTAAATCTGGGGCAGGCGCAGGGCTTGCCAATCAGCTTTTAATTGTTCGAAATCGGTAAATTCCCGTCGGGACAGGGCCTTGACCGCCCGGGCGGGAATCAACACATTTCCCGATAATTCCGTTACTAATCCTGGGCCACAAGCGGGTACCACCAGCATTGGGAATAATTCGTTAAAACTTTCTTCTGACCAAGCGGCGTTTTGCCAGTGCGCCAGCATTTTCAGCAAGCCGGCGGCCACCGGTATTCGCCGCCGGGGATGGGCCACCGGGCGTACACCGCCTTTACACCAGGTAAAGCGGGGATCAGCCATTAATTCTACCAAGCCGGATTCGATCTGGCTGACCGACAATTCCAGCAATGGCCAGCTTTGGGCCCGGCGGGCCAGCAGACCGAACGATTGGCGGTTCCCATGGTAGCCCAGCACTTCCATCGCCTGTACCGGTAAATCTTCCTGCCAGTTGGCAACGGACAAATTGCGAATTCGATCCTGCCAGCGCTGATTCGACAGATTCCATATCAACCCGGCGGAATTGACACCACAATTTACACCGGCAGCGTTATGCGTGCGTTTGACCGGCAGCTCCGGGAGGGGCAGCGGCCGTGGCCCGCCAGGTCCTCTTCTGACAACATGTAATATCACCTGATCATAGTGGTCATCGGTGTGATGACCATGATTGAACCAGTCAGCCGATCGCAGGTGGCATTCCACCTGCCCTTGGCAAACCCGCCCATCGATGGCAATGATTGCGCCGTATATGTCAGGACCGTCGTAACGATTTATCCGGCCATGTTCCACAATGATGATTTCCTCACCTCCCGTCCCCAGGTAAATTTGTCCCGCGTGCAAGGCCAGGTAATCCGCTACCAAATCAGCTTCCCGTTCCGCGATTCGGTTCCGGAGCGGCGGATTGGCATCTGGACGCTGATATGGCTCAGGCATTCCGCTCCTCTTCGGCGGCCCATTCAGTCTTCAGGGCTTCAACCCGGGCCTGCAACTCTTCCGTCACCCGGTTGCGATCATCATAGGATAGTTCTTCGGTAACAAACGGTTCCCCCAGACGCAATTCGATCAGTCGGGGCCTGATCGTCCAGGAATGCTTGGTTATCACCTGGCTGGTGCCACACACCGCCACGGGTACAATCGGTATTCCCAGCTTGATGGCCAACACCACCCCGCCTTTTTTAAATCGGTGGATCCGGCCGTCCAGCGAGCGGGTACCTTCCGGATAAACCAGGATCGAGCGCGGATTTTTGATCAGAGATTGTTTTGTCCGTTCCAGCGATTCCAGCGCCCGGTTATGATTGCCACGGTCCACGAAGATATGACGGGCCATCACCATGGCCCAGCCAAAGACGGGAATCCTCTTCAGCTCGACTTTGGCAATGGGAACGATAAGGCGCGGAATAGCCACAAAACACAGGGGAATATCATAGGCCGATTCGTGATTGGCGGCAAAGACATATTCCTGCCCCTCCTGTAAATATTCGCGGCCGGTCAGACGATATGGCACCCCGGAAATTTTCAACAAAATCCACGACCAGCCCCGGGCGATCCACCAGATAGCCCGGCCACTGCGGTCAATCAAACCGACAATTATCGCCAGAATCCCGGCCAGGCCGGTCCAAAAGACCACATTCAGGATCACCCACACCAATCGCATTTACTTCAATTCCTTCTGGCCCACATAAGGAACCAGCACTTCCGGCAGCCGGACGGTGCCATCGGGGGTTTGGTAGGTTTCCAGCAAAGCCACCAGTAAACGCGGCGTGGCAACCCCCGAGCCGTTCAGGGTGTGGAGAAAGTCCACTTTCTTATCGGCTTCACGACGGTAGCGGATATTGCCGCGCCGGGCCTGAAAGGATTCGAAATTACTGCAGGAGGATACCTCCAGCCATTTCTCTTCCCCGGGCGCCCAGATTTCCAGGTCATAGCATTTGGCGGCTGCAAAACTCAGGTCGCCGCTGCATAATTCTAATACCCGGTAGTGTAATCCCAGGGTTTGCAGGATGGCTTCGGCCTGGGCCGTGAGCGTTTCCAGCTCGTCGTAGGAATCATCAGGACGCACGAATTTCACCAGCTCCACCTTATTAAACTGATGCAAACGAAGAAAGCCGCGGGTATCCTTGCCATAGGAACCGGCTTCCCGCCGGAAACAGGCCGAATAGGCGGTATAAAATCTGGGAAGCTCACCCTCGTCTAAAATTTCATCACGGTGGATATTGGTCACCGGGACTTCGGCAGTGGGAATCAGATAAAGCTCGTCCGGTTCGGTGCGGTACATGTCCTCGGCGAATTTCGGCAACTGGCCGGTGGTCAGGCTGGATTCATAGCGGGTCATGAACGGCGGGAATATTTCGGTAAAACCCCGTTCCACATGGAAATCCAGCATGAAATTGATCAAACCCCGCTCCAGCCGGGCTCCCAGGCCGGTGTACAGGGGAAAGCCACTGCCGGCAATCTTGGATCCGCGATCAAAATCGAACAGACCCAGTTTCGTGCCCAGGTCCAAATGATTTTCAAGTTTAAAATCGAAATCCGGAGCCGGCCCCCAGTGACGCACCACCACGTTATCCTTTTCGTCTTTACCGACGGGAACTGACGCGTGGGGCAGATTGGGAATTAATTCCAGCGCCGCTTTCAGTCTGGTTTGCAACTCGGCCAGCCGCCCTTCCTCGCCCTTAATGCGCTCAGAGAGCCGGCGCATGCTGGTAATCATATCGCCGGCATCGGCCTGGGCGCGCTTGAGCCTGGCGATTTCCTCAGAAGTGGAGTTACGTTCGGCGCGCATATTGTTCAATTCGGTGGTGAGCTGGCGTATCTGTTGGTCGAGTTCCAGCAACGGGGCAATCGCGCTCGTTTCCCCCTTATCGGCCAGACGTTTTTCAACCAGGTCGGGATCAGTACGGAAAATTGTTATTGGTAACACCGGTCATTCCTGAAATTTTGTTAGTGGAAAGTAAAGTCGTAATAGATTATTTACAATCGTCGATCAGGGGGTAAACGCAAAATTAATCGAGACTGTTAACGACCCTTGCCTGACAATACCACCCAGATGGTATTCAGGATAATGGTAAGATCCAACGAAAAGCTCAGACTCTCAATATAAAAGAAATCATATTTCAATTTCTGGCGCACATCCTCCAGGTCGCTGTCATAGGGACGTTTGATCTGGGCCCAGCCGGATAAGCCGGGCCGCACACGGTGACGGCGATGATAAAATGGATATTCATTAATTAATTGATCTACGAAATACGGCCGTTCGGGACGCGGGCCCACCAGACTCATGTCGCCCTTCATTATATTCAGCAACTGGGGGATCTCATCCAGCCTGAAGCGCCTCAGTAAGCGTCCCACACTGGTGATGCGCTGGTCTGCTTCCCGGGCCCAAACCGGACCGGTCATGGCTTCGGCATTATCGATCATCGACCGAAATTTAAAGATTTTAAACTCGCGGTTATTCAGTCCGACCCGCATTTGACTATACAGTATCGGACCGCGTGTATCAATTTTGATTGCCGCCGCCACCAGCAACCAGACGGGACTGGTTACAATGAAACCGGCGGTTGCGATTACCAGGTCCAGCAAGCGTTTAAAAATCCGATTATAAAAGGTGGTGATATTCAGGTTGATATCCAGCAACGGCAAACCGTACAACTGGCCGGTGCGCGCCAGTCCGCTGATAACCTCGTATAAATCGGGCACAATTCGAATCGATACGGGCGTGCCGTTGATATTATTGATCGCTGACATGACGCGCTCATGCTCGGGCTTCTCCAGCGCCAAAACCACGTCGGAGACCTGATTTTGCAGGATCAGATTTCTGATTTCATTTTCGGCGCCGATAATATTGAGGCCTGACGGCGGAGTGAACACGGGATCATCATTACTGCGGACAAATCCCACCACATCGAAACCCTGCTGATCATGATCAAGAATTTCCTGCTCGGCCCTGATTCCCCGCTGGTTGACGCCCATAATCAGCGTTCGCCTTTGACCGATACCCCGACGGAGCAAAGCTTTCTGCATAGTACGAAAGCCAAAACGCAAAGGCAGGCTGATCAGGGCAAATATCAGCCAGTATTTAATAATGGCGCTGGCATGAATGGCATATTTCAGGGGA
>LSCG01000050.1 GCA_001577055.1 Fidelibacterota bacterium TCS56
TGCAGTGTCCATAACATGTAGCCAGCGCCAATGATTATTCCGAAGATTGAGATAATCGTAAAAGTGCGCCATACCTGGAAAGCGCCGATGAAAACCATAACTTCAGAAATAAATCCGCTAAGTCCGGGTAGTCCCAATGCAGCAAAGAAAGCGAATGTCGTTATTCCCAAATACCTTGGCATTACGTTAGCCAGACCTCCGAAACCGGCGATCTCGCGATGATGAGCACGGTCGTATATAACGCCCACCAGGAGGAATAGCATTGCGGTTATTGTGCCGTGGTTAAACATCTGGAATACGGCGCCGTTCATCCCGGCCTGAGCCGATGTAAGGTTATTGCCGTTAAGGGCGCCGGCGGCAATTACCGCCGACATGCCTACCAGGGCAAAGCCCATGTGGTTGATACTGGAATAAGCTACCAGCCGCTTCAGATCTTTCTGGGCCAGCGCGCAAAGAGCGCCCCAGATAATATTAATCAATCCCAATAATGCCAGCGCCCCGGCAAACCACCACACCGCTTCCGGCAGGATGGCGTAGTTGATGCGCAACATCCCGTACAGACCCATTTTCAACAGCACACCGGCCAGAATAACCGAGATGGCCGTCGGGGCCTCCACATGCGCCAGCGGCAACCAGGTATGGAAGGGAAAAATCGGCACTTTGATGGCAAAACCTATGAAAAGTAAAATCCAGATCACCTTAATAGCGCTCATCCCCCACCAGACCATGCCGTTCAGGGCTTCGGGAGCGACCTGGGTTAATTCCACCATATTAAATGTGTAGCCACAATTAAAATACAGGGCCAAGATAGCCACCAGCATCAGAACCGAGCCGAACAGAGTGTATAAAAAGAACTTTATGGCGGCGTATTCCCGCTGAGGCCCGCCCCAGATGCCAATCAGGAAATACATGGGCAGGAGCATTACCTCCCAGAAAACATAGAACAGGAAGAAATCCAGGGCGGTAAACACACCCATCATACCGGCATCCAACAACAGGAACAGGGCGAAATAGCCTTTGGGGGCCCGCTTGGTATTCCAACTGACGAAGACGCCAATAAAAGACAGCAGCGCCGTTAAAATAACCATGGGCAGGCTCAGCCCATCCACTCCCAGGAAATAAAAAATATTGAACGATGGAATCCATTGGGCTTGTTCAATAAACTGAAAGCTGCCGGTGTTACGGTCAAAAATGCTCCAGAGCACGAGAGCCAGCGTTAACTGGATCCCGGTAGCGGCAGCAGCGGTAATTTTAATTGCCAGCACCTGCCGCCGGGGCAACAGGGCGATCACCGCCATGCCGATAACCGGCAGCCAGATTAACCAACTGAGGATATGGTTAGCCATATCTATCCTTTCAAACCAAAATGGGTTTCATGAGCACCGGGCAAAACTCATATCACCTGAATGATGATGATGATTACCAGCGCCAGAAACGCGAAAAGTAAATAATTCTGTAATTGTCCGGTCTGCACCTGCCGCAAACCCTGTCCCGCCCGCTGCAGGCCGCGGCCGATACCATTGACCAATTTCTTGTCCAGACCTTCCCAGTCCACTGCGCCAATAAAATGGGCCAGCCTGCTGCCCTGTCGACCAATGCCGTCGATAAAGCGCTGATCATAAATATCCCAATCGATGAAACCAACCCGTTCTGCCAGCCGCAGAAACGGCCGGTACAGATAACGCTGATAAATTTCATCGACATAAAATTTATTGAATGACAGCCGGTATAAAAGGCCGCTGCGCTCCGCCAGGTTATCAGCCGAAATCTTCTGCTTCAGGAAAATCAGCCATCCCAACAGCATTCCGATTCCGGCCAGTGATAATGATGTAATGATAGTGGGCAAATGGGCATGATGGATACCTTCCGCCACTTCGTGGGCCGTAAGCGCCACTCCCGGCGGCAAGACCGCATCGCGGGCCACAACCAGACTGGTAAACCAGCCGGCATCGGACAGGGGATTGAAACTGGGGAGGGTGTAAAACAGAAAGAATGTCATCACCGAGAGCACCACCATGGGCAGTTTCATTTCCATGGGCGATTCCTGGATCCCGGAATGTAATTGCGGTTTCTGCGGCCGGTGATGGAAGGTGAGGAAAATCAGGCGAAACATGTAGATAGGTGTGATCAAGGCGGCGGTGAAGCCGAAAAAAGGAATCAGGAAATGTCCGGGCGAGTGCTGGGCAAATGCCAGTGATCCGGCCAGAATGGCATCTTTGGAAATAAACCCGGAAAATAAGGGTACGCCGGAAATGGCCAGGGTGCTGATCAGCATGGCCCGGTAAGTAACCGGCATGGGTTGCCTTAGTCCGCCCATGTTGCGCATATCCTGGGGATCGATGGAATGATTGCCAATTTCGTCCAGCGCATGATGCATGGCGTGGATGACACTGCCGGCGCCGTAAAACAAAGTGGCCTTGAACATGGCATGCGTCACCAGATGGAAGAATCCTGCCACATAAGCCCCGGTGCCCACGGCCATAACCATGTATCCCAACTGGCTGAGGGTGGAATAGGCCAAAACCCGTTTGATGTCGTTCTGAGTTATGGCGATCGTGGCGGCGAACAGGGCAGTGAAACCACCGACATAAGCTATCGCGGTCAAGGCGTCGGGGGTAAGTATCGGGAACAGGCGCACCAGCAGGTAAACACCGGCGGCCACCATGGTGGCGGCATGGATCAGCGCCGACACCGGCGTGGGACCTTCCATGGCGTCCGGCAGCCAGATGTGCAGGGGCACCTGGGCCGATTTACCCACAGCACCACAAAACAAACCCAGTCCCGCCAGCGTCAACAGCCAGCCGGAGGGTGTACCCTGCCCTACCGAATGGAAAATCTCATTGAAATTGAATGAACCCACCGCCGTAAAGAGAAGCATTATGCCAATGAAAAAACCCAGATCACCGACCCGGTTGGTTAAAAAGGCTTTTTTCCCCGCGGCAGCCGCCGAATCTTTGGAATACCAGAAACCGATCAGTAAATAAGAACTAAGACCCACCAGTTCCCAGAAGATATACAGGGACACCAGATTGTTGGCCAGCACAATACCGTTCATGCTGAAGGTAAAAATACTCAGATAGGCGAAGTAACGCGAATAACCGGGATCACCCTCCATATAACGAGTGGAATAGATATGCGAAGCGCTGGAAATCAGCGCCACCACAACGAGCATGATAACGGTAATATTGTCGATCAATAAACCCAGTTCGATTTTGAATGAGCCCAGGTTGAGCCAGGTAAAGGCTACCTCCCGCCGGAAGTCGGGGTCCCCTTGAATCAAAATGATCACCAGCATACCGATGGCCGTAACCAGGGTTACTAAAACCATACCGATTCCCACAAAATCGCCCTGGCGCGGTAAACGGCGACCTAAAAATAGCTGGATGATAAATCCCAGCAGGGGCAGGAACAGAATTATCAAGGCCGCAGCAATCATTGCTTCAGCTCGTCGGCTTCATCAACATTGACAGTATGAAACAGATGGTAAATATTAATGATAATCGCCAGCGCCACCGCCGCTTCGGCGGCCGCCATGATCATCACAAAAACCGAAAATACGTGTCCACTGAGATTGATACCGCCAAAGCGGGCAAAGGCCACGAAATTCAAATTGGCGGCGTTTAGAATCAATTCAACACCCATTAATACGGCAATGGCATTCCGGCGGGTAATCACGCCCACTAATCCGATTACGAACAACAGGGAAGCGATAACCAGATAGGTTTGCAGATGGTCCATCAGCGCTTCCTCCGGGCCAGGGTGGCGGCCCCGATCAGGGCGGCCAGCAATAATAATGACGCAACCTCAAAGGGCAACAAATAATCGATCAGCAGCATTCTCCCGATTACATCAATCGTCGAGGCGGGCTCCACGGCCGGCAAAACCTGCCAAGGTGTCCGGAAAATCATGATCAGCAGCAAAATCAGCAGTCCACTGCCGCCAATCAAACCGTAGCGCATTTGGACACGGTCATGGGAAATATTAACGCTTTCGATGCGGTTAGTCAGCATGATACCAAACAGAATCAGCACGGTTATTCCGCCGACATAAATCACGATTTGCACCACGGCGATGAAATCGGCCCACAGAAAGATATACAGGCCTGCAATCCCAACCAGGGTAAACAGTAATGACACGGCGGAGTACATCAGTCGCCGGCTGACTACTACCATCACCGCCGCCGCCAGCGTAAAACCTGCCAGCAGCCAGAAGATTATCGTCGTCATATTTCTTGCTCCAGCGGTGGTTTAGTCAGGCGTTCCACCACTTCCGGCTCCAGGTCGGCAAAGCGGAAAATCAAATCATCGCGGTTGTAGGTGGAATATTCGTAATCCAGGGGCTGCTTGTGACTGTTGGGTCCACCGGTCATATAAATACAATCCTCCGGACAGGGATAAGTGCAGAGATTACAGAAGCAGCATTCGGACATGTCAATATCGAAGCGGGTAACCAGCATCCGCTTTTTGGTATCATTGGAGGTCGTGCCTATATCGGTGCCTTTGGGCACTTTCACAGTCTCAATTTTGATACATGCTACGGGACAGGCCCGTTCGCATTGGTAGCAGCCGATGCAATCATCAATATCCACATGCAGTTTGGAACGGATGACGTTGTAGCGGTCGTGATCGAATCCGATATCCCGTTGCGGTTGGGGCCAGCGCTCCTCGGGATATTGCAAAGTGACATTCCCCCGCCGGGCGCGGAATAAATGCCCGCTGGTCACGCCCATGCCGATCAGCATGGTGACAATCGTCTGCCAGATATTTTTCAAATAGCGGCCCATCTCAACTCCGCCACAACCACCAGAGGGCCGAGCCCAGCAGATTAATAAATGACCAGGGCAGCAGGACTTTCCAGCTCACATTCATCAACTGATCCACCCTCAGACGGGGGAAAGTCCAGCGGAACCACATCATGATCAAAACCAGGAAAATTACCTTGACCATAAACCAGAACAGACCCCATAACGGCCCGCTTAATAATTCGCCCAGGGGACTGGTCCACCCGCCGAGAAAAACCACGGCGGCAACGGCACAGACAATAAACATATTGGCGTATTCACTGAGGAAAAAGAAGGCCCAGCGCATACCGGAGTATTCGGTATGGAAACCGGCCACCAGCTCCGATTCGGCCTCCGGAATATCAAAGGGCGTACGATTGGTTTCGGCCACCGCCGCGATAAAATAAATGAAAAAGGCCATGAAAGTGAAGGGGTTCTGGAAAATGAACCAATTGGGAAGGAAACCCAGTATCGTACCCTGCTGGGCGGCGGTCAAGGATTGTAAATTCAGGGTACCGGCCAGTATTACTACCGCTAGAAGTGAAATGGCGGCGGGAATCTCATAACTGATAATCTGGGCGGCCGATCGCATGGCGCCATACAGCGACCATTTATTATTTGAGGCCCAGCCGGCCAGGATCAGACCCAGCACACCAAAGGAACTGACGGCTAAAATATAAAATAAGCCCACATTGAAATCGGCCAGCACCAGGGCCGGTGCAAATGGAATTGCCACAAAACCGATGAACGCGCCCATAAAAAGAATAAAGGGAGCCAGGATGAACAACCGCCGGTCGGCCAGGGCCGGGATGATATCTTCTTTCAGTAATAATTTCAGAGCGTCAGCCACCGTTTGCAGTACGCCCCACTTTCCGGCATGCAGGCCGGGACCTTGTCCCATGGGGCCGATCCGGTCCTGCATAAATGCGGAGACTTTGCGCTCAACGTAAACGGCGACGATAGCATGGACCGCCACCAGACCGAAAATGGCCAACCCGCCCACGACGGCTGCCAGAATGAAGGCCCCCGGTGAGCCCAGGAATCCCAGCCATGAGCTCAGTGTCCAGTCTATGAGCCAGTCCATGGTCATCGGTCGATTTCTCCCAGTACGATGTCCAGACTGCCCAGAATCGCCAGTACATCGGAGATCATCCAGCCTTGTGAAATTTCGCCGAGAACGCTCAAGGCCGTAAAGGCCGGCGATCGCATTTTAAGCCGCAGCGGTTTGGGCTTGCCATTGCTGACCAGGTAAAAACCCAGCTCGCCCCGGGGTGATTCGCTGCGGAAATACAAAGAACCTTTGGGTGGCCGGACACGTTTGGGAATCGCCGCTTTTACATCACCGTCACGGGGTATGCGCCGTAGAGCCTGGCGAATTATTTTTACGCTTTCTTCCATCTCCATTATGCGCACCCAATAACGGTCCCAGCAATCGCCTACCGTGCCCTGACGACCTTCGCCCACGGGTACATCAAAATCGAAACGATCATAAATCGAATAAGGCTCATCCTTGCGCAAATCCCATTTTACGCCAGAGGCCCGCAGGTTGGGGCCGGTTACCCCGTAATCAACAGCCGTCTCCGGCGTCATGATGCCCACGTCGCCGGTGCGTTCGATAAAAATCTTATTAAAGGTCAACAGATCGTTGTACTCTTTTATCTTGGGCTGGAAATAGCAGATAAATTCATTGGCTTTTTCCACGAATCCCACTGGAATATCATGGGATAAGCCCCCAACCCACATATAATTATACAAGAGGCGCGCCCCACAGGTAAGCTCGAAT
>LSCG01000053.1 GCA_001577055.1 Fidelibacterota bacterium TCS56
TCCCAGCGGAAACGGGTACAGCTCCACAAAGCAATCACCCCATCCCACCAGCGGATCTTCTTGCCATCCTCCAGCGAGCGGCGCTTGTATCTGATGGGTATCTCCACTACTCTGCGTCCCAGCTTAAAAAGTTTGGCTGTGATTTCCGCATCGATACCAAAGCCGTTGGACTGTAATCGGAATGTCCGGAAGTCATCGGCGGCGACAATTTTATAACAGGTGGAAATATCGGTGAGATATCCGCCATTAATTATGTTAGCATAGGTCGTCAGCGATTTATTGCCGATGGTATGCCAGGTCTTCGGCAATTTGCGATCCAGAAAACGACTGCCATATACGGCATCGGCCCGGCCGGAAATAATCGGCTCCAGCAATAATTGATACTCATCCGGATGGTATTCCAGGTCGGCATCCTGTAAAACCACATATTCACCTTTGATATGTGGAACCGCGGTCCGCACCGCCGCCCCCTTTCCCTGGCGTTCGCCATGGTTTAACAGTGTCACACCCTCAATCCCGGACAGAATATCCCGGGAGTCATCGATGGAACCATCATTCACCACGATTATCTGCGTTGTGATGGGTACGGCCTGTACCCGTCGAATCAATTCGGCGCAGGTATTGGCTTCATTATAAATCGGTATAATTACGGTTAACAACACGGGGGTCACCAAGTTCTTAGAATGATAAGCGCGTTAAATTACGCTACATTTAATAAAATCACAGCGCCATTTTCTGCGTTACGGCAAGTTCCAGATTTCGATTTACGGCCGGAATTCAATTTGCTCCGGCAGTTGATTAGGGTAAAGCAGCGGCGTAAATTTCGCATGTTATGAACGATATATTTTCCGTTTCAGATAAACATTTAGGGCGATTAGCTCAGCTGGTTAGAGTGCTGCGTTCACATCGCAGAGGTCATCCGTTCGAATCGGATATCGCCCACACTGCAAATATCCCGGGAGGTGTCGCTTGATTTATCCGGGGAAACCTGCCAGTAATTATTTCAAGCCAGAACAAAAAATAAATGCACCGCAAGGTGCATTTTTAGTATTGGAACGAGGTAGTAATGACTGATTTACAGAAACTGATCCAGCTCCAGGAAATTGACAGCGAGCTGAAAGAACTAAATGATTTACTGGGTGACCTGCCCGCCAAGGTAAATAATCTCAGGCAGGAAGAATCGAACCTGGAACAATCAGTAGCCGACGGTGAAAACCGGCTCAAAGAAATCGAATTGGATCTGAGCAAAATGGAACTGTCGGAAACCGAGATCAAAGAAAAAATCGGAAAGTATAAAGACCAATTATACTTGGTGACCAATAACAAGCAGTATGACGCCCTCATGCACGAAATTGATCACCTGAAAGAAGAATTAGATCAGCAGGAAACCCGCGATCTGGAGTTGCGTGAGGAACAAACAGAATTGCAGGAAAGCACCAAAAGCAAAGCCATGACGCTGAAAACCCTGCGCGAGGATTTACGGGTACGGGTTGATCGATTAGAAAAAATGATCGAAGAATCAGCCGAAAAAAAAGCCGCCCTGGAGGAACGCCGGAATGAACAGGTCAGCACCATCTCCGCCATTATTATAGCACGCTACCATCGTGTCATTCAAGCCCGTCATGGAATGGCGGTAGTCAATGTGGAAGGCACTGCCTGTGGCGGTTGCGGATCGATGGTCCCGCCACAGATAGTCGCCGAAGTGAAAGCCGGTAAAGGCATTCATAATTGTGATGTCTGCAGCCGTTTCTTATATTGGGCTGAATAATTCGCTAATTGACAGACTGAGTCGGTCGGGTGACTGCCCCGATACTATGTGTCGGGGAGGAAAGTCCGAGCACCGCAGGACAGGGTGCCCCTTAACGGGGGGAATCCGTGAGGATCTGGAAAGTGCAGCAGAAAGTAAACCGCCCCGGCACTCTGTGTCGTGGCAAGGGTGAAAGGGTGGTGTAAGAGACCACCAGTTCCGCCGGCAACGACGGAAGCTTGTAAACCCCACCCGGTGCAAGATCAAGCAGTCTTCAGACGTGGTCCGCGTCGCTTAAAAGACGGGTAGGTCGCGTGAACCGGATCGCAAGGTTCGGTCCAGGTGAATGGTCACACATCCCTTTGGGAGGACAGAACTCGGCTTATAGACCGGCTCAGTCAGTTAACTAGGGCTTCCTCAAAAAGCCGGCTTCAGTGATTTCTGGAGCGCGAGAACCGATCTTTACAGGAAATGCAGCACCGAGCCTCGTCACCGCCTAACGCTTTACGAGTTTTTCGGTATTCGGTTACGGTTTTTCGGTACTCGGTTACGAAGCTCGTTGTCGTTCCGGGTGGAGTTTAATCATAGCTCAGACGAATGCAGCACCGGGCCTCGTCACCGCCTAACGCTTTACGAGTTTTTCGGTATTCGGTTACGAAGCCCGTTGTCATGCGGACAGGTGTTTAATCGTAGCTTATACTAATGCAGCACCGAGCCTCGTGCCCGCCTAACGCCTAACGAGCTTTTCGGGCATCGTCACCGCCTAACGCCTAACGAGCTTTTCAGGCCTCGTCACCGTTTAACGTTTAACGAGCTTTTACCTCATCCCAGACAGCATCCATCTCCGCCAGGGTAGTCTCTTCAATTGCTTTGCCCCGGCGCTTTAATTCTTCTTCGATCAGCCGGAAGCGTTCGGTGAATTTGCGGTTGGTTTTGCGCAGGGCGTCTTCCGCCGGTATTTTATAAAAGCGGGCCAGGTTCGCTACTGAAAACAGCAAGTCTCCCAATTCTTCCTCCAGGTGATCACGGATATCGCTGTCTTCCGCTTGGCGCACTTCACCGATTTCTTCATGAATTTTCTCCCAGATACCGTCAGCCTGGTCCCAGTCGAAGCCCACATAGCTGGCTTTTTCCTGCAGGCGCTGGGCCCGGATCAAAGCCGGCAGGCTTACCGGCACGCCGTCCAACCGGGAGCGGCGGCGTTTTTCTTTATGCTTGGCCGCCTCCCAGTTTTTCTTGGCGTGGAAAGCTGCCGCCGCCTGCTGATTATCAAAAACATGGGGGTGGCGACGCACCATTTTTTCCGAGATACCGTCAATGACCGCATCAACTTCAAACTGATCATTCTGCCGGGCAATATCAGCCTGAAAAATCAAATGAAGCAGAATATCCCCCAGTTCTTCGCGCAGTGCATTCCAGTTCTTGCCATCCACGGCTTCCAGTACTTCGTGAGCTTCTTCGATAAAATACGGTAGCAGCGATTCGTGAGTCTGCTCCTGATCCCAGGGGCAGCCCCCCGGTCCCCGCAGACGGGCAACGATTTCCACCAGTCGTTCGAATTTATCTCCGGTTTTCATGTTTCGTCACTTTCGGCAACCAATTTTTCCCATTCGAATTGGTTGAGATATTGTTCTTCGGCAGCGCGCATGGCGGTTTTTTCTGCATCAGTGGAATCATCCTGGCCCAGCAGATGGAGGCAGCCATGCACCACCAGGCGGGCAACTTCCCGGGAGTAGGGCTCGGAGAATTCCACCGCATTAGCCGCCGCTCGTGTCAGGCTGATATAGATTTCCCCCTCCGGATGGGGATCATTATAGCTATTCAGCCGAAAGGCGATTACATCGGTAAGCTGGTTCTTACCGAAAAATTCCTGCTTGAGTCTGCTCAGGTACTCATCGTCGGTAAATACCACCGTACAATCCGCGGTTGGTATATTTTCTCTGGAAAAAACCAGCGCAACCAGTCGACGGACTTCAGCCGTCACCGGTCCAGGTATTTCGCAGACGACGTTGATGTCAATCACTGGCGGTATTATTGGCTTTATCATCCGGGTATTCCACCCGAATATGATAAATACCCCGGATCACCGGCAGCAGACCGGTGGTGCTGTTAATATCACCGCGAATAAGCTGCAATTCTTTCAGTGTCAGGGGGCATTCATCCAATTGGCCGTCAGCCAGGCGCCGCGCGATAATCTTATCGATTATATCCTGCACCTTAAAAATATCCGGTTTTTCATACGAACGAACCGCCGCCTCCACCGCTTCGGCAATCATTATGATTCCCGTCTCTTTGGTATTTGGTTTGGGCCCGGGATAACGGAAGGAACTTTCTTCCACATCGTCAGGATCTTCGGCTTCCTGGCGGGCTTTATGATAAAAATATTCGATCCGCATATTACCGTGGTGCATGGGAATAAAATCGGATACCTCTTGCGGCAATCCGTATTCCTCGGCCAGTTCCAGTCCGTCTTTCACATGATTACGGACGATTTTGGCGCTCATCGTTGGCGATAGAGTATCGTGTTTATTGACACCCTGAAACTGGTTTTCAATGAAATATTCCGGTCGGAGCATTTTACCGATATCGTGATAATAGGCCCCAACACGGCACAGCAGTGACCGGGCGCCGATGGCATTGGCACACGATTCGGCCAGGTTGCCCACCACCATACTGTGATTGAAAGTACCGTTGGCCTCCTGCTGCAGGCGTTTGAGCAGGGGGTGGTTAAAATCGGATAATTCCAGCAGGGTCAGATCGGTGGTAATATCGAAGCCGATTTCCAGCAGACCGATCAGGCCATAAGTAATTATCGGGGAAAGGATGCTGATGCCCAGCAGGTAGAGCACATCCTCGCCGATCTGGGGCCAGGCATGGACTTTAAACAATCCCACCGCCAGTACCGCCACCGATGAAGCCAGACTCAGTACAAAAATAGCTGTAAATATTTGTCCGCGGGTACGCAGTCGCCGCACCGAGAATACCGCCGCCGAGGATTGGAACAGGGAAACGATGACAAAATCCAGATTATTTCCCATTATCAGCCCGCTGAGCATGGCAATCGAAGTGGCGCCCATAAAGCCGATGCGGGCATCGAAGAGGATCGTCATCACCATGGCCGCCACCGCCACCGGGATCACGTACTCTGACATACCCAGCCGGATCACCAGCAGGTACGCGAGGCCTTGTTCCACCAGAATGATAATGCCTAACAGGGCTACCAGTCGCCATTGATTGAAATAGTGTTTGCGGTAGGTGGCCAGGAAAGAGAAGAAGAAGGAGACCACCACGCCCACCAGCAGTATTCGTCCCAGAAAGGCCAGGACGAAATCAAAACTGCGCTCCAGTCGTTCTTTCTGGGCAATGGCGGCCGTCAGTGAATTCAGCTTTTGCAGCACATCGCCGGTGATGCGGTCTTTTTCATCGACGATCCGCTCCCCTTCTTTTACCATGCCCCGGAAGCGGGGTACGCGCTTACGCTGGTCGGCCTGCCGCCGTTCGGTGGTTTCCTGATCATAAATCAGGTTGGGCTGCATGAATTCCACCACCAGCTTATCCGCCAGCGCGCGGCGCGGATCAGATTCTTCCGGATAAAGATTGGTAACTTCTGCTTTGGCTTTTTGCCAGGCGGTGGCCAGATCGTTGTAATCGGTGGGACGTCCCAGGATCGGTACTTCGTCATTGCTCACGGCCACTTCATAGCTGGTAATCTCCGACAGGGGAACGTCGTAGATGCCTTCCGCCCAGTGGTTGCGGCAGACCTGTATGATATCAGTCAGGAATTGATCCAGATTGTACTGTGGGCCCAGCCCTTCCAGCGGTTCCAGGAAGGCCTGCCAGGGCTCACTGTCCACCGCGAACGGATACTGAGTGAAAAACTCTTCCGCCAGCACCGCCAGGGTAGCACTGTCGGCGGTTACCATTGACCGGGTTTCGTTGTAACGTTCGGTGTATCGGTAGCGGAACATCAGATCCTTGGAATTCTGCAACTGCTGCTTGGCCTGGCGGATACGGGCCGAAGCTTCAAAAAATTCCGTTAGCTGAGTAATTTTGTTTTCTACTACTTCCTGTGTACGGTTAAACAGGAAAGGCTCCGATTTGGTAGCTTCCTGCAGATCGGCTTCCAGCCGCTCGCCGGGTACCATAATATGGAAATCGAAAGGTGCAATGATTTCCACCGGTGCAATATCGTCCAACTGGTATTTATATTTCAGTGAGGCGCCGCCGGGGAAGAGGAATGATAAAACCACCACCAGTCCGGCCATGATTGTCAGTTGCCAGCGATAGCGGACAACCCAGGATTTGGTGGTGTCACGGCGGACGCGGGTTTTGCTGGTTTTTTGAGGCATTATTGCAGCGACTTAAGAATTTCCCGGCTGATAATCAATCGTTGTACCTCACTGGTGCCTTCACCGATTTCCAGCACTTTTGCATCGCGAAAGAAGCGTTCCACGTCATATTCTTTAACATAACCGTAACCGCCCAGAACCTGGATAGCTTCAGTGGTGGTACGCATGGCTGTTTCGCTGGCGTACAGTTTGCCCATGGCCGCTTCTTTGGTGAATTCTAATCCCTGGTCTTTCATCCAGGCGGCATGGTAAACCAGCAATTTGGCGGCCTCGATTTCCGTGGCCATATCGGCCAGCTTGAAACCCACGCCCTGGAATTTATGAATCGGTTTACCGAAGGCTTCTCGTTCGGTGGAATATTTTAACGCTTTGAGTAAAGCTCCCTCAGCAGTACCCACACCCATGGCGCCTATGGAAATGCGGCCGCCGGCCAGGGTTTTTAAAAAGGTTTTGAAGCCACCGGTGGGTTTGCCCAGCATATTGGCGGCCGGCACGCGCATATCTTCGAAATACAACTGGCGGGTATCACTGGCTTTCCAGCCCATTTTTTTCTCGGCCGGGCCAATCTTTAGTCCGGGAGTGTCCACCGGGACAATGAATGCCCCGATGCCCAGATTCTCACCGTCTTCGATGATCTGGGTGGTAATATTCAGGATTCCGGCGTGGCCGGCGTTGGTGATAAATATTTTACCGCCGTTAATTAAGTACTCATCACCATCTTTGACGGCGGTGGTCTGGGTGGCGCCGGCATCGCTGCCAGCCCCCGGTTCGGTCAGACCGAAGGCGCCCAGCATTTCGCCGGAGGCCAGTTTGGGTAAATATTCCTGTTTTTGTTCATCCGTCCCGGCGATCAGGATCGGCATTGAGCCCAGTGATGTATGGGCTGCCATGGTAATTGCTACCGAAGCATCTACCTTGGCCAGTTCGATGATGGAAGCCACGTAGGCTACCGTGTCCATACCGGCGCCGCCATATTCCTCCGGAATGGGGATGCCCATCAAACCAAGTTCTCCCATTTGCGCAACCAGCTCGTGCGGAAAGCGTGACTCGGCGTCCAGTTCCTGGGCGACCGGTTCCACCTCACTGTTAGCGAAATCGGAAACCATGTCGATCAGCATGCGGTGTTCGTCGTTAAAAAACAGGTTGTCCATCGGTTTTCCCCTTTAATTATCCTTTGTCAAATTTAATATGAAAATCTACCAGCGCACAGCAGCGGAGGCCCAGGAAAAGCCGGCGCCGAAACTGGCCAGAATCAGGTTGTCACCGCGTTTGAATTTGCCCTCCGCCAGTGCTTCACTCATGGCAATCGGGATCGAGGCGGCGGTGGTGTTCCCGTATTTATGAATATTGCTGTAAACTTTATCCATCGATAATTCCAGGCGTTTGGCCACCGCCTGGGTTATGCGCAGATTAGCCTGATGCGGAATGATCAGCGCGATATCATCCTTGGTCAAATCATTGGCTTCCAACGCTTCACGGATCACCTCCGGAAAACGGGAGATGGCGTTGCGAAAGACTTCTCTTCCGTTCATGGCAGGGAAATGCCGCCCCTGATCAATCAACTCGTGGCTGATGTGCGGTTTTTCGATGGTAGCGGGTACTTCGGTCCATAAGACTTTGGTGTATTTCCCGTCGGCATGGAGGTGGGTGGACAGGATTGCGCTGTCCCCATCACTGGGTTGTAAAATCGCCGCCCCGGCGCCATCACCGAAGAGGACGGCCATATCTCGGCCCTCATCGCTGAAATTGAGGGAATTGGATTGCACCTCGGCTCCCACCAGCAGAATATTTTTGTATTGTCCGGTTTTGATGAACTGGTCGGCGATCGAGAGGCCGTAAACGAATCCTGAGCAGGCCACTTTGATATCGAAGGCGCCAATGCCGTTGAGGCCCAGATTGTCCTGAATCTGGAAGGCCGAACCAGGGAAAAAATAGTCGGAACTGATGGTGGC
>LSCG01000052.1 GCA_001577055.1 Fidelibacterota bacterium TCS56
TTAATTCAAATTTGGAGTTGTACACCGATGGAAAGCGCTACCTTAATTATAACCAATGCCAATATCTGGACCGGCAATCCCGATCAGCCCCAGGCCGCAGCCCTGGCGGTGGCCGGTGAAAAGATTATCGCTGTGGGCTCTGCGGCAGAAATCGTAAAATTAGCAGGCCCCGATACCAAAATTATTGACGCCGGAGGCCAGTTTGTCACCCCCGGTTTCCATGACGCCCACCTGCATTTTTTGGACGGTGGTTTTAATCTGGCTTCGGTCCAACTCAGGGATGCGGCCACCAAAGATGAGTTTGTGCGCCGGATCGCCGAATACGTCAGGACGATCGAACCGGGCACCTGGATCACAGGTGGGGACTGGGACCACACACTCTGGGGCGGGGAACTGCCCACCCGCCAGTGGATCGACGCCGTGACCCCGGAAAATCCGGTGTGGGTCAACCGCCTGGACGGCCACATGGCCCTGGCCAATACCCGGGCGCTGGAAATTGCCGGCGTGGGCCCCCGAACCGGCGATATTGAAGGCGGAACCATCATCCGCGACGCCAACGGTCTCCCGACCGGTATTCTGAAAGATAACGCCATGCCGCTGGTGGAAGATTTTCAGCCGGAGCCACCGGATTCCCTTAAATTCCGGGCTCTGGATGCGGCCATGAAATTCGTCAACCGGCAGGGTGTCACTTCGATAGGGCATATGGGCACCTGGGATCACCTGCGGATTTTCGAGCAAGCCTGGCAGGAAGACCGGCTCACCGTCAGGATCAGCGCCAATGTGCCCCTGCCATCCTGGCCCAAACTGGCGGAGAAAGTGGCCGCTGAAGGTCGTGGTGATCACTGGCTGCGCTGGGGCGGGTTAAAAGATTATATGGATGGTTCCCTGGGTTCGCATACGGCCGCCTTTTTCGAACCTTACAATGACGCCCCCGATTACACGGGACTGCTGGTGAATGATCAGGAAGAGCTATTTGAATTGATTCAGCCCGCCGATTCAGCCGGATTGCAGGTACTGATTCATGCCATCGGTGACCGGGCGGTGAGCCTGGTGCTGGATATTTATCAGCGCACGGAACAAACCAATGGTAAACGGGACCGCCGCTTCCGCATCGAGCACTCCCAGCATCTTCATCCCAGGGATTTCAACCGCTATCATGATCTGGGAGTAATTGCCTCGGTGCAGCCCTACCACTGCATCGACGACGGTCGCTGGGCCGAGCCTTACATCGGCTGGGAACGCTGTAAACTCACCCACCCCTATCGTTCATTTCTGGATAATGGAGTGAAGCTGGCGGCGGGCAGCGACTGGTACGTGGCGCCCCCTACGCCCCTGGAAGGGATTTACGCCGCCGTGACCCGTCGCACCCTGGATGATAAAAATCCCGGCGGCTGGGTACCGGAGGAAAAGATTTCCGTTGAAGCCGCCCTGCGAGCCTATACCATCGATGCGGCCTACGCCACTTTTGAAGATGATATCAAGGGAACGCTGGAGGTTGGTAAACTGGCTGATTTCGTCATCATCAATAATGATTTGACAGCCATTCCGCCGGAGGACATTTGGGATACTGAAATTCAGATGACGGTGGTGGGTGGAAAGGTTGTGTTTGAGAAATAAGCGGCTTAACCTTCCGGGTGACCTGGTTTTGTCCTGGAGATATGGATGCCATCCCTCGGAGGGACGGCATCCATCAATTTGAGAGCAATAAAATCAATTGTAGGGGCACGATGCATCGTGCCCCCATGGTTTAAAATGAAAATTACCTACTACGTCGCCGCCAGTATTGACGGTTTCATCGCCCGGAAAAACGGGTCGGTGGACTGGCTGGATCAATTTAATGACAGCGGCGAGGATTACGGCTACCAGGCTTTCTACGATTCAGTGGATGCCCTTATTATGGGACGCTCCACCTATGAGCAAATCCTCACTTTCGGCGACTGGCCTTACTCCGGTAAACCGGCTTTTGTCCTCAGCTCCCGGTCGCTGGAACACGGGAAACCGGATGTTTTTCCCGCCACTGATTTGAACCAATTGGGTAAGCAACTCGCAGCCGGAGGACTTGAACGGATCTGGTTGGTAGGCGGCAGCCAAACCGCCTCCGAATTACTGAAAAATGGCTTGCTGGATGAAATAATCGTAAGCTATATACCCATAGCGTTGGGTACCGGAATACCACTGTTTGCCCAGCCAGCTAAGGAGAGCGCGATGGAAATCTGCGATCAGACCAGCTATAAATCGGGCGTTGTTCAAATTACCTACCGTCTCAAATCCTGAAATGACTGTTCCATGTCGCTGACCGCCCGTTTTTATGATCCCCTGCTTTTCCTGGCAATGCGGTCCATTCGCCGGGCCGTATGGCGTGAACTAATTGACCTGCGAGAGAAACCGATTATCGATCTCTGCGGCGGCACCGGCAATCAATTAAAGCTGCTGGCCCGTAACGGCTTCACCGACCTGCATTGTGTGGACCTGTCCCCGGAAATGCTGGCGATTGCCGGAAGCAGTCCTTATCCGATTGAAATTTATGAGCAGGATGCCACAAGCACCGGATTCAACAATAATCAGTTCGCCGCCGCCATCATCAGCTTCGCCCTGCATGAGAAAGATCATGCCACCGCAGCGGCTCTGCTACGTGAAGCACGGCGAATCCTCAAGCCTGACGGTCGACTGATAATTGTGGATTTCGTTTTCGATGCCGATTCAACCGTATTGGGCCGAGCAATGGTTCGAACGGTGGAATGGCTGGCGGGCGGTGACCATTACCGCAATTTTAAAAAATATATCAATCAGAACGGCTTATTTGGTTTGATTGATCCAACCGTATGGCAAATCACCAACTCGCTACGGATTCTTCGGGGAGCGGCTGTCATCTCTGTTTTTAAAGCGCCACACCAACTTGCATGAGTAAACCAATTATGAAATACATAACTCTGATAATAACCCTGTTACTGATCTCCATCAGCGCTGCTGAAACTTTTCGTTTCGCCTGGTTTTCCGATACCCATATCGGCGCAACCGGCGCCACTGATGATCTACGGCAGGCGGTGACTGACGCCAATACTCAGGATATTGATTTCGTAATCATATCCGGTGATATTACCGAACTGGATGTGGGCGCTAACCTGGATTCGGCCCAAGCCATCCTGGATCAACTGCGCTTTCCCTATCACATCATTCCCGGTAATCATGATACCAAATGGTCCGCCAGCGGCGGCCGGAAATTCGAGCGGCTCTGGGGTGACGATAAATTTCAGTTCGAATATAATGGTATCCGCTTTATCGGTTTGCATCAGGGACCACTGCTGCGTATGGGCGACGGTTACATCGTACCGGAAGATCTGGCCTGGCTCGATTCCCTGCTCACCGGCCTGCCCGATCCCCACCAAAAGCTGATCTTCATTACTCATTATGGCCTGGATGAATCGGTGAGCAACTGGTTTGAATTTTTGGATTTAATCAAACCATACAATACCCAGGCCATCCTCCACGGACACGGCCACGCCAACCTGGTGCGCAGTTATGAAGGCGTACCGGGAATCATGGGCCGCTCCACCCTCACCCGCGGGGAACAGGCTGGTGGCTATAATCTGGTGACACTGCGCAATGACAGCCTGATATTCAATGAACGGTTAAGCGCCGGGGAAACTTTAATCAGTTGGCATGGACAACCTTTAGTTAATTTCCGGCAGACTGATTCAAGCGACTGTCCCCGCCCTGATTTCGCGGCCAACAAGGCTTTTCCCGGGGTAAAAAGCGCCTGGGAGTTTGACAGTGGTTTCGCGATTGCCTCGGCCCCGGCGCTGGCCGGTGATAGAGTCATCATCACCGATGCCGGCGGCAGGATAACGGCCCTGGCTGTCGACAGCGGTAAATTAATCTGGCAGACCACGGTAGCTGGTCCCGTTTATTCTACTCCGGACGTTACTGACGACCTGGTACTGGTCAGTTCCACCGATTCGATGCTCTATTGCCTTGGACTGGAAAACGGTCAAATCATCTGGCGGTATCCCACGGGAGCTCCTCTGGTTGCCAGTCCGGTCAGCGACGGGAAAAGCGCATTTTGTGGTGGCAGCGACGGCGTTTTTCGCGCTATTGACCTGAAGACCGGAAAACTGCTCTGGGAGTTCACCGGCGTCATCGGATTCGTGGAAACCGTCCCGTTGCTGCATCGTGGGAAAGTGATCTTCGGCGCCTGGGATGAAAACCTGTATGCCTTGTCGGCCCGCAATGGCAAGCTGAAATGGAAATGGCAGGCCGGCCGCCCCGGGATTTTATACTCACCGGCCGCCTGTCAACCGGTTGCCGCCGGGAATAAGGTTTTTATTGTTGCGCCCGACCGGGTGATGACCTGCATCAGGGCCCGCAACGGGAAAACCATCTGGCGCGAAGATCGCTTCCCGGTCCGCGAGAGCATCGGAATATCGACCGATGGAAAAACTGTTTTTGCCAAAACAATGTGGGATACCGTAGTGGCCTGCGCCACCGGCCCCCGAAACTTTGATTTGCAATGGGCGGCCGATGCCGACTACGGTTACGACATCGATCCGGCGGTGCCGGTGGAAAAAGACGGCACACTCTTCCTGGGTACCAAAAACGGCTGGGTCTACGCCCTCGATTCAACCACTGGTGATGTCCGCTGGCGTTACCGGATCGGCGTTGGACTGGTTAATGATCCGTTACCGCTTTCCGGTACGGTGGTCCTGGTCACGGCCATGGACGGTCGAATTGTACGGCTGGATGCACAATAACTGCTGACCATCACCGATCCTATCGGCGATCAAGAAAAAATCGGTGTGTAATATTTATTTGGATAGTGATTCGAATGATGTTAATCTATTGAGTGACTACTCAATCACAAATTAACAAAAGAGCTAAAATATTGGCAGCAGCGCTGGAATTGTTCGTGGAGCGCGGTTTTCATTCCACTCCAACTTCGGCTATTTCCAAGCATGCCGGTGTCTCGGCGGGCATTCTGTTCCATTATTTCAAAACCAAAGACGACCTGATCTATACCCTGTTTCTGGAAACCAAACTGGAATTCCTCCAGGCCATGAATGTGGGGATGGAAAAGGTCCGCTCACCGGAAGGTAAATTCCGCCTGATCTGGTCCAATGCCTGGAATTACGGTGTGGACAATCTGGTTAAATTCAAGTTCGTACAGCAGATACACCATTCACCACTGATCGACAGGATCAAGGAAGACCCATCGATTGCCGAATTGACCACCGCTATGACTACGGCCATCCAGACCAGTATTGAGGCGGGGATATTAAAGAATGTGCCTATCGAATTACTGATGAACAATTTCTACTACCTGATAATCGGTCTGGTGGAATTAATCGGCAAGCAACCGGAATTACGCCGGGACAACACTTTCATCGAACAGGCCTGGGAGTGTTTCTGGGACTGCCACCGGGCATAAATTTTTTTCACAGGAAACTGAGTGACTACTCAATCATAGTTAACTGAAAATTAAATACAATGAAAATTGCAATTATCCTGATAATCATCCTGGCGGCCGGCTGGCTGTCAGCTCTGGGTCTGCGCCAGTTTCGTGCGCGAACCCTCGTGCCGCTTGAATTGGTGGAAAAAGCCGATCATTATAAAGGTCGGCACTTTGTTAATCGATTACCATCGGAGGAATTGAGTGCCGGGAATTTCTTCCGCATGGCAAAAAAATTCTTTACCGAAAAACAACCGGATAAACGTCCGGCCCGGCCCTTGCCGGTGCATTCGATCACCAATGAATTTGACGGTCCGCCCTCAGAAAACTTGCGTTTTGCCTGGCTGGGACATTCCAGCGTGATTCTGGAAATCGAAGGGCGACGATTACTGTTGGATCCCATGCTGTCGGAGCGGTCATCACTGGTGCGGTGGGCCGGCCCCCGGCGCTTTCATCCGGCGCCGATCACAGCCGAAAACCTGCCGCAGGTTGATGCGGTATTGATTTCCCATGATCATTTCGATCATCTGGACCGAGCCACGATTATGGCATTGGCGGATCGCCATCTCCTGTTTTACACGCCGATCGGCGTCGGGCAACGTCTGATCGATTGGGGCATCGAGCCGCAGAAGATAATTCAAATGAACTGGTGGGACATCCATAAGCTAAATGATTTGCAAATTACCGCCACCCCGGCCCGCCATTTCTCCGGTCGGGGACTGCTGGACCGGGACATGACCCTGTGGACGTCCTGGGCCATTACAGGCGATCGGCACCGGGTATTCTTCAGCGGTGACACCGGTCCAACCCCGGATATGGCTGAGATCGGTGAGCGCTTCGGTCCCTTCGACCTGACCTTTATCGAGATCGGCGCCTACGACGAATACTGGGGTTCAATCCACGCCGGGCCGCAGGTAGCCACAGAAATCCACCGGCAGGTGAAAGGCCGCCGGATGGTTCCCATCCACTGGGCCACCTTCGACCTGGCTTACCATAGCTGGTACACGCCAGCCGAAGAAGTAGTGGCCGCAACTTCCGAAACCGAAGTGGATTTATTGACCCCTGAAATCGGCGCAGTGATTAATCCCCACAACCACCTCAGCAAAAGCTGGTGGCGCCCCTATCAACAAGACCCACGATTCTCACCTGAAACCAATAAGGAATAAAATGGAACTAAATTTTGAAATGCCGGACCTGACGGGTAAGATCACCATCGTAACCGGTGCCAACAGCGGCATCGGTTTGGAAACGGCCCGCACTTTCGCTGCTAACGGCGCCACGGTGATCATGGCCTGTCGCAACCCGGAAAAAGTCCAGGCAGCCGCCACTGATATTAAAAGCGCTGTACCCAACGCCAATCTGGAGTTAATTGCCCTGGATCTGGCCGACTTGAAATCTGTGCGGCGCTTCGCCACCGATTTTTCAAATAAATACAATCAATTGGATATCCTGGCCAACAACGCCGGGGTGATGGCCCTGCCCGATTTCCATCAGACCGTCGATGGCTTCGAAATGCAGTTCGGAACCAATCACCTGGGACATTTTGCCCTCACCGGGCTGCTGCTGCCATTGATTAAAACCACCGCCGGCGCCCGGGTTGTGAATGTGTCCAGCATGGCCCACGGCTTCGGTCGCTTCGATGCCGATAATCTGAACGCGGAAAAAGGCTACCGTAAAATGGGCGCCTACGGTCTGGCCAAATTAGCCAACCTGCTGTTCACCTATGAATTGCAGCGGCAATTTGCCGCTAATAAAATTGATGCCGTGGCCGTGGCCTCCCACCCCGGTTGGACCGCCACCAATCTTCAGCGATACTCCGGCTCATTCAAATTCGGCAACAAATTTTTCGCCCAGACCCCGGCCATGGGCGCCCTGCCAACCATCCGCGCCGCCGTGGCCCCGGATGTGAGCGGTGGCGACTATTACGGCCCCAAAAACTGGGGCGGCTGGCGTGGTCCGGCCGTGAAGGTGGAATCAAACGAGGCATCCCACAATGAAGCCGACGCCCGGAGCCTGTGGCAGGCTTCGGAAAAGCTCACCGAGGTAAAATTCACCTGGGAAACTTAATCACCAGATCGACATACAATGCTGCTTAAATCCATAATCAAATGCACCGAATACCGATGATATTTTTAGTAATAGTACTGGCGGTCCTGGCGCTGATTCACGGCTACGTTGGCCTGCGAATAATTCCCACCCTGGGCCTCAGCATGCCCTGGTCCGTGGCAATCTGGTCGCTGATCGCCATCCTGGCCCTGCTGTCAATCGCCGGGCCGCTGCTCCGTTTCCAGGGGATTGAAAACCGTTTCACCGATATTTTATCGTGGATCGGTTACACCAGTCTGGGCTTTTTCGTATTGATGCTGGTAGTAATTGCAGCCCGCGACCTGGGCTGGGGTATCTGGCTGGGGAGCACGAAGGTTGCCGGATGGGTGAGTGGCTTTTTCGGCCGTGATGCCGCCCCGGCGGCGGTGGATCCGGGCAAACGACAATTTGTAATTACGGCCATGAATCTGGGACTGCTCTCGCTCACCGGCGGCTATACCGCCTACGGTTTTTTCCAGGCCCGACGCCGTCCGGAAGTGATTGAAGTGAATGTGCCGATTAAAAACCTGCCCCCCGCACTGGCGGGACTGCGCATCGTCCAGATATCCGATATTCATGTGGGTCCCACCATCAAAAAGGATTTTGTGCGCCAGGTAACGGAGCAGGCCAATGCTCTGCAACCGGACCTGGTCGCACTCACCGGCGATCTGGTGGACGGTTCGGTCAGTTACCTCTCCAATGATGTTACGCCACTGGCGGAGCTGCAGGCGTCATTGGGGAAATACTTTATCACGGGTAATCATGAGTATTATTCCGGCGTGGAACACTGGCTGCGGGAAACGGAGCGGCTGGGTTTTATCAACCTGGTGAACGAACATCGCCAGCTTGATATTAATGGCGCCGGCCTGACCATTGCCGGCGTAACTGACCTGGAAGCCGGGCGCATGCTGCCGGAACATGCATCCGATGTGGGCAAGTCCCTGAGCGGCTCACCGGCGGATTCCATCAAAATATTGCTGGCCCACCAGCCGGGGAATATCGATGAAGCCAGTGCCAACGGTATTGATCTGCAACTGTCGGGACATACCCATGGCGGACAATTCAAACCTTTTCATCTGGCGGTAAAACAGGCTCATCCCTACGTGGCCGGTCTGCACAATCATAACGGGACACAGATTTATGTCAACGTGGGCACCGGCTATTGGGGTCCGCCCCTGCGGATCGGCAT
>LSCG01000054.1 GCA_001577055.1 Fidelibacterota bacterium TCS56
GCCTGGCGTGACGCTTCCGCACCCAGGTCGGATGTTGACTGTCCGGGAGCAACATAGCGGCGGTCTTCGATGCCGGTCCGTTCGATTATCCATTCGTTACTGGTGTCCATCATCTGTGCCAGATCATGATTAGAGACGATTTTTTCCGGCACACTGAAACCGATGCCGGCTATTTTGGTGTTTATCATTCGGCTACTCCCGATCGCTTAATATCGCGCACATTCAATTGGATGAATTTCTGTCCCTGCCATTCGTTGAATTCCACTACAAAGGCCAGATCAATTGGCAATCCCGTAATCAATTTTTCGTAATGCCGGGCCAGGTTGAAGCCGATGGCGTCATAAACCGTTCGTCCCTGGCGCACACGAAACCGCAGGTGGTCGCCATTACCGATGACCTTGGGGTGGCCGGCGATGGTCAGATTATGAGCGCCGAACTTCGGACGCATATTGCCCGGTCCGTAGGGACCCAGTTTATCCAGGAAATCCATCAGGCGGGGATTAATATCCGACAGGCGCATCAGTCCGTCCAGGGTAATACCCGGTTCCAGATTTTCATTACTGATGTGCTGCCGGGCGTATTTCAGAAAGGCGGTGCGGAATTCGTTAAAATTTTCTTCCCGCACGGTGAGTCCGGCAGCCATGGGATGACCACCGTAGCCCTCCAGATGATTACTGGTGGCGGTCAGGGCTTCGTATAAATCGAAATCTTTAATACTGCGGGCCGATCCTTTTCCTGTCCGACTCTCATCAAAACTGATAATAATCGCCGGTCGATTGAATTCTTCTTTAATGCGCGACGCCACAATCCCCACCACGCCCGAATGCCAGCCGTGGCCGGCCAGGATGATGGCCCGGTCGGTGGTTAGATCCACCTGGGCATTGGTCATGCGGATGGCTTCATCCACCACTTCCTGTTGAATGGACTGCCGCCGGTGATTTTCTTCATCCAGTTCCCGGGCCAGGGTTTTGGCTCGCTCAAAATCATCAGTTGTAAGCAGTTCCACTGAGCGGTTGGCGTCACCCAGCCGTCCGGCGGCATTGATGCGCGGTGCCAGCCAGAAGACGATCTGCCCCACGGAAATACCGCCATTATACATGTTCACTTTTTTCAGCAGAGCTTTGATGCCTGGTCGCTGGGAGTGACTGATGGCCTGCAGACCGTGATAAACGATAGCGCGGTTTTCATCCAGTAAAGGGACCATATCGGCGGCTGTTCCCAGGGTGATTAAATCCAGGTAACGGTGCATTTCATCGGCAGGTCGTCCGAACAGGGCACTGACGGCCGCTGCCAGCTTAAAGGCGACGCCTCCGCCACTGAGTCCGAGAAACGGGTAGCTGCAATCGCTGCGTTTGGGATTCAAAATGGCCTTGGCTTCCGGCAGCGATTGGTCCGGTGTGTGATGGTCAGTGATGATCACATCCAGACCACGACTGTGGGCATATGCCACTTCTTCAAAAGCATTGATGCCGCAATCACAGGTGATCAGAAGTCGGGCATCCGCCTGTCGGGCATGGTCAATTCCCTGGACGGAAAGACCGTACCCTTCCAGTTCGCGGTTGGGGATATAGGTTTCCACCGTGGCCCCCAGCGAGCGCAGTACCAGGTACAGCATGGCGGCGGCAGTGGTGCCGTCCACATCGTAATCGCCGAAAACCACAATGGGGTTTTTGGCCTCAATATGGGATTTCACCAATTCGGCGGCCTTGATAGTATCGCACATCAGGGCCGGATCGTGTAATTGATCGATGGTCGGGGAAAAAAAAGTATGCGATTCGGCCAGCGATTCGATACCGTGATTGGCCATGACACGGGCAATGATTTCGCTGGTCTTGAATTCGGATTTCAAGCGCGATACCACGCCGGGGTCAGGTTCCAGAATGCGCCAATTCATTGTTTAAAATTTAGTGGTAATCATAAGGATTTAAGAAGAAAATGTCAGTTAATTTAAGTCAACTGCCAGAAATAATCTGCCTTAACCTGGAGATTGGGATTAGGAGCGGGGGAGCGGAGGTGCAGGGGAGCGGAGGAGCAGAGGAATAACCTTAACACCAGTTACCATGGCTCTTCTTTGAAACATGGGCACATATGAATCCTTCATAATTGACGATTTGAGATGTTGACATTGGCAGTTGGCGGCATCAATTTTATCGCCAGATATGGCTAAATCAGGAACTAAAACAGTTTATCTGTGCTCCCAGTGCGGGGCCGATTTTCCCAAATGGCACGGCCAGTGTCCGACTTGTAATGAATGGGGCACCCTGAGTGAATTTAAGACCAGCAGGCGTAGTGGCAAACGCAGCGCCGCCGACAAACGTCCCTCATCAGCCTTAACCGATGTTTTAGCTACCCGCCCACCCCGGCGGATTTCCACCCAGATCGGCGAAGTTGACCGGGTGCTGGGGGGCGGACTGCTGAAAGGCGCCCTGATCCTGTTGGGTGGCAGTCCGGGGATCGGCAAATCCACCCTGGCTTTGCAGGTGGCAGCCAACGCCGGGCAGCCCGTGCTCTACGTTTCGGCGGAGGAATCAGAGGAGCAGATCGCCCTGCGGGCCAGGCGGCTCGGTATCGATGCCGCCAATCTGCAGCTCTCCGGTGAGAATCGCATCGAGGCCATC
This sequence comes from Fidelibacterota bacterium TCS56, assembly GCA_001577055.1. GTDB lineage: Bacteria > Fidelibacterota > Marinisomatia > Marinisomatales > TCS56 > TCS56. Next base: position 2,619 of record LSCG01000054.1, read on the forward strand.
CAGGAGGAAATCAGCCTGTTGAAGACCGAGTTGGTGGTTATCGATTCGATCCAGACGGTTTATAGTGATGCCCTGGATTCTCTGCCCGGTTCCATCAGCCAGATCCGCGAATGCGGTCAGCAATTGCTGCAGGCCTGCAAACAGCGGGCGGTGACGGTGATCATCATCGGTCATGTGACCAAGGAAGGGGTGATCGCCGGACCCAAAATGCTGGAGCACATGGTGGACACCGTCCTCTATCTGGATGGCGACGACCGCTACGATCAGCGCATCCTGCGCTCGGCCAAAAACCGTTTCGGCACCACCAACGAGGTGGGCATTTTCAGGATGGAGGCAGCGGGAATGGTGGCGGTAGAAAATCCGTCGGAGCTGTTTCTGGCGGAGCGTGCTAATGGTGTTTCCGGGTCGGCTATTTATCCGGCTTTGGAGGGCAGCCGGCCGATCCTGCTGGAAATCCAGGCCCTGGTTTCGCCGGCCAATTTCGGCACACCCCAGCGCAATGTTAACGGCTTCGACCTGCGGCGGCTGGCCATGCTGCTGGCGGTGCTGGAAAAACGCCAGGGACTGGCGCTGGGTACCCGCGATGTATTTGTCAATCTGGTAGGGGGATTAAAGGTTAACGATCCCGCCGCCGACCTGGCAGTGATCGGGGCGGTGGCTTCCGGCACGCTGGATAAAATCATTCCCACTGATACGGTGCTGATGGGCGAAGTGGGGCTGGCCGGCGAAGTGCGCTCAGTAGCCCGATTGGAAAAACGGGTGAACGAGGCCCAAGCCCTGGGTTTCAAACAGATAGTGGCGCCGGCCGGCAGCGTAGGTCGCCTGAAATCGAAGCCCACCGGAATCCGCCTGCAGGG
>LSCG01000055.1 GCA_001577055.1 Fidelibacterota bacterium TCS56
ACAGTGGAAATATTCTTGCTGATTACGGCGTCTAATCCGATCTCCTTGATGATCGGCAAATATTCGGTGGTGGAAATATGAACGATGGTCTGTTTAACCCCCAGATGACGAGCCAGCAGACCGGATAAAAGGTTGGTCTGTTCGTTGTGGGCCACGGCAATAAAACTATCCAGTTCCGCGGCATTCTCACTGCGTAAAAATTCCACATCGGTTCCATCACCGTTGAGAATCATGGTATTGCCCAAAACGGTGGCGATTGATTCGGCTTTGGGCCGGTCAAGTTCCACCAGTCGCACGGAAATTTCATTCTGCAGTTCCTCCGCCAGAGAGCGGCCAATTTTTGTTCCCCCCATGATCATGATCCGGCGCGTTTTAGCCGTGTATTTGCCTAGTAACTGCAACAAATTATCGACCCGGTCGGTACGAATCAGGAAATATCCGATGTCCCGCTCCTGAAATTCGAAATCGCCCCAGGGTACGAAGCTGCTGCCATTGCGTAAGACGGTGACTACACCGAATTTGAAATCGATGTTTTCGTTGCCCAGTTCGCGGACATTTTTACCTACCACCGGCGAACCGGAATTTATCCTGATTCCCAGTAGCTGCAGTCTTCCGCCTTCAAATTCCATTACCTGGGAAGCGTAATTGCGTCTCACCAGTCGGACGATTTCCTGGCAGGCGGCTTTCTCGGGATGAATTACCATATCAATACCGAAGCGCTCGGGTCGAATGATTGATTCGCGGGTAGTGTACTGCTGATTACGCAAACGGGCGATGATTTTTTTCGCACCTAATTCATGCGCCTGTTGGGAGGCAATCAGATTAACTTCATCCACCCTGGTGGCGCAAACGACATAATCGGCTTCCTGCACCTGGGCGCTGGCCAGGTTACGCGGACTGGCGCCATGGCCTTCAACTACGATTACATCCAGGCTTTCCGAAATCCGACGGCATTTCTCCGAATCCAATTCAATAACTGTGATATCGTAGTCTTCCTGGCTCAAAGCCTTGGCAACGTGAAAGCCTACTTCTCCCGCACCGATAATCACTATTTTCATAATAAAACCTGCTTTCTCAAACCGCTATTCACTCCGGCGGTCAATAACGGCGCCCAACTGACGAAATTTCTCTTCAATCTGCTCGTATCCTCGATCAATATGATAAATGCGACTGACTTCGGTGACACCTTGCGCCGCCAGACCGGCCAGAATCAGCGAAGCACTGGCGCGAATATCGGTGGACATAACCGGTGCCCCCTGCAATTCATCGCGGCCATAAATCACGGCCACATTATTCTCCAGTTTAATTTTGGCTCCCAGGCGACTCAATTCCGGGATATGTGAGAAGCGGTCGTTATAGATGGTATCGGTTACGACGGCCGTGCCATCGCTGAGACCCATTAAAGCCACCCACTGAGCCTGCAGGTCAGTGGGGAACCCGGGATAAACGGCAGTGGTGACATCCACCGGTTTGATGGGCTCCAACTGCTTAACGCGGATCCAGTCATCGCCCTGGGAAATCCCGGCCCCGGTTTCTTCCAGTCGATCAATAACCGCCAGCAGGTGCTCCGGGATAATATCACAAACAGTGATATCGCCCAGCATGGCTCCGGCGATCATGAACGTACCGGCTTCGATGCGATCGGGGATCACCGCAATATCCCGGGGAGACAATTCCTCCACCCCGTTGATCGTCAGCACATCGGTACCCACACCATTTATTTCAGCGCCCATCAGATTCAGGAACTGGCATAATTGCACGATTTCCGGTTCACGGGCGGCATTTTCGATAACCGTTTCCCCTTCAGCCAGCACGGCGGCCATTACAATATTGCCGGTGGCGCCAACGGAGGAAATCTCAAAATTGATTTTATTTCCTTGTAAGCGGTCTGCTTTGGCAGTGATATACCCACCAGCCAGGGTGACTTCAGCTCCCAGCTTTTCCAGGCCCTTCAAATGCAAATCAATCGGTCGCGGACCCCAGGCGCAACCTCCGGGCTGTGATACGCGGGCTGTGCCGAATTTGGCCACCAACGGACCCAAAACGTAAAATGAGGCTCGCATGGTTTTAACCAAATCATACGGCGCTTCCGGATTATTGACCGTGGTCGTGTCGATCGTCAGAATATCATCGTTTAAATCGGTGGCGGCGCCAATTATGTCCAGCAGGCGGATCATGGTTTTGGTATCACGCAGCCGGGGAACGCGTTTAATATGCGATACTCCATCGGTTAATAAAGTGGCGGCCATGATTGGTAAAACGGCGTTTTTCGCCCCGCTGATGGAAACCTTGCCGGTCAAATGACGATTCCCTCTGATTACCAGTTTATCCATTAATAAAATCCGCTTGAGTTTGGGTGGTATGTTCGGCGTTGGTCAATTGAGCATCACCGGAGGTCAATTGCCGGATGGCAGCTTCCCGTCTGGTGCCGGTGACATACCTGGCTTTTACCGTGGTCTGCTGCCCCTGTACGTGTTTGGTAACCTGAATATGGTGGGCGGCCCGTAAAGCGATTTGGGGCAGATGCGTAATGCAAATCACCTGTTTGCTGCCGGCCAGATCATGAAGGCTGTCGGCCACCAGCTCGGCGGCGACCCCGGAGATTCCACTATCGATTTCATCGAACACCAGCGTGTCCACCGGATCTACATCCTGCATGACGGTTTTAACGGCCAGCATGATTCGTGAGATTTCTCCACCGGAGGCGATATCCGATAGAGGCTTGGGCTGTTCACCGGGATTGGCGCTCAGATAGAATTCCACCGTATCGTAGCCGGTGGGAAAGAATTTAACCGGTTTCCCATCGAACATAACGGCTGATTTTTCATCGGGAACCTGCTTAATCCTGATTTCAAATACGGCTCCGGCCATTCGTAAAGCAGACATCTGTTGTTCGATCGATTGGGCCAGTTGCCGGGCGGCGTCAACTCTTTTCCTATGCAGGCGATGGGCCATTATGCGGAATGATTCTATTGTATCGGCACGTTGTTTCTCCAGTTTTTCCACCAGATCATCCAGTCCCTGAAACGAATCGATGGCCAGCTTTATCTCATCCTGAATTTCCAGGACACTTTCCAGTGATCCGCCGTATTTGCGCTTCAGGTTTTCCAGCGCTTTCAGCCGATCTTCGATCTCCTCCAAGGCCTGCGGATCAAAATCCAGTTGTCGGGAATAATCACGCAAGCCGTTGGCCGCTTCCTGTAGATCGATGGCGGCTTCATTCAGCAATTCTTTGAAATCGTTTAATTTACGGTCATATTTTGATAATCGGTTGACCTCCTGCAGCAATCCGCTGAGGCGATTATGAACGGCCCTCTCATCTTCATCGATGGCCGCGGTTATGGTGTTGATGCCGGAGAGTAATTCTTCTTGATTGCTGCCGCGCTTGAAGGCCTGCGCCAGTTCCATATCTTCTCCCGGTTCAGGTTCAACCGCTGATATTTCCTGAAGTTGGAATTGCAACAATTCCTGTTTTTCCTGTTCGGTCTGCCGCCGATTCCGCGCCGAATGGATTTGGTGGGTCAACTCATCAATCTCGTTAAAAAGCGCCCCGCATTTATTTACCATTTCAGCATGTCTGCAATAACGATCCAGATAACCGATGTGCTGGCTGCTGTCCATGATTAATTGCTGCTCATGCTGCCCATGGAAATCGACTTTACCGGCGGCCGATTCACGGAAAGCGGCTTCCTTGACGGGTTCATCGTCCAAGAAATTGCGCTGCCGGCCCAGCGCACTGATCAAGCGTTGAAAAATAAGTTCATTACCATTATTTAAAATATTGGCGGAAATCACTGCACGCTTGGCGTTTGATTTAACCATTATGCGCTTGGGTTTCTGTCCCAGCACCACTGACAGGGCCTGCAATATAATTGATTTTCCTGACCCGGTTTCACCGGTAATTACCGTGAGTCCCGGAGAGAAGTCCAGTTCCAGCTCATCGATGATGGCGAAATTTTTAATCTGAATCCGCTTTATCATTACCCTGGAATCTTTTTAAAGATACCGCGATTCCCGTTCCTATCCAAACACCGATATTATCGGCGATGAAATCATTTACATCAGGGCTGCGGCCGGGGATCATCATCTGGATGAATTCGTTCACCGCCGCGAAAACCAGACAGCCGATGATGGCATAGATGAATGATCTGAGCGTTATTTCTTTAAAACTGAGGACTACCAGGACTCCCAGCACCATGAATTCCAGCAAATGCAGCAGTTTGTCCATGGAAAAGAGTCGCGATTCGGGAATCCGCTCACCCGGTACGGCCGAGGCGCTTATGACGAGGATGATATAAATTACCAGCAGGATCAATGAAGTTCGGCTATTCGGCAGGCGCATGCGAGTTAACCTTAGAGCGAAATTAGGGCGGTTGCGGTGGCAAATTCTTCCGTGTGGGAGATACTCACTTTACAATTTAATTCAATCAGCGGATCGTTAATAAATCTCACCTGTGGACAACCATCTTTTCGATTGGTTATCTCAATCTGATTAATCGGAAGCACCAGGTTTCTATCATGCGATAAGATGGCTTTTTTAATTGCTTCCTTAGCGGCAAAGCGCCCGGCGTAATGTTGTTCCGGCTGCGACCGTGAATCACAATATTCCTGTTCGCACTTAGTAAAACTATGGCGACGAAAGCCGGCGGGATGGCGTTCCAAGGACGCCTTGATTCTTGGCACGGATACGATGTCCGTGCCAATAAAGCACTCAGTTTCCATTCAAATCACGGACAATATTCACCAGTTCATAAATATCATTTACATCCCAGTTAGCGCCGGAAGCGGTGTCACGGCCAAAGGCATCGCCATACCGGGCATAAATGGTACGAATCCCTAAATTGCCGGCGCCGACCACATCCCGCTCCGGCCAGTCGCCCACCATTATCGTTTCTTCCGGTTTTACTTCCAGGCGATTCAACGCCATTTGAAACGGTTTCGGCGAAGGTTTGCGGGTACCGGTATCATCTTGGGTGATGACATGATCGAAAATATGATGGAGATTGAGATAATAAATCCGCAGCCAGGCTTCACGGCTGGGAGCATCCGACACCACGGCCAGTTTAACGCCCATTTTCATCAGTGCAACCAGGGTGCGATTCACATTGGGATAGGTCAACAGGCTCGCTTCCCGGTTACGCCGGTAAGCCACAATCCCCGCCGCCAGAAATTTGTTGTCCACATAACCCAGTAGCTCGGTAAGAAAATCGTTGAATACCTGTTGATTCTCCCAACCATGATCTTCATAAAGTTTAAAAATGCGGTCAAACGATTGGGTGATATCGATATCCAGTCCCGCTTCCACCATGGCAGTCAGGGCTGCTCGTACGGCCCGGCGTTTCATGGCGACAAAATCCAGCAGAGTATTGTCTAAATCAAAAATTACCGCTTTAACCATATATCATGGCCCCGCTAATCGGAGGGCTGGTAAGCAATTAATCTTCGTAGCGCTCAGGATTATTGATCCGGTCAATCTCATATTCGGCCACACGACGCCACTGACTGTCGTTACGGGCCTTTTCCAGGGCATTAAGCGCCCTGGTGCGGTCGCCGTGACCATTACAGTAATAAGCAACTCCCAGTTCGATCAAGGCGGGAGCGTGGTTGCCACGAATATCGGTGGCATTGCGTGCGCTGTTTAAAGCATTTTCGCAATCACCGATCTGATTGTATGACATGGCCAGGTGGTACCAGCCGTTCAGAGATTCAGGATTGAGGGCTACGGTCTGCTGCAACTGGACAATTGCTGCTTCCCAATCTTCAATCTTGGTGTAAGTAATCCCCAGATTCTCATATCCCTTGGCATAAGTTGGATCAACCGAAACGGCAATCTGAAATCGGTCGAGGGCCGCTTCAAAATTCTGCTGATCGAGATATATTTCACCCATGGCAGCATAGGCTTTGGAATAATTGGGATCGGCATTGAGGGCATTCCGGAAAGCTGCCAAAGCTTCCTCGATTTCACCGATCTTCTTATGAGTCAGACCCAGTGCATACCAGCCTTTGGAGAAATTAGGGGTAATTTCCAAAGCCATCTTATAATTTTCAATGGCCACGTCTATATCACCCAGCCGGGATGAGATCACACCGATTTGATAATAGGCCTGGAAAAAATTCGGATCGTATTCAACCACCTGTTTATATTTTTCCAAAGCACCGCCCAGATCACCCAGGCGATATACATTATTGCCTTCATTGAAAGTATTTTTTACAACGGTTGCAATCGCTGCACGGGCATTATTGAATTCCGGATTGATCGCTAAAGCGGCATTAAATCTTTCAATGGCCCCGGGGAAATCTTTTTGTCGGATTTTCAGTCCGCCCTGGTTATACGCAGCCAGGGTAAAATATGGAAATTTATCCAACACACGACTGAAAGCGGCATAAGCATCCTCCAGGTCGCCGCTTCTCATTAATCGATTGCCTTCCGCCATCATCTGATTAATCTCGTTAACTAGGTTGTATTCTGCACGATATTTTTTTGCAACTTCTTGTGTAGTCTCAGCATCAAGCGCTGCATCAAAGTTCTCCTTCACTTTTCCCATTTCTCCAAACCGTAAGTGAATTCGCCCTAAGAAGATATAAGCCGGAGCAAAGGTCGGGTCAACAGTCAGAATCTCATTTAACTGCTGTTCCGCAGCCCTGAATTCTTTATTATTAAATTTTTCCTTGGCTTCATCAATCATGATAAGCGGATTTTGAGCAATCAGAAATGACAATGTAGTCAATAGAATTGCCAGTGATTTAACGATGATCATTAGGGCCTCCTGTTAGGTCTCAATTTTGACTCTCTGCCTGTTCACAATGTATTCAACGGAAATACAATCCGTAAGTTTTAATCGATGTATTGCTTAATTTTATTTTCTGGTGAGTAGAAAAAAGCAGGCGGAATTTAACAGCCACAACCACTTATGGCACTATTAAAATCGATAAACGGGAATCTTCCATAAATTGGATTTTGTCAGGTGTGCTTATCACCAATAATCCGTCATGCCTGGATAAGTGCCGAAGGCGGGACTCGAACCCGCACACTCGTCAGAGCACTACCCCCTCAAGATAGCGTGTCTACCAGTTCCACCACTTCGGCAAGGATGTCAGTCCAGTGTGATCTGATCGTCGGCTGCGGCCGGCTGAGACAAATCGGAACCGGGAGATATCACCCGCGATTCCGCTTCCTGCTTCAAAATTGATTTGGATTCGGCCACCCGCGTGGTCGAAAACAGGCTGATCAGCACGGCCATCGACATAAAGGCGATAGCCAGACCTGTAGTTAATTTACTGAGAAATGAAGCGGCTCCGCGCCCGCCGAAAACCTGGTTTGTGAATCCACCGCCGATCGAACCGGCTAACCCACCTCCCTGGCTGGCCTGCATCAATATCACGGTAATGAGCAAAATGGCTACCAGGGTTTCTATTGCAATTAAAAATCCGTACACTGTTATTCCTTTACATAATTTTTCATTACTTCATCGGCTATCGCCACGAATGAATCCGTTTTCAAACTGGCGCCGCCGATCAGAAAACCGTCCACACCAGGTGCCTTTATCAAAGCAGAAGCGTTATCAGGTTTCACCGAACCACCGTACAGGATTGCGGTGTCAGCGGCGATTTTCTCCGCATATAGCTCGCTCAACACCCGGCGCACAACCAAATGCGCTTCTGAAGCCTGCGCCACCGATGCGGTCAGGCCGGTGCCAATCGCCCACACCGGTTCATAGGCAATCACAATCGATTCCATCTGTACGGCGCTGACACCTTTGAGACCAGCCTTCAACTGGCGCGTCAGAATTTCAGTAGTAACATTCTGCTGGCGCTCGTCCAGTTTTTCGCCGATACACAGAATCGGATACAGATTTCCGGCCAACGCGGCATGGACTTTCTTGTTGATCCATTCATCTGATTCCCCGAATACATGACGTCTTTCAGAATGGCCGATGATGGCATACTCAACACCGCAGGCCTGCAACATATCTACTGAAATCTCGCCGGTAAATGCGCCACTTGATTCAAAATGAACATTTTGGGCACCCAGACTGTGCGGGGTATCTTTCAGCACCTGATTGATGTGAAATAGCGCCGTAAAAGGCGGGCAGAATATAACTTTCACCCCTATTACATTCAAAAGTAAATCACTGGTTGTTTCGACGAAGTCGTACCCTTCCTGCGGGGTTTTAAACATCTTCCAGTTTCCGGCAACAATCGGTTTCTTAATCATTAGCGCTCCAATACAGTTAGGGCCGGCAAGGCCACGCCACTTAATAGTTCCAGGGATGCTCCACCACCGGTGGAAACATGTGACATTTCATCCATTAATTTCAAGTTTTTTACGGCAGAAGCCGAATCACCACCACCCACCACAGAGATTGAACCGGCGGCCGTTGCTCCGGCGATTGATATGGCGGTTTTTTCCGTTCCCTCATCAAAACCAGGCGTCTCAAACACGCCCATGGGTCCATTCCAGATGATGGTCTTGGCACTGGTGATCACCGAATCGAATAAGGCCACGGACTCCGGCCCGATATCCAGTCCCATTTGGTCTTCAGGAATTTCATTTACGGTATGCACTGAACGCTCGGCCCCTTCGCTGATCTCGGACGCGCAGATCACATCCCTGGGAAAGATTAAATCCACCTTGCGACTTCTGGCGGTTTCGATGATTTTCTCAGCGGTTTTCAAGCGGGATTGATCAATCAGCGATTTGCCGACCTGGATGCCAAGCACATGCAAAAAGGTGAAGGCCATTCCCCCGCCAATTATGATCGAATCGGCCTCATCCAGGAAACGATTGATCAAGGCCAATTTGGAACCTACTTTGGCGCCACCAAGAATTACCACCAGCGGCCGTTTAGGTCGTTTAATCACTTCATTCAGGAATTTAACCTCTTTTTCCACCAGATAGCCCACACCGCGCTGTGAGAAATGGGCGGCAACACCCACATTTGAGGCATGCGCCCGGTGCGCAGTACCGAAGGCGTCATTGATATAAACATTACCGTGTTTGGCCAGCAACTGGCTGAAATCCGTGTCATTTGTGGTTTCGGCTTCGTGAAAACGCAGATTCTCCAGCAAATGAACCTCGCCGGGACTCAATCCCAATGACACGTCACGAGCGTCTTCCGATACGCAATCATGGGAAAATTTAATCGATTTTTCCAGCAGATCGGCCAGGGTCTCTCCTACGGGAATCAAACTTAATTCATCACTTGCCTGGCCTTTGGGACGGCCCAAATGTGACATGAGTACCACGGAAGCGCCCATACCGATACAGTGTTGTATTGTGGGCAGGGCCGCTCGAATACGAAAATCATCGGCTACATTGCCATTCCTGAGGGGCACATTAAAATCCACACGGATCAATATCCGCTTACCTTTTAGATCAAATGAATTCAGTGTTTTTAACATCTCTTTCCTGCTACTTCCTGATCCGTGGCGTGGCACAGGTGATTATCACCACCTGCTCCGCACCACATTTTTTTAGGGCCTGCGCACTAGCCGATGCTGTGGCACCGGTAGTCAGAACATCATCAACGATTCCGATTTTCAAACCCCTGACCTTATCACTGGCCAGGAAGGCGTCCCCGACATTAACCACGCGTTCTTCACTGGTCAATTCGGTCTGACTCCTGGTTTCCCTGATTCTGGTTAACAGGCCAAAATCAGCGGGTTTCCTTAAGGCTTGGGCCAGGCCGCGCACAATCCACTGTGACTGATTAAAGCCACGTTCACGCTGACGGGCGCCAAACAGGGGGATCGCCGTTAAGATATCAAATGCATCTGTCAAATCGCTGGTGAGCATCCGGCCCAGATAGCGGCCTAAAACAGCCCCCAATTTAGCACGATCATTATATTTGAGTGAATGAATAAAGTGTTGTATCGGTCCGCTGAAGAACCAACCGGAATAAGCACCGTCCAAACCCTCTGAATGAGTAAGCCGGTCAACCCAGTTGCCCCATCCGGTGGGCAGCATCCGGGCTTCACAATCGGCACATAACTGGAGCTCGTTCACCAACGGTAATGGTTGATCACACCCCTGACAAACCGCCGGATACACCAGATTTACTAAGCCATGATAAATATCTGACAGAACTGCACGAACGGGGTTGGCAACAATCATTGTGATAATTTGCACTCCGCGGCAGGTAAGTTTCAATTCAATTGTTTCAATTTTTAGCGACTACAACTATTTTCACTATATGCGAAAAGTTGAGTTCACTTCCACCCCGGCGTTTGATTTCCATGAATTGATGCTCCACAGAGTTCATGAAATTCTGATGGTGGCCAGCCCCTACGATGCTTACGCAATGGAAGAAGATGGTCAGCTTTCAGAGCAAATTCTGACCGAATACCTGGAAATGAATTTTTCTGCCGCCCCGCGGGTAACCCGTAAATCTACCGCCGCTGAAGCCCTGAGTTTAATCACCAAACGCAAATTTGATCTGGTGATCGTGATGACACGCATCTCTGATATGGATCCAATCAGTTTCGGCGCCCAGGTAAAAGCGAAATATCCCAAAAAACCTGTAATCCTGCTGGCCGCCGATGAATCGGAATTAATTCATTTACCGGTCAACGATCCCGATTCGCCAATTGACCGTACTTTCATTTGGACCGGCAATTCCAATGTTTTCGCAGCGATAATCAAGTTCGTGGAGGATAAACTGAATGCCAGCCGCGACGTGCGTAAAGCCGGGGTACGGATCATCATTGTAATCGAAGATACACCTCGTGATTATTCCGTGATACTGCCCCTTATTTATCAAGTTATCATTAATTATACCAATCAATTGATCAGCAAAAGTCTGAATGCCGCTCAGAGATTCTTTCACCTGCGGGGCCGTCCGAAAATCTTACTCACCAGTAATTTCGAAGAAGCGCAGAAATACTACAAAAGATATCAGAACAATCTGTTAGGAATAATCTCGGATATAAATTTTCCTAAAGGAGGCAAAAAAAATCCACAAGCCGGCTTGCTTTTCACCCAGTGGGTCCGCAAGCAGGATCCGGTCATGCCGATTATGCTGCAATCACGCGATGAGGACGTGCGCGACCTGGCAAATAGCATTAACGCTCATTTTCTGTATAAAAAATCCAGCCGGTTGCTGCGGGACATTGAGGAATTTGTAATCCGCAATTTTGGATTTGGCAATTTCATTTTCCGCATGCCGGATGGCGAAGGGGTAGCGATGGCCGCCACGATAAAAGAATTCAGCAATCTGCTGAAAACCGTCCCTGATGAATCTTTTAATTACCATGCCAGCCATAACCATTTTTCCAACTGGCTGGCGGCGCGGGGTGAATTCGGAGCTGCCAATAAGATTCGTCCGCTGAGGGTAACGGATTTTCCGGATACCGATGAACACCGGAGAATAATACTCGATTTCATTGCCTCGGGCGCCATCCGGCGCCGGGTGGGCTCCTTGTTCGAGTTTACTCAGGATTCATTCAATCCTGATATCAATTTATACCGTCTGGCCGGAGGCTCAATCGGTGGCAAGGCCCGGGGACTGGCATTTGCCGAAAAGATTCTGGAAGAGTCAGAAATACAAAGTAAATACCACCAATACCGACTGCGGGTACCGCGGGTAGCAGTGATCGGCACCGATGAATTCGATCAATTTATGAATCGTAATTCTCTGTGGGAAAGGGTGATGAAAACCACTGATAACCGGGAAATCGACCAGGCTTTTCTGGAAGCACGCCTGTCCAGGGTCATGCAAAATAAACTGAAGGTGTATTTGTCACAGATTTTCTTTCCCCTGGCAATTCGCTCTTCCAGTCTGCTGGAGGATTCACCTTACCAATCGCTGGCCGGCGCTTATGCCACCTACATGTTTCCCAATAATGATGGTTCGCTGAACCGCCGCGTCCAACAATTATGCGATCTGATTAAACTGGTATTTGCCTCAATGTTCCATAATGAACCCCGCGCGCTGATTGCCAATTCTACTTATCGACTGGAAGAGGAGAAAATGGCGGTCATCATCCAGGAAATGATCGGGTCTGATTATCATCATTATTTCTATCCGACATTCAGTGGTGTGGCTCAAAATCTGAATTATTACCCCGTTTCCTATATGAAGCGTGAAGAAGGTGTGGTTTTCCTGGCCCTGGGTCTGGGGCGTACCATCGTGGAAGGGGAAAGAGCCCTGCGCTTCTCCCCTGTCTACCCGGCGATTTTACCACAATTTTATTCGATTAAAGCCACCCTGGATGCCTCGCAAAATCATTTTTATGCCCTGGATATGAACAAGCGCCAGCGGCCAAAATGGGGCGATCAATCCTTTGGTATTAAACGGCTGCCACTGAAACAGGCTGAAAACGACGGCAGTCTGAAATTTGCCGGCAGTGTGATTTCCGCCGAAGATGCGGTGGTCCGTGATTCGCTGCACTATGTCGGTGCGCGGATTGTCACTTTCGCCCCTATTCTCAAATGGAAACAATTCCCCCTGGTGGATATAATCAATGAGCTGCTGGACGTGGGACTGAATGCGTTCGGCGGTCCGGTGGAACTGGAATTTGCCGTAAATTTGCCCGTCAACAAAAAATCAAAAGCCGAATTTGCATTATTACAGATCAGGCCCATGCATTATTCCAACCAGGAGACCAGTATCGATCTGGAAGATTATCAGCGGGAAGGGGCCCTGGCGGCCAGCAGTATTACTCTGGGTAATGGTATCATTGATGACCTGCAAAATATTATCGTCGTTGATAAAGACAATTTCAATCCGTCCAAAACACAGGAGATAGCTGCCGAAATCGGTGAATTGAATCAGCGTGTCGGGCAGGAAGGAAATTACATTTTGATCGGTCCGGGTCGTTGGGGTTCGGCAGATCCCTGGCTGGGTATTCCGGTGCGCTGGGATCAAATCTCAAATGCTAAAGTTATTGTTGAGGTAGGAATCGATAAATTCAATATTGACCCATCATTCGGCAGTCATTTCTTTCAGGTTGTCACCGGATCCAAAATCGCTTATTTCACCATTAACCCAAAGAACAGCAAAGATTTTCTGAATTGGAATTGGTTGAAGAAAATGAATACCGAATACTCCTCTGAATACCTGCGTTGGATAAAATTACCTCACCCTGCGGATGTGCATATCGATGGTGTCAGTGGTACGGGAATAATCTATCAACAGGTTGAAAAACCGGTTCTGGAAACAATGGATGAAATGGAGTCAACCGGGATTTAATTCAGGGTTGAAGATGACCCTGGCCATAGCGCGATCATTTCGACAGTTTATCTTGGAAGGTATATTTATTGAGCCGTCCGAAAATAAGATATTTCCCATGGGATCTTAATATTTCTAACTGCATCACCCGGCTGTATATTTCTCCGGGCAGTCAACCGCTGTTGATGAAAAACCGTTACGATTGAACTATATTTCTAATTTATGCCGACGCCCCCTGTTTCTATGAATTCCGGGACTGCCATCAATGATTGCCGTAACATGAAAAAAGGTAATCAGTTGCTACACCAAACATCAAAAATGTGAGGGTCTTATGCCTGCTTTAAATGAACTGACTGCCGATCAATTCAAGGAGCTGTTGGACGAATATTACGCTGAACCGCAAAAGCGCACCAAAATGACCGATGCCCAAATCCTGGATATCGCTCAGCGCTTGAATGGCAAAATCAATGTGCCTCTGATCAATGAAACCGGTGAGGAGAAAATCCTGATCAAAATCGTCAAACGTGTGGACCGCTTTCTCTATGACAACCTGCCGAACGAGTTCTATGATCTGATCCAGTCCTCGAATAAAGGTATCGACGATGATGAAGCCCGCCGTTTATCGACCAGCTTGACCAATCTGGCCAATAAACATGTCAACATTCCCTACCTGCCGGAACAGGCGGAATTCTATCTGATCCGTTTTGTGATCGCGATATTTATCAATGCCGCCCGCCGCAACTGGGATTTGCTGAAAGCCGAGGATGAGATCGAAGAGAAGGAATTTCTCGGTATAAAAACGCTGGATGGTACCAAGGCGGCCGCCTTGATCTTCTGATAATTTCACCAAGCAGCTAAAACCGATGGGGTGGGCTGTATAATCATCTCCAGCCTGCCCCTGCTTCCCCATAAATCAACCATGGTAATCGTGAAACGTAAATATAATTCTGCTCACCACCAAACTGTTGACCGACACCATCAACCACCTAATACCACTAAACCTTTCTGAGGTAAATAGAAATTTCGAATTTTCATTATCAACTGGACATGTGTAGTTTTTCTGTCGAAACCCTGACATGAAGGCCTGTAACAACAAGTTAACAAATGACTCCGTATCTGAAATAAACCACTAGCCCATGTCAACTCCCATCATAATCATTGCCATCATCGCCCTGGCGGTCGTCATCATTTACCTGGTATGGCGCTATGAAAAACAGCGTACGGCGGCGTTGGTGCAAGCCGCTGCCGGTATGAATCTCCAATTCAGTAAAAAAGGTGATGAGGCCCTGCACGATCTCACCGGGGATTTCCACCTGTTCAAACAAGGGCATTCACGGAAAATAACCAATGTTATGTCTCGCTCCGCCAGCAAAATGAATTTCTACCTCATGGATTATCGCTATACCACCGGTGGCGGGAAAAGCTCCCATACCTGGCGCCAGACAGTGCTTTTGTTTCATACCGGCCAGCTTGATTTACCGGAATTCGCTCTGCGTCCTGAGAATGTCTTGCATCGCATTGGCGGCGCTTTCGGCTATCAGGATATCGATTTCGATACTTATCCGGATTTTTCACATCAATACCTGCTACGCGGTTCTGACGAGGGGGCCGTCAGGGAGCTGTTCACCGATAACCGCCTGAATTACTTGCAGGCCCATCCAAAATTGTGCATCGAGGGGAATGGCGATAAAATGGTATTCTATCGTTCATCCAAACGCGTCAAACCAGTGGACTTGAAGAAATTCATGCAGCAGGGCCTGGAGATTTTCAAACTCTTTCAATCCGACAAATCGAATTAGTCATATAATTTCATTATGGGGGCAAGACATGTCTTGTCTCTGCACAATCAATGCACCCGGGTTTCATTGCGGTGAAGGAAACAGGAGATAGTTTCCTGATTAAACCGATAAAAGAACAGCTTCCGGGCTATCCGAATATGCCTTTAGCCGGTTAAATTCAGGTGTTACTAACCATTTCTAATCAGGAAGGCAGGCTGTAATGGTTTTGGTTACATTATTATTGACCGCCAGTCTATTGTTAGTCAGTTGTGAATCAATTCCGGTCCCGGCAGAGACCACCCCCCAGATTTCAATCTCGACGCTGGAAATCACCGACACCAGGATCAGCCGGTCCCCCCTCTGTGAATATCCTGATTTGGCACTGACCGGAACAGGGCACCAATTAATCGTTTTTACCGAGCTGGTTGATGGTGAGGAACGCATTATTCTGAAACGGTATTCCAATCTGCGGCTGATTGATTCCCTGCAGGTGGGTACGGCAACCGGACTGGAATATCGACCACGGATTATTTCCACTGGACCAGAATCAGCCTGGATTGTCTGGTCGGCTCGGCGCATTTCTTCCTGGGATCTTTATACCCGAAATTACCGCGACGGAATCCTGGGCGATGAAATCCGCCTTACCAGCGGCGTTGATCATGACCTGCGCCCGTATTTATGCCGTTACAATGATAAACAAATCTTCATCGTCTGGGAGCGGATGAGTAGCGGATCATCAGATATCTTTGGGGGATTATTGTCAGATACCGGCCATTTTGAAGAATTCCCCGTCAGCCGGGATCCACGCCTGGAATATCGGCCAGTGGCCTGCCAGACCGATGCTAAGCAGGTGCATGTGGCCTGGGACCGCCATGATCAGGGCGCATATTCGATTCGACTGGTATCTTTTCAGGATGAAAAACTGGCACCGGATAAGGCCGTCAGCCCGGAAACCGGCATGAACATGGCCCCGGCATTGGCTTATTCTTCCCGTGGTAAACTGACCGTCGCCTGGAAATCCGATCTTCAACCGGATGGACACCAGGATTTGACGCCCTGGATATATTTTCGACACCTGCGTGCGGGACACTGGTCACCAATTTACACCGCCGCTTCGCAAAAGGATTTTAATAAGACCGGCGAGGACCAATCCCTGGAGTTCCCCACCCTGTTTTATGACCGGGAGGACCGGCTGTGGATCTTTGGCCGCCCTTCCCAGGGATTCCTGGCTCAAGTCATCACCGGCGATCAGATCAGCCCGCTCTATCGTTTTGACGTACCCGGCTGGGGTGGCCGCGGTCAACTGGTAAATGGTGAGATCAACGACGACGGCCTGCTCCATCTGGTTCGCCGCGATATCAGGGCAATCTACCTCTCAACGATCAATACCATTGACCCATCCACTGCCATTGTCGGCAGGCTCCGAAAATTATCGCCGACGTATTCGCACCGGCCTGACTTACCTGAACCCTTCGCCCAAATAGGAGATAGCGATAGTCTGAATATTTTCTGGGGTGATCTTCATCTGCATTCATCTATCTCTGACGGCATCGGGACCATCGATGAATCGTACGCCAAATCGCGCTACCATTACCAATTGGATTTTGCCGCCCTCACTGACCATGAATGGTTCGTGGGCAACCAACTGCTGCCATCGGAATGGGAACTGATCCAACTGATTGGGCGCCAATTCGAAGCGCCAGAAGAATTCGTGGCAATCCCTGCTTATGAATGGACCACGGCCCGGGTACCCAGGGGCTTTGGGCATAAGAATGTGTATTTCAAGAAATGGGGCCGGCCCATCTTCAGCTACCGCACCGACGCCCGGGTGACCCCGGCCCTGTTTGATTCGTTGTCAAAAACAGGTGGAATTGCCATTCCCCATCACATCGGCTGGACTGGAATTGACTGGGGAAACCATGATCAGGTCACACAACCGGTGGTGGAAATCGTATCTGAGCATGGTGCATTTGAATTCATGGGCAACCAGCCGATCATGCACCGCGGCGGCATGCCGGGGAATTTTGTTCGCGACGGCCTGGCCCAAGGCCTGGTATTCGGTCTGATCGGTTCTTCCGACAGTCATGGACTGATCTATCATCATGGCATTTCGCCAAAACGTGATTCACGGCAAACCGGCCGCGTGGCGGTATTGCTGGCATCGCTGGCCCGCCCGACCATATTTAATGCCTTGAATACACGTGCCTGTTACGCCACTTCCGGTGTGCCCATTCTAATGGATTTCAAAATAAACGGCAGTCGGCAGGGATCGCAAATTGCCGGGAAGGCCCCTCCCACTATCCGGTTTGATATTGCCGGCACCGCCCCGCTGAAGCAGGTTGAAATCATCCGCGATAATCAGGTCATCATGGTATTCGGCAAGGACAATCGTGAAGGTTATGGAATTCGTAAAACAATTACCGACGCAAACCTGGTTCCCGGTCAGCACTGGTATTACCTGCGGGTCATACAAGAGGACCAGGAGATGCTGTGGAGCAGTCCCATCTGGTATGACTATTCACCCGCCGAATAAGCATGGATCAGTTCAATGAAATCTGAAGATGGATGACTTAGATCAATGGAATATCTATTAAACCAAACCGTCAAAGGAATTAACTTTATTACCTTAAATACCATTATTAAACCATCTCAAGTTAGATTAATATGACCAATCACCCGCTGAAGACGCTGATTGCCGACTATTCGCTGTTAAATGAACTGGCTGAGAATTTTGGCACACCACTTTATGTTTATTCCAGTGAACGCCTCAGCACGAACCTGAATCGATTAAATCAGGCCCTGGCTGATAATTTCGATCGCTATCATATCTGCTATGCCGTAAAAGCCAACAGCAATCCGCACCTGCTGAAATTGCTGCACCGCACCTTACCTGCTATCGGTAGTGATTGTGCCAGTCCCGGTGAGATTTATGCCGCCCGCCTGGCAGGGATCGATCCAGCTCACAGCATTTACACCGGTAATTACGAATCGAATGAGGATTTGAAATACGCGTTGGAGAATGGAATCAGCATCAATCTGGATGACAGCACTTCGCTGGCAAGGCTGGCCCGCATCGGATTGCCCGGGCGGATTTCCTTCCGACTTAATCCCGGGTTCGGTCGCGGTATGTTTCCCCACATTACCACCGGAGGTGAAAAAGCTAAATTTGGTGTTCCCAGGGATAAGATCGCTGCTGTTTATCAACAGGCCGTCGAAATGGGCATCCACCGGTTCGGCCTGCAATGCATGACCGGTTCCGGTGTACTGGACCCCGATTATTTTACCGAATTGCTCACCGCCATCCTGGAAGCCGCCCGTGAGGTTGAGGCTGTCACAGGTAAGACCATGGAATACATTTCCATCGGCGGCGGTATCGGAATTCCCTATCGGGATGAAGAATCACCAATTCCTATTGATCAATTGATGTCATCGCTGGCCAAGATCTTTTTCAGCTATTATAATCGTAATGACGACAATTGCCCCGCCCTGTGGCTGGAACCGGGAAAATACATTATTGGCGATGCCGGTTTCATCCTCAGCCGGGTAACCGGTCTGAAAAACAGTTACCGCAAATTTGTGGGACTCGATGCCGGGATGGAGACAATTCTGAGACCTTCTCTGTACTCGGCCTATCATCGTTTCCTGAAAGTGGGATATCCGGATGATGAGCCTGCGGGGAAAGTGGACTTCACCGGACGAATCTGCGAAAATACCGACCGCCAGGCCATTGACCGGCCTTTCCCCGCGGTTGAAGAAGGCGATCTGGTTGCCATCATGGATGCGGGGGCCTACGGTTTTGCCATGGCCTCCCAGTATAATTCGCGGCCGCGTCCGGCGGAAATTCTGTTAACCAATGGTCAGGCCAAAGTAATTCGCCGACGCGAGGACCTGGCCGATATCTACCGCAATTGCGATCTGGAATAGTATGCAGAAATTTATCCCAATCCTCCTGCCGGTCTTGTTAATCATCAGCAATGCCCAGACAATTGAAGATTCCGTAATCGACAAATTCGGCACCACGCGGCCCATTCCCCATTCCGTGAAAGTAAAAACCGGACTGGATATGCTGTTGCAGGATTCCTCAAATCCGCTGGCGGGGAGAAATCTGGCCCTGGTAACCAACCACAGTGGCATTGATCATCAGGAAAACCCCAATTACCGGCGATTGATGGAATTGCCCGGGGTGAACCTGAAGGTGATTTTTTCCCCGGAACACGGCCTGTTCGGAGAAGCTTCAGCCGGGGAAAAAGTAAATTACGACCGAATGCGGCAATTGCCACAGGTAGTCAGTCTGTATGGTAAGACCCGCAAACCCACAGCCGACATGTTGACCGGTATTGACCTGGTCCTCTATGATATTCAGGATATTGGCGCCCGATTTTACACCTATATTTCCACTCTGGGACTGGTGATGGAAGCAGCCGCCGAAAACGATATTCCGGTATGGGTGCTGGACCGTCCCAATCCCATCGGTGGAATTTGGAATTGCAATTGAAGGCCCGTTGTTGAATCCGGTCCAGCAATCGTTTGTCGGTTATTATCCAATTCCCATCCGTTATGGACTGACCGTCGGCGAGCTGGCCCAGATGATAATTGGTGAACAATGGATCAACCCGGCGCCGGTGTTAAAGGTTATCCCGGTGGAAAACTGGCAACCCGGTCTTTGGTTTGACAACACTGATTTACCCTGGATAAAGCCTTCGCCCAATATTCCAGATTTGCCTACCGCCCTTGTGTATCCAGGCATCTGCCTGATCGAAGGCACCAACGTCTCCGAAGGGCGCGGAACCAGGCAGCCATTTCTGCAGATTGGCGCTCCGTGGATCGACGGAACGGAACTGGCTGATGCCATGAACCAATTCGAACTGCCGGGGGCGCGATTCCAGACCGTATCATTCACTCCGGTAGCAATTCCCGGAATGGCCGCTAATCCCAAATACGAGGGTGTGACCTGCCATGGTATTGCTATTTCCGTGACCAACCGAAATCAATATAACAGCGTTGCCTGTGGGATTTACCTGCTGAGTACGCTTAAACACCTGTATGTCGAATCATTTGAATTGAAGGAGCGCTGGTTAACCAAATTATGGGGTTCCAGGTCGATTGTGGCGGCAATTAACGAGCAAATCCCACCTGACCGGATTCTAGCCGACATCAGCCGTCAATCGGCCGCATTCAACCAATCCACCAGCAAATATCGCATCTACCCAACTCCATGAAAAATA
>LSCG01000056.1 GCA_001577055.1 Fidelibacterota bacterium TCS56
CACAGTCCATTGTAACCAGCAAGTACCATGCAAGATCATGCTTTTCAACGATAGCTTTCATCTAATCACATTATCGCCAATTACCACTGACCCGATCAGTTTAACACCCCGTCCAACACGACTGTTCTTCCCAATCAATATCCGGCCCCGACCGCTGATTTCGGTCTGGGGATGGATCCTGCTTTTGAGATCGATCCAGAGATTATCATCAAGGGGAAAGCCAGCACAGGGATGCGAACCGGTCTTTTCATTGAGCTTTTGCAAATGAAAATCAAGATAATGACGGTGTGAGGATGTCATATACTGAGTAATCATAATTGAATGTGGCTGGTGTAATATCAAGGTAGGTCAAAGCCCTTAGTATATCCTGTGGACTGAAGAAATCAAAACCGGACAACAACCTGTCAAGGGTTTTCCCGGTTAGCAAAACCGGGTAGAAATACGGGGTGACCGGACTGGAATGATCCTGCAGTGGCTGGGCAATTCCATAGTCATCTCCGGTTGCCAGCCAGTCATTAATGAAGCGGGTGGGATCAAAGTCCATGAGAATGTTGCCAAAAATGATCAGGTAGGCCTGATCCTCATTGCCGGTCTGGCTATCCAGAGTAAGCGTGGACTGAATCTTATAATCAATATCCCACCGTTCACCGTTCCGCAATTCCTTCGGAAGAATCTGGTCAGTAATCAGTTTTATGGACTCGACTCCACTGTTCTTAAGGCGTTCGATCTGATGGACAATAATTGGTTTATTGGCAACCTTGGTAATCAGGGAGTGGTAGTTCCCCGCTTCCAACTGATCGTTACCGTTGTCTATATCAACAATAATGCTTTGGATTTTCATCGTAGTCCTTGAAAAATTGATCAGGCTTCAGCCACTGTCTTAGTGGCATGGTTTTTAGAATTCTCAAGCAAATCAGCGATGCGGTACACCCGCAATAACAGCTTCGGTATAAGTCTCAGATTCACCAATTCCAATTTTACCCCCATCTGCTGGGCAATCATCAACATGTTCATCAGGTAATAGACCTCACTGGCGTGAATGAAATGGATTGCATTGAAATCAAGCGTAAGCTGGGACATCTCCCGGTCCATGATTGGTTTGATCTTCACGCTTTTCAGACGAGTCAGGTTGTAGAACAACTGGGAATAATTCTGGTCGCCAGGCATGATCGGTGTAATGTCGGTGGTAAGGAACTCTGTTCCACGATTGAACAATTTTCCCAGCCAGTTAAGTATGATCAACGGTAATACCATCAGATTGAAATTGAACAGGCCGATGATATAGCGTTTGATAAGCCGGCGTGGATCCTGCAGCATACGATAGATCCATTCAAATCCGGTTTTCTGCATCCAGCGCGGGGCGCGGGAGGTCTGCCCGGAAATAAATTCAAATGTACCTCCAATGCCCATTGATACGGGAACCTTCAGATATTTGCTGTAGCGTTTGAACCAAAGTTCCTGCTTGGGATTGCCCAGGGCAATAAACAGGATATCAGGATTGGTGATATTTATCCGCGCGATCTCGATCATGTTTTCAAGATTGTCATCCATATCGATCATGGGAGCACTATATCCGGCGACCTTGAGCTCGGGGTGGCGTTCGGACAGCAGCTTGGCGGTTTGCTTGGCTGATCCTTTATTTCCACCGAAGAAATACACTGATTTTCCAATCAGGGAGGCCTGTTCGGCCAGGGCGGGGACCAGGTCGGCTCCGGTAATCCTCTCCGGTAAGGGCCTACCCAGTAACCGGCTCAGCCATACCAGGGGCATACCATCAGCGGTAACCAGATCTGCTGACCGCAGAGTGTCCAGCAGTTCAGCTGACTGCTGGCGTTTCTTCCGGCTGTGAGAATTGATTATGAAATCGACATTGGCAGTGGCCACCAGACGGTTCCGACGGTCGTGGCGATATTGATCAACCATGGACATAATGCGATTGATGGTTCCATCCATGTTCAAATTGTCCACTGGAATACCCAGGAGTACTGATCGGTCATATAAACTTTGCATTAATAAGCTCCTTTTCCGGATAATACGGCCGGCACAGTTTTTACCAGCAGAAGCAAATCGGTCAGTAGTGACTGATTTTTTATATAGTCAATGTCAAGCTTCACCTGATTCGTGAAGTCAATATCGCTGCGGCCGCTCACCTGCCAGGTGCAGGTCAACCCTGGTTTTACCTCCAGGCGCTTGCGATGCCACTGATTGTATTCCTTGACTTCAGCCGGCAGTGGGGGACGGGGCCCCACCAGCGATAGGTCACCAACTAAAACGTTCCATAGCTGGGGCAGTTCATCGATTGACAGTTTGCGGATGATCCGCCCGGTTCTGGTGATCCGCGGATCCTGCTTCATCTTGAAAATGACGCCGCCGGTCATGTTGTCCGAGTCCAGGTTTTCCTTGATCTGATCGGCATTCCGGTACATTGAACGGAATTTGTACATCTTGAACAACCGGCCCCATTTTGCCACCCGGACCTGGTTGTAGAATATGGGACGTCCGTCTTCAATCAGGATTGCCAGTGCCGTGATGATGAAGACCGGTGACAACAGGATCATGGCCACCAGGGCTCCGCCAATGTCCATCAGGCGTTTAATAGTTATATAAAAATTCAGTGAGCTGAACCGGGTCATTATCTTGAATAGGGCCTTTAGCTTCTTACTCCAGCGTGCGACAGTAATGCCACCGCGGGTATATTTCCGGTACAGGAAAAGGCTGGTATGATCGCCTGTTTTGGTTTGTTTGTTGATTATTGTTGTGTTAAGACTCATTTTTAACTCCATACATGTTCCACGATTCGGTTATACTGTGCCAGCATCTTCTCGGGTGTGAAACGGTTGAGATAGTTTTCAAATTGTTCCTGACGCACCTGCTCCAGAGTATCAACTGAGGTCAGCAGATAGTACAGGTATCCGGCAAACTGCCGGTTACTTGATTTGGAATCCAGAATGGCCATTTCAGGCAGGATCTCATATGCTGCCGGGTAGGCCAGGCTAATGGCCGGTGTATTACTGGCTGCAGCTTCGATCAGTGTCCGTCCCAGACTCTCCTGCCGGGCGGTGTGGATATACAGTTTGGCCCCGGCCAGTAACTGCCGGGTTTCAGAGATCGATTTCTCACCGGCTATGATGACCGGTGATTTAATATCAAGTTCCTGTATCAGATTGTCCAGCCTTTGGCGCATCATTTGTGATGAGCGACCGACCAGCATCAAGGGAATGCTGACCCCCAGCTGCTCCAGTTCAGAAAGGATATGGATCAACCGGGTCTGATTTTTACGGAGATCCAAGTTCCCAATATTGATCAGATAATCTTCATGTGCTGAACCAGCGTTTTCAACTTCTGTAGCTTTAATACCTGGGTACAATACCGTTGCTGGACTCGGTTTTGTGGAGATCAATTGACTGGTGAAACGGGCGTTGTCCAGTGAAACATGGACCAATTGAATTCTAGGATGACGCAGGGTGCGACGGGCCAGCAGTCGCAGTAAGAAGTAGCCAGGACTGTTCTTTCTCACATAACCGCAAGCAGCGAATTCATGCCAGGGTGCATCATGGAAATGGGTGTGCAGAACGATGGAGGCATTTTGGGGAGTTGATAACTGGAATGCCAGAGCACTGATAAAATCATGAGCATGGAAGAGCGAATATTCTTCAGTCAACCGGTTTGCCTGCCGATGGATCAGGTAACCTTTAATAAACAGGTTGAAGATAGAGAATAATACCCAACCTGTTCGTTGGAATGAATATGATGACCAGTAGAGCGAGCGTATGGCCAGCGTTGATGCGCCGGCTGTATAGGGAGTCAATATACGGCAGTGATCACCATTTTCGTTCAGAACCTGCTGCAATTCACTGGCACTGGCGACCACACCGTTAATATCACGGTCAAAATTCAGGATTGATGCCATCAGGATCTTCATCTTAGCTGACTTCCGTGCGGATATTTCCGTGTTTGAACAACTGATTAGATTTGATTGTCCAGATCAGAATTAAGAGACCGGACAATGTGCCAAGCAGGGCGATTGAAACGGTCTGTGGGTAGGGTGTCAACCTGGTCAGTTGTGTTATTAGTTGATGGGCCGCAGTGATGGTTGCTGCCAGTACCAGCAGGTTACTCCAGGACTGAAGGACAGTCTTCGGGCTGAATCCAAGATACCGTACCATAAACAATGTTTGCAGCAGACCGATAATCAAGGCGGTTGCCAGGATTACCATACCGGCACCGGTAAGGCCAAGATTGGTGGCTGCCAGTGGCATCATCGCCACCAAAACAACCAGTCCCACGCCATTGGCAACTGAAACAAGAACCGGTTTACCAAGGGCCAGGATTGTTCCGCTCTGGAGGTTGGTGATCAAATTCACCATTCCCCGAACAGCAACCCATACCAGTACAGATCCGGCAGTCAAATAGCGGGGATCATATAAGATGGAGATAATCCAATCGGAATACAGGGCCACCAGCATCAGAACCGGTGCGGCTAAAATAATGACTAAGGTGCTGGTCTGGCGGTAGACAGCCTGCACCTTGTCGATATTACCGGCAATTGAACTGACCGCTGGAAAATAAGATTGGGCTGTGACCTGGACCAGTACATCCGACAGGAATACTCCGATATACAGGGCGATATTGTAATAGGCCAGTTGATCCATGCCCAATACCTTACCTATGATGATCCGGTCACTGTTTATCACTGCCCAGGCCAGCATGGTATTGATCAGGATGTATTTCCCGAATGCAAATAATTCTCGACCGGCTTTCCTATACCAGCGCAGACGCGGCTGATAGGAAATGACCAGGTATGATCCAACCATGCGAAACAGAGAGGTCGACAGGTAACCTAATGCCAGGGCGGTAACCGACTGCATCAGCCATGCCAGCAGGAAAGTGACCAGGAAGCCGGCAAATTGACTTCCAACAGAGTAAGTCACCTGGCGATGAATCTTCAGTTTCTTGATCAGAATTGGTAAAGCGGGATTGGTGAATCCTTCCAGCAGCACCGCTCCGGATAAAATCTTCAGGATAACCGATAACTCGCTTTGCTGGTAGTAGGCAGCTGCCGGATCGGAGCCTAACCAGATGATAGTGGCCAGAATGATATTTCGTGCAATCGTGATCAGGAAAGCGCTGTCAATGAATTCGGGGTTGGCACCACGGGGATTCTGGATCAAGGCGGTCCTGACACCGGTATCGGAAAACAACTGGACCAGGTTTACCAGTACCATGGCGGTTGCCATTAATCCGAATGCTTCCGGGAACAGTATCCTGGTCAACAGCAGATTGCTGATAAGGCGTATGACACCGCTGCCACCACTTCCCAGAGCGGCCCAGAAAGCCGCCACCAGGGTCCTCTGGCGAAGATTGGTCCCGGCACAGAACAGTTTCTGGGTAATCAGCACCAGTAGTGTTTTTCCGTTTTTATTTGATTGTATCTGTTTCATGATTATCTGTATTTCCAGCTATCAAAAAGGGTGCCAAAGATAAAATATTGCTTATAAGTACATGATATACAACAAGTAAAAGTAACTTGCAGATTCTTGTCATCTTCTCTTTTTACATCTCATTTTGAGATTATTCATTATTCTTCTCAAGCTGATACAAAAAAAGCCCAGCGGTATCTGCCAAGCTTTTCAATTCATGGGGATGTATCAATCAGCGAAGGGCAAGCTCCCGCCCGACCTTCAGTGAAACCAACTCAATCGCCATTTTTGATTCGGCGATCTTCAAGCTTGAAAGGGAATCATTGACCAGACTGTTCTTTAGCCAGATCAGGGTCTTCCAGCTAATCTCAAAGAATGCTGCCCGGAGCATTGTCAGAAGACCATAATGCTTGCGGTAGTAATCATATTCGCTGTTTACCCGGATGTCCACGATCTGGCGTCCTGATCGGCTTACATTCGCGCTGGTCTTCAAACTGCTTTGTCCGCCCAGATGAATAACGGTGATCTGGGGATTGAATATCACATTCCATCCTGCCTTAATTGCCCGGAGGCAGTAATCGACCTCTTCAAAATACATAAAGAAGTTTTCGTCCAGTAGTCCGATCTCGTCCACCATTCGGCGCCGCAGCAGGAAATAGGCACCGGGTACCCATTCCACGGATTTGGCCTGGGGGCGATCGCCGACCGTAGCCTGATAGTAGTCATAATAGGTTTCGTAGGATGGATGGCGGGCTTCGAAACCGGTCATGACCTTGAATTTTTTCCAGGGTGTCGGGAATTCCCGGGCGGATGGCTGGGGACTGCCGTCTTCACAAACAAGTTGAACACCCATTATTCCAGTCCTGGGATTTGCATCCATGAAATCCACACTTTCCTTCAGGGTGTCAGGAAAGATATAGGCATCAGAATTGAGCAGCAGCAGGTACTCTCCCCGGGCTTCCCGAATGGCGATATTATTTCCGGCGGCAAAACCATCATTGCTGGGATTACGGAAAAGTCGTACCTGGGGGAATTCCCGTTCCACCATCTCACAGGAACCGTCGCTGGAGGCATTGTCAACTACCAGGATCTCAAAATCATCGTAATGCTTCTGCTGGTATACCTTTTCCAGGGCTTTGCGCAGAATGGCTTCAGTATTGTATGATACTATTATGATTGATAACATTTTATTGTCCCGTAATGATTGATTATTAATTACCGGCCGCTTCAGGAATTGATTCCAGCCGTTTACCCAGACCTAGGCGTTCCATCTGCCAGGCATGCAGTGAATTGCGAAACTGTTCGCCGCCGAAACGGCTGATCCGGTGCACTGCAGCCATCAGGTATCCGGTCAGGATTCCCAGGCCACCCAGCAGGAAGGGGTGCTCAATGCTGCGATACACTGCAATAGCCAGGATATAAAGAGGGTGGGTGCCCATGAAATACTGGCCCCGGCCCCAGCGCAGCCGGCCGTGCAGGATGCTTTTGTGGGATGAGCCCATCAACCGCTTATGGATTAGCTGCAGACCGGGATCATTAATACTGCGGGTGCGCCAGCCATGGATACGGGCCTGATGGATCGCAATTCCGTCCCACATCACTTCGCGCACGAAGCCGCCGATCTGATCGAAGGTCTCCCGGCGGTAGAAATTGAATGCTCCCACCGTCATTTCATCATGGGTCCGTTCTTCCACCAGGTCGTCACCAACCGGCAAGAAGATTTTCCCACTGGCTGAACCCAGGAATGGGTCATTGGTAAAATACTCCAGCAGTCTTTCAATATAAGTTGAACCAAACTCGATATCACCATCCATTTTGGCAATAAAATCATAATCGGTAACCTGAAGGCGTTCATAACCAAAATAGAAGGCTTCCACCACGCCGGGTCCCACCGAGCGGACACCACGATCCGGTTTGCGTAAATAGGTGATCCAGGAGTGCTCAGCAGCGGCGGATTTAATTATCTCCGGTGTCGCATCACTGCTCCCATCATCTACTAAAACCCATTCACGGGGCCGGAAGGTCTGGTTGACCATGCTTTTGATCACCCGCGGCAGAAAATCGGCCTCATCACGAACTGGTGATATGATAACATATTTGGGATTGTTTTTTTTCATAATAATTCTCCTTAGCGGTTAGGATATCCAACCAGGTTGAATTGTTTGCCGGGTTTCAAGGAATCCATTTTCCTGGAATTAATTTTTGAAATCATGCTCTGTTTTAAATGTGCCAAGGCAGCACCGGTCAGACCGATGAACTGGGGGTACACGGCCATTGCCAGATGCAGAGAATACTGGAATGCCAGCCGCCTGCTGATTGAGAACATCCGGGCAAAACGGCCGGTTTTGAAAACCAGGCGCAAGGCCACCACAGCTGCCATAACTGCACCGGGGATGATCTGACCAGTTAGTATCCCGGCGGTGATCAGCAGTGGCGGCAGGATGGCGCCGGCAATGAGCCGGATAAGTATTTTTCCAAGGTAGCCACGCTCATGTCGCCAGTGGCGGGAAGCCAGCTGGAAATAGGCATTACCCGTACGACGTGTCCTTTTAAAATAAGTCCTGAAATCACCGATGTTGATATCATGGGTGGCCATGGGGATAATAAGGCGGCGGATCGACAGACCCCGGTGTCGCATACGCATGCTCAGGTCCGGGTCCTCACCAGCCGGAAGATTGGAATCATAACCATCACTGGCCAGCATGAGGTCACGCCTGATTAGAACATTGCCGCCGAAGATGTTGGCCTCCTGGTCCTTGGTGCTCCAGCCCTGTTTTCCCCAGCGCAGATTCCATTCCAGGTTTGTCATCCGATGAAAGAAATTGCGATTGGGGTAACGTTCATTTAATCCGCCAGCGACCGCCACTACCCGTCTGCCAATATGATTGACGGCGTTTGCCAGCCAGTCGGGATGCAGGTAGGAATCGGCATCTACGAATTGAATCAGGTTGTGACCGGCATGCAGTGCACCGGCGTTCCGTGCCTTGGCGGCATTTGGCTGATCGTCCTCCAGACGGATCAGGCGAACTTCAGGTAATTGTCCTGCGATCTCACAACTTCGGTCAATGGAGCGGCTATCAACGTAGATCAGCTCCAGCTTATCCTGTGGATAGTTGGACTGCCTGATTGACTGAATGCAGTGGTAGAGATAGCGTTCGACATTCAGACCGATAATCACAACGCTGATCGCTGGATATTGTCTGATTGATTCCCGGGCTGTTTGTCCCGGAAAATCCAGTGTGGTTAATGATGTAATATTTTGTTTCTTCATTGTACCAGACCAGTTCCAATAAGCGTGCCAGGATTGTCGATGTGTTTATAAATAACTGTATAACAGTTAGATAAGAAGATCCTATTTTAATGCAATTGATCTGGTTTCTGTCTCAATCTGAGAGACCTGTCAATCCAGTCTCATTCTGACATTACCACTATCACAGCCAGTGGATATGAAAAAGGCCAGCCGCAATGGCTGGCCTTTTCAGTTTATAGTGGCAGTGTAATTGTTGAAGTGGGTCAGGAATTGAACAGGTCCATTAACCGGCGTGCGTTGAGAAAAATGTCGAATTCACTGGTGATTCGGTCTTTGGCACCTGAGATCAGTTGATCAACCAGCTGTGGATCATTCCTTATTTCAAGTAGATTATCAGCCAGCTCCCTGGCATCTCCGGGCTCACCAATCAGCCCGGTCTGGCGATTGATAACCAGTTCGGGAATTCCCGAAAGACATGTGCTGATGACCGGAATCCCAAAATTCATTGCCTCCATCAGGACAACCGGAATTCCATCCATGTCACCGTTGCGATCACGCTTGCCTGCCAGCACAAAGACATCCAGTGATTGCATCCATTCCAACGCCTCTGGATGGGGCAGGGCACCCTTGAAAATGATCTTATCAGCCAGATTGCTGCTCTTAACCTGATCTTTTAATTGGTTAAGCAATGGTCCGTCACCTGCGATCTCGACCCTGAAATCAGTCTGGGACAGCTTCAGCAACCGGCCGGCTTCGATCAGGGTGTCCACTCCTTTTTTCTCTACCAGACGTCCCAGGGTGCCAATTACTAATGGTCGGTCCGAATTTTTGTTTTGTCTATCCTTCAGAGTCAGCCGTGAATCAACCCCGCAGCGGACAATCCTGACGTTGTTCAGATCGCCTCCTTTTTCTTCCATCAGTGTCCGGTTGAAATAGGAGATGGACACCGCTTTCTTGGCACGCCGTATTTTCTCCTTGATCAGCAGCGGACGTTCAAAAATGTCGTTGGCATGGGTCTGGAAGGAAAATGGCACCCCGGCCAGTGCAGCCGCGTACATTCCAACCTGGGTCGGAACATGGGCAAAATGGATATGCAGGTGCTCAACCTGCTTGCTGATCAGATCCTGTGCCAGCCAGACCGAGCGGTAAAACTGGTAGATCAGTTTCAGGGCTTCACGCCTGACAATCCCGGTTTTAAATACATCACCGGTCAACCAGGCCAGTCCCCGGATCGTATTCCAGGGATTAATGAGTAGCCGTTTGAAAATCAGGCCAAAAATCTTAGTCAGTGACTGTTCATAGATAATTGTGGTTTCAGCAACCAGCTGCTCTGTTTCACTGCCGATAGCCGGGGAAGCAGGCCGATGGATACTGTAAGGTACGATTGTCAGGCCCAGTTTCTTCAGGGCCAGGATCTCATTGGTGACAAAAGTGGCTGAAAGGGATGGCAATTCCGGAGCCAGATAGGCGACCAGGTTGACAGTTCTTTCGGGGGTATGCTTCTGTTGTTTCACTTCTATTTACCTCTGTTTTATTATCCGGGCCGGGGAACCGACGGCCACCGCACCCGCTGAAATGGACCGTGTCACAACACTGTTGGCGCCAATGACGCAACCGTCACCCAGGCTTACACCGGGCAGAATTACCGTACCGCGGCCGATCCAGACATCACTGCCGATTTCAACCATTTGTACGTCATGGGACTGACTGCGAATTAGCCGGTCCGGTGCAATACCGTGATTGGCATCCCGGACGGTCACAAATTCGCCGAGCATGGTATGATCACCTATGGATAATTTATCATAGGCAAAAATCGTAGTACCTCGGTTTATCCGAACTTCCCGGCCAATCCTGATCCGGCCGTTATCAGCTGTTCCCAGTTCCACATCCTGGCTGAAACGGCATCCGTGGCCGATAGTAATTTCCCCGGAACCAATGACATTAACCATACCATCGACCTGAACAGTGGGATGAATATCACCCACCTGGGATTTCAGACGGGCCTGGTAGATCAACTTGTGCCAGAGGTTTAACAAAGGGCGGGTAGCACGGATGGGAAAAGCCAGGGTGGAAGATAACAGTCCTTTTACAATCTGACCGATGGTCAGAGTGGATTTCAGAGAAATTGAGTAATTCATAATATTAAGCTGAAAGCTTTGTTAATTGTTCGAAAAATATTGTTTCCAGCTGATATGTCGAATTTTGCCAGGAGAACTGCCGGCTGTGATTCACACCGGCTTCCTGCAACTGGGTATAGAGATCTTTATTGTTCAATAATTGTTCAGCCAACCGGGTCATATCGCCGGTTTCACCCGGTTTTGTAAGATATCCGTGGACCTTGTCGGTAATAATATCCCGGACTCCCTTGTTGTCGGTTGAGATCACCACTGCACCACTGCTCATTGCTTCCAGAGCTGGCAGACTGAAGCCTTCCTCATAGCTGTTGACCAACCAGATGCGGGTGGAGTGATAGATTCTGGCAATCGTTTCCTGATCCGGTTTCAGATGGAAACTGATATTCTTCGGCAAATCTTCGCCGGGATGATCCGTACTGAACATTACAAAGCGCAGCTCAGAATTTTTCCAGGCCAGATCACGCAATACTTTAAGTCCATGCCGGCTGCCCTTGTTGGGGATATTGGAGTAGATCATGCCAACATCATATTCCCGTTTAATCATAAGGGGATTGACATCATCCAGTTCAATCCGTCCACCATTGGGAACCAGGTCGACCGGTTGCCCGCTGCGATCTTCCACCAATTCTTTCAACCAGGATGAGATAGCGATTTTCCGGAAGGGTTGATTGTAGGTCGCATATACCCGCTCAACTTCCCCGTTCCATACTTCATGGCCCTGGATGAAATAGAATTTCTCACCCTTGGACGATGACAGGTCCCGGGCCCACTCGACTGTCTCCCAGGCGGTGGCGATAATTATATCACCATCTGGTATTGTATTATCGTTTATAACCGACCGGCTCAACAGACGTCCCCTGAACCAATCAAGATGATCACGGTGGCCAAGCAGGTAGCGTGCCTTCAACTGTCGCAGGTTCTGACGGATGCCACGGGATTTCCGGGGGTAGACCACCGTTACCTGGTGGCCCTGGTCAATCAGCTGATTGCCATAGGTGGCAATTACCTTGATTCCACCGGACAGGTCTTTACAGGGTGCGAGAAAAGTTATATCCATGGTAAGATGTTTCTTCTACAAGAGTAAATTGATCGGTATTCTGTGACACAAATGCCTGGTTGCCATTTATAACCAGGGCTTCGATTACAGCGGCCAGCATGAAAAAATAATGGGTAGTCTGCATACCTGAATAAACGGTAGCCTGGGTGAAAATTGCCGATAGCCAGGCGGCGAGCAGGGCCCAGGCCAGGCGGGTACGGGGACTGTCACCCGGTTGCTGTGCTATAAAGCGTAGCAGACGACCCAGCACCAGCAGTATTATTGCCAGATAGACAATCAAGTTATTCATGCCGCTGGTAATGGCAATGTGCAGGTATTCGTTATCAATCGAACGCTGTCCCTTGATAACCGGGAAAGTATAGCGCCCATATCCCCAGGCCGGTCGCTCCTTGATCACTTCAATATAATTATCCAGCATTTCCTTGCGATAGGCAGCGTTTTCCTGGTTGCGGGTCACAGCGTTGTCACGGGTTACCGAAACATAATCCACGAACACAGGGATGGCCATGGCCAGGATAATTATCCCGACAATGGCAAGATAGCCACCGGCCAGCAGTTTGGAACGTGACCAGCCGTAAAACAGAATTATCAGGCTTAACAACAGTCCGGCGATAGGCGCGCGGGAAATGGATGTCATGACACCGAGAGCATTCAAACCCAGGATTACCAGGCCCACTCTCTGGTTTGGATATAATTTCTCGCGCCACAGCCATAACGCCAGAGGTGTCACCATGGCAAAGAAGTATCCGGCGCTGATTGGATGGGCGAAGGAACCAGCGGCGCGCCTGAAACCAAATCGCGACATTGAGCCATCCCAGGGTACTGAAAATGGCCATACCTGCCGAATAAATGAATCCAGCAGGTTATGGTAAAATTTGAATTCGTATGCCATGAAAAAACTGACTACCGCCCCGAGGGCCGTGATTGTAACCAGCGCTTTGATTCGCAACCGGCCTTGCAGAAGCAGGGCTTTCAACAGGAGGTAGGGCATCAGGCGCTGGAGGGTTTCCCGAAACAGGATTTTCTGGGCATCCTTGTAGCCTGTAGCTTCGAACTGGGCATAAAAAATAAACAACAGGTGCAACACGATGATGACGTCAAGAACTGAAAATTGGTACCCGGCCAGTTTATCCTTGAAGAACCAGAAGATAATAATCGGAATCAGAGCCGAACTCCAGAAGGTGAATTCAGGAATACCGGAAACCAGCTTGGTATCATAATATGCCGGTATCAGTGTCAGCACCGGCAGGAAAAACATTACATAAGCCTTATGGCTGTCCCAACCCTTGTAGAGCAGGTAAAGCGTTAAGAAGAAGGGTAGTATAGCCAGCTTATCCATTGACTTTAATCCTGAAGACCTGATTGGGGCAGAGCCGTAACACGGTTTTGGTAATGGGATTCCAGAGATTTGGCAATGTAACCGGCGCGCCGTGGCTTTATCCGGTTCAGGATAACAGACACGACCTGTACCTGCAGTTTATCCAAAATTGACACTACCCGTGTCAGGGTCGGCCAGGTATCACGCTGGGAATCAACCACCAGCATGGACACATCAACTTCCTGGGCTACGGTCTGGGCCTCCGAGGCCAACAGCATGGGCGGACAATCAATGAAAATATACTTATACCGCTGTTGGAGGCGCTTGAAAAGTTCTTGTACAGCAGATGGCCGGATGCGAGCTATGTTCAGTTCGCGCAGATTGCCCAGAGGTAAAACATCAAAATAAGAATCCACGCGGTTTACAATGCCATCCTCCAGACTTCTATTGGCAGCCAGCCACTCAATCAAGCCGTCCGGTGAATTTATATCATCTTCCGGCATGGTAATTTTATGATTCAGGTCGATGAGAATCTTCTCGTGCTTATCCGCATCCAGCATGGCCAAAATATTTCGGGCCACGGACGAGACACCACTTTTACCTTTCAATGAGAACATGGCAAAGGTCCGGGCACCATGATTGTGGTGCTCCCGCTCTACCCGCACCGCCAGTTCATTATATAGTTCTACCATATAAGATTTGGGATGAGTGGCGTAAACCTGGTCCAATGAATCCTCAGGAATGTTTTCCAAACTGCTGTCGATCATGAAACCGGTGGCAGGGAAGCCCAGGACATTTTCCACGTCGGCGGTACGATTGACGCGCTTGTCATTATATTCTTTACCGGCGGCTGTACCCACGCCCAGGCCTACTATTGCAATTACTCCCAGGATGAGTTTCTTCATCAGTTTATTGGGATCGGGAAATTCAGGTACTTTGGCCGAGCTTAAAACCTGGACGCGACCAGGATTGAATAATTCGATTTCAATCTGTTCGATGCGGTCGTTGATGCGATCCCAGATATTGGTAATGCGATCAATGGTCTGGCGCTGGGTGGTGGTTTTCAGAACGGCGCTGTTAATAGCCATCAATTCCAACTGCGCCTTGTCCATCTCCCCATTGATATCCATTTCAGTCTGACGGGCCGTTTCATAATGCATGGCTTCTTCATTTATAGTGCGATCAATGTCGGCAATAAGGTATTTCTTGGCGGTTTTAATATTGTTTTCACTAATCTCTGACAACAGCCGGGAATATTCAAAATACAGGCTGTTATTTTCGTCCAGCCCCACCATTTTGGAGTTGATCTCCTGCTCCATTTCCAGCAGCAGTTGTGAGTTTTTGAGATCATAAATAGCCAACTCTTTCAGGCGTTTTTTCTGGTTGTACAGGGCGGTGAGGCGGTTTTCCCTTTCGATTCGTTCGGTGAGCGCCTGGTTGTAGCGGTTGCGCAGGTTCATGAACATTTCCAGGTAAACATACATATTCTTTTCGTCGGCTATAGCGGTGCCGTATCGTCCGGAAATGGCGGTCAGATCCTGGTATTCCTGATCCAGGCGCTGGCTGTATTTGGTTTTTTTCTCTCGCAAATAGGCCAGTTTATTCTGGTCCTGTTCCTGCCTCTGCCGGTCTTTATGGTCAATATATTCGTCCACCACAGCGTTTACTATTTCCGCCAGACCCTCCTTATTTTTACTGCCCATCTTGAGATTCATCAACTGGGTGTTGGGCACTATTTGAGTCTGCAGGCGTCCTCTTAAACGGTCCACGGCAGTTTTCATAGTCTCATCAGGTAATCGCAATTTGTATCCGTCAGCTTCATAATTTTCGATAGCGGCCTGCAAGACATGGCTGCTTTCTAATTCATGGGACTGGGTTCGCATCCAATCTTCGAATGAATGCAGATAGCGGTCGTTGGAATCATAAAGAACTTCCGGCACACGTGGTTCGAAAAGGATGGATGCCGAGACAGTATAATAAGGTTTATGGGTCACAAGAACGGCAGCCACCAAGATGATGAATCCAATCGTAATGATTACAACGATCAGTATTATGTTATCAAGGATGGCCTGGAGGGCATTGAAAGGCAATTTGCCTCTGCGGATCGGTTTTACTTGTTGTTCCAGCATGATCCTAATTAACCTGGTTAAGTGTTATGAATGCTACCAGGCCTAATTCCACTAGCGGAAGGAATTCCAGGGCGGTGTTTTTGGCCTGGCTGAACAGCTTGGTTGGAACGATAATGATATCATTAGCCTGGAGCTGGTAATCATGGCTGAAGTCGCCACGTTTGATAATTTTATTGGCATTTACCCGATAGGGCGATACATCATTACCATTGCGAACCAGCTTAATGGCTCGCAGGTTGGCATCGTTGGTGAATCCTTTGGCTTGCCCGATCGCCCGAATCAGAGTGATGCGATTTTTGATGGGATAGACACCCGGCTCCATTACTGCACCCATAATCACCACATACTCATCATTCTGGTATGATTTTACCTTCAAGACCAGTGTGATCGGTGAATAATACTGACTGAGAATTGCAGTTAATGTTTGCTGGGCTTCCTGCTGGGAAAGACCATTCAGATCGATTGTGCCGAAGTCAGGCAGATACAGGGCGCCATCCGGACCCAGCATATATTCACCGGAAAGGTCCTGACGCTGGGTGACAATCAACTCGATGATATCTCCGGGCATTAAATGGTAGGGTTGGTTGTCCTGCTCTGGTTGCCCGTAACTGGAGATGGCAGGCATCATTGGTACGGCACAACCAGACAGCAAAATCAGTAAAGACAGTGGAAATAAAAATCTCATTATTAACCTCAAGCTGCCAGACGGGGATTTGGAGTTTTAGGCTGGAATAACTTATCTGAGCCGGTCAGTTCCAGTAATATTCTGATTCGCGGGGGCACATTGGTAAGGAGGATATGTTTTCCTTTTTGTGCAGCTTTTTTGTGTACCCTGAGCAGCCGACCGATTCTGGCACTGTTAAGTTCAACCATCTGGCCTAAATCCAGGGTTATTTCCTGTCCCGGCTGCCTGAGGCAATCGTTAATCTCACGCATAACCTGCCGTGTAATTCCGGTTTGTGGAAAAATGATATTTAGTTCGTTTGTCTTTTTCCCTTGCAAAGCCATGATAACCTCAGCCGTTAAATTTTCGTTTGCCAGATTCCAAATGCTGGTAGCATGATGAACACAGCCAATGGCTGGATCTCATGCTGTGGGATATCAGCAAGTATTCATCATTCTCTCCGCAGACCTGGCAGGACATTACCTGTTCAGGCGGTGGTTTGATGTATGATTCAATCTTGTTGGTGGTTGTTCTCATTCTGGTTCTTTCAAAATTGTTTAAGCATTTGTGCCATTATAGTTGTCAATTGCTGTGCCAAATGACAACTATAATTCATAAATACATTATATATAACAATATAGCACAACGAAGAAATTCATGGTCCAGACTATCAAACAGTATCATGATGAGATTGTTATCAAAATGAGACGGACTTATTGCGCTATTAGCATTCAAGTACGATTAATGCCAAAGTCGTGGGCTATTTCATTCTGGGCAAACTCTTTTCAGGCTCATCTGACAGTATTTTCCTCTTGTTTTGGTTCGTCTTAACTGACCGTACAGAACCAGAAAATATAGCCTTCACTTGATAATGTGGTTCTTTGTTACACAACGTGATAAATTGGGATCTTATCGCGGTTGTTGAAGAAAACTCCACCCAAATCGATACCTTTACTGATGGAAATTGACCGGTGTAGAAGTTAGTTTTCTGGTGATACCCGGGGAGCAATGTTTTATGTGTATGTATTGTATAGCAAAAAAATAGATCGGCTGTATATTGGGCAAACCAAAGATTTAAGCAGCTGAAGTCATTCCGTGGTAGTCATTTTATCCGTGCAAAATATTTGGGTGGCTGTTAATCAGCCGGTTGGCGGATTGGGGGTTCGATCTGAGCTAAGCGAAGTCCGACCCTTGGCGGATCCCTCCTCCGGAGCGTAAAAAAGCCCCACTATCCAAGGCTTTTGGTTTTTGGGGAATCGACAAACTCAGCAACCAGGTGATGATCAACTGGCTGCCAAATACCTAATATTGTTATGATGGATACCAGCTATGTACCCGGGTACTTAACCGGCTTCAGTAAATTTCACCGGCCACCCTGTTTCAGTCTGCCCAGCATGAGGTTAACAGGAGACCTAAGGAAGCTATTTATTCATACCTCAGGCTGGACAGCTATCTGGCACTATCAGTAGTTGGAGCGATCTAATTCATTATTTGGCATAGATTTTTTCTGTATTACGGTAGCCGGTCTTATCCTTGTACCAGTCGGTGTAATTGATGCCGGCTGATGCTGCCCATTCAACAAAAAAGTTATAAGCCGCATCGATAGTTTCCTTTTCCACCGGATAGGAGAGGGTTTCTACAATGTCCAGAGCCCAGGGCAGGTTATTGGCGGTTTTATAATACCCGGCAACACTGCTGTTGTCATCACCGGTATCGAAGAAATCCGATCCGGCTGCCAGGCTGGTGGGTGAGAAACTGGCCAGGTGCACTTCCCTTGCACGATCCTGATTAATGAAGATGAAGGGATTGTAGGGCGGTGAATTCAAGTCGGCGGTGTTCAGCGGGGACACCAGATCAATCACCAGATTGACTGTGTCGGGTGATACAAAGGGCGCTGTTGCCTGGGTGTTGATATAATACCCATCCGGGCGGTTGAGAATATTGTAGGCATTATCGAATGCGATGATCACTGCGTTGTCCTGGTTGACTTCAACGCCGTTGGCGGCCAGGGTAACTGATGAACCAGTAATGATTGAACCAGTGACAGAGGTGATCGAAGTGGGATCAAGAGGCAGCTCAAAACCGAAGCCGTTTTCGTAGGAGGCGCCAATGGCCTTCAGTACAAAGCTGGACTGAATCTGGACTACCTGATTGGCGGCGTTCATGACCTCGGTGAAATAGTAGTCCACTACCAGGTCGTTGAAATCGTAATCGCCCTGGTTGGGCCACAGATCCTCGAAAGCCAGGCTGCCGTATATATTTTCGGCGGGGTAATAGTTATCATAGGCCTTAGTGGGATCATTGGGATAATCGTCCACCGGATCCAGGACGCCGTCACCGTCGGAATCATTTCCGGTATAGGTGATGGTGGTGACACTGTCATTGACAATCGCTGATCGGGGGTTGGAGGTCACATAAAACAAGGCATCGTTGAAATCATCGTCTGAACCGCTGGCCCGGTATAGGTCCTCAAATCCAAGAATGGTTAGGTCCCGCGCCTCATCGTATAACAGAACATTATGCTGTTGCAGATCGGGATCGGCCTCTGGATTCCAACTTGGCTCGGAGTAGACCTGTCGTACGCCGGTAGTAACAGTATCTTCCCAGCCATTGGCGAAGAGGACCCAGCCGATCTTGGTACCGGCGGGGAAATGTCCCAGGTAAACCTTGTCTCCGGAGTACAATCCACCACCGCTGCCGGCATAGGATGTATTGGGAAATACCACGGTTATGCTGTCAATGTCATTTACCAAGGCAGGAGGATTGGATGCCGGGTAATGGTAGAAACCCAGTACATTCCGGAAGCCGGCTCCCTCATGGACGAAGGTAACATAGATATCGCCATCCTCGCCCAGCAGAGTATTAATCTGGTTGCCGCTGGCCAAATATTCTGGATGGCTGTCCGGCACGGGTGAATTCTCGGGCAGGGAAGCATTAACATCGTTAAGAAATTCCTGATTTATCACATCCCGGGGCTGAATCAGATAATCCGGGACCCCCTGGGAGTTGTGGGATCCAAGGTAGGTAATTGGATAACCGGAGGTAACCTTGGCCATTGTGGCAGCTAATCCCGTTCTCGATGATGAATAGGATCGGGTGTCCGGCTCAGACGGAAGGTTATTGTAATCGCAGAGCACTCGATTATTACTGATCGGCAGCACCACGCGGTTAACCAGGCCGATGTAACTGGTCCGGATTGCCACCTCTTCCAAGGCCGATGAAACCGGATAAGAGGTGTTGAAATTTCCATAATTATCGGTGATTCCGCTGAATAGACGCACTTCCTGTTCCGTTGATTCTATACCATAGACGGCGAATCTTATTCCGGTCAAAGGATTGCCACTGCCATCATGGGCTTGAATATTGAATTCAACCTCGTTTTTAGTGGCATAATTGAATCCGGCCGGTATTTCCTGTTCGCTCAGCGGTACCGTGTCTGACTCCATTTCCGGTTGGAGCGTCGCCAGATCACAGGCTGCCAGAAACAGTATTGACAGCAGGCCGATTGTTTTAATTAAAATCGAGTTTTGCATTTTTAATCCTGAACAAAGGGTTTTTCTGGTGTTAATCATTTAAGGTGCGTAGATATTTTCAATGACCCGGTAGCCGGCCTTGTCCTTGTACCAGTCGGTGTAATTGATGCCGGCTGATACCGCCCAGTCGATAAAAAAGATATGGGCCTGGTCAATCGTTTCCTTTTCAATCGGATAGGCCAGCGGCTCGACGATATCAAGGGCCCAGGGCAAATTATTTGCCGTGCGATAGTATCCTGACAAATCGCTGGCATCGTCGCCGGTATTGAAGTATTCCGATTCACTGGCAATTGTTGTGGGACTATACCCTGCCAGATGCACTTCACGTTCACGGACCTGATCAATGAAGATGAACGGATTGTACGGTGGC
>LSCG01000057.1 GCA_001577055.1 Fidelibacterota bacterium TCS56
GTGACCGATTGTTCCAATATTTACATGCGGTTTTGTCCGTTCAAACTTAGCCTTTGACATTGGCCCTCCTGGTTTGTTATTTACTTTGAGCCTACGACCGGACTTGAACCGGTGACCCCGTCCTTACCAAGGACGTGCTCTACCGTCTGAGCTACGTAGGCAGTCACTACGCGGAGTCGATCGGCTGAGACCAGCACAATTACGTCCGAAAGAGCGGGCGACGAGGTTCGAACTCGCGACCCTCAGCTTGGAAGGCTGATGCTCTACCAACTGAGCTACACCCGCGTGTGGGGAGAGAAGGATTCGAACCTCCGTAGGCATCCGCCGGCAGATTTACAGTCTGCTGCCATTGACCGCTCGGCCATCTCCCCAAAAAGGATTTGGATTTTGAATGAACTTGGTATCATTATACGATGCGAGCCCCCGGCAGAGCCACCGAAGGGACTCGAACCCCCGACCAACTGATTACAAATCAGTCGCTCTACCAACTGAGCTACGGTGGCGACATCGGGAACTCGTCGGCAAACCGCGATGAAAAAACTTCAAGGAACCGCCGCTGAATGACACACAGTAAAGCCTCCTAAATTAAATGGAAAATAATTAAAGACAAATATCTTTTATACAGAAATGGAAACGTTTTCCTTGCCCCTCAAATAGTGGAAAAAAACTTTATTTCAACGGATGTACTTCCGGTCCGGTGGCCGTGTCTTTGACCTCCCAGCCGGCTGAAATCAGCTGATCCCGCAGATCATCGGCCAGCGCCCAGTCGCGATCCCGGCGTGCGGCAGTCCGCTTGGCGACCAACACCATGATCTTCTCAGGCACTTCACTGTCTTCCGGAAGAATATCCAGCAACTGGTCGATCGTTTCCAGAAAATGTATCCCGGCCCGGGCGGCGTCCGCATCCAGTTCATGGTTGTCCAGTGCGGCATTTGTCCGTCGAATCCAGTCAAATATCACCGCCAGACCATTGGCAATATCCAGATCATTATCCATATGACGGTAAAATTCGTCCAGCTCATTATTTAGCCGGTCATTATTTTGCCCTCGTGAATCATCAAGAAATTCCCGTAAACGCCGGTGAATCTCGTGAATCCGCTGAATGGATTTCTGGGCTTCATGATGCTTGTCAAGGGTAAACTTCAGCTTGGAACGATAGTGGGTCGTGAGTAAAACATAGCGTAAACTTTCCGGTGTAAAACCTTCCCGGAGCAGCTCGGCAATCCGGTAAAAATTCCCCAGGGATTTACTCATTTTATCATCGCCCAGCAACAGGTGTTCGCTGTGGAGCCAATAATTCACAAACTTGCCGCCGTACCCGCATACCGACTGGGCGATTTCATTCTCATGATGGGGAAAAATATTATCCACCCCCCCGCAGTGAATATCAAAATGCCGGCCCAGATATTTCGTTGCCATGGCTGAACATTCAATATGCCAACCCGGTCGGCCCCGGCCCCAGGGGGAGTCCCAATAAACCTCGCCATCTTCCGGTTTCCAGGCTTTCCACAGAGTGAAGTCGCGGGGGTTTTCCTTGGAATAATCATCAC
The DNA here is from genome assembly GCA_001577055.1 of Fidelibacterota bacterium TCS56. Taxonomy (GTDB): domain Bacteria; phylum Fidelibacterota; class Marinisomatia; order Marinisomatales; family TCS56; genus TCS56. Next base: position 1,551 of record LSCG01000057.1, read on the forward strand.
TCTCCACCCGCTCGGTGGACCGCTGTTGATTGGTATCGATATGGGCCAGTTGGCCGTAAAGTGGATATTTATCAATGGCGAAAAAGATCGACCCGTCCTGAGCCTGGTAGGCATACCCACTATCCATCAGATTGGTTACCAATTCGATCATTTCCCTTACATGTTCAGTAGCCCGCGGGAAATGGTCGGCGGGCTGAACGCGTAAAGTTCGCAGATCATCATTGAATTGCTTGATATATTTGTTGGTCAGCTCAGAGATCGGCTCTCCGGTCCGGTTGGCTTCATTAATAGTACGATCATCCACATCGGTCAGATTCATAATGTGAGTGACTTTAAACCCGCGCAGGGTCAAATATCGCTTGAGCAGATCTTCGAACAGAAAAGTACGAAAATTACCAATATGGGCTGTGTTATAAACGGTGGGGCCACAGGTATATAGCTTAACTTTCCCCTGTTTCAGCGGTTGGAAATCCTGAATCTTTCTCGTGAGCGTGTTATAAAACTTGATTGCCATCTAACTGACTGCCTTTAAATATCCTCGATCGACATGCACGGCGATTGCATGCTGAATTGCGTCGATTTTTAATACGAATTTTTCCTTGCCATCGATCCGGCTCACTTCACCCTGCACACCTTTCATTGGTCCAAACATTATCTCCACCTGGTCGCCGACAGTAAAATATTCGGTTGTCTGTAAATCATAGCCGCCTTCGATCATCACGCGAATGGCCTCAATCTGCTCATCTGGGATCACGGCAATTGCCTCATTGAATTTAACCACGTGATGCACACCAATCGTCTGCAGGACAAAAAGATGGTACTTTAAAGGAATGCGTACAAAAAGGTAGCTGCTGAATAGCGGCATATCAACCCATTTCATGCGGTCACTCCAGCGTCGCTTGCTGCGAATTATGGGTAAATATACCTCCATCCCCTTTTTCTGCAATTGCTCACAGGCCAGTTTTTCATGGCGCGCTTTGGTGTAAACAGCAATCCATTTGGGATCGGTAGTTGGTTCAGTCATTGAGAGCCAGGTCAGCGATTTTATCAATTAATTGGTTAAAATTATAGCCGGCTGCCGCCGCCGCTTTCGGCACCAGACTGGTAGCCGTCATACCCGGCAAAGTGTTGGTCTCCAGAAACCAGAATTTACCGTTTTCATCCAGGCGAAAATCGATCCGACCATAGTGACGGCATTTCAACAGTCTGAATATGGCCATGGCCGTCGATTGCAGTTCCCGGGTTATTTCCGGTGGAATATCAGCAGGGCAAACATAGCTGCTCATACCGGAGGTGTACTTGCATTCATAATCATATAATTCGTGGGTGGGAATGATTTCCACCACCGGGAAGACTTCATCGTCAACCACACTGACGGTCAACTCCCGGCCGGCGATGAAATTCTCTACCATGATTTCACTGGTGTAATCAGCGGCCATTTTCAGCGCCGCACTTAAATTTTCGCTGCCATCCACAATCGTAAGCCCGATGGTGCTGCCCAGATCATTGGGTTTAACCACCAGCGGAAATCCGGTCAATTTAATTCCGCCGGCATCAGTGACATTATTAACCATTTGCCAATCCGGTGTGGCGAAACCGGCCCGGCGTACCAGTTGCTTGCTGAAATCCTTGTCCATGCAGACCGCCGATGCCAGGGTGCCGGAGCCGGTATAACAAACGCCAATGCTTTCCAGAAATCCCTGGATGATCCCGTTCTCGCCATCGCCGCCGTGAAGGGCGCTGAAAACCAGATCAGCCCGGGTCAAGCGGTGGACCTGCGCCGCCAGATCATCGGTGAAATCAATTTTATCAATCAGATGACCACTGGTCTGCAAGGCCCGCACAATCCCGGCGCCGGAGTTAAGCGAAACTTCCCGTTCCGGTGAATTACCACCCATCAGAACTGCGATTTTCATGCTTGAATTTCCATTATTTTATGTGACGCCTCCATTAAATCTGCAGCGATGAACCGGGGCTGCTGGTCATCAGGCAGTGATGCGGCGGTACGCCGGCCTTCTCCGGTCAGGACCAACAGCGTATCCATATCCAGATTATGGCCGGCAATAATATCTTTTTGGCTGTCGCCGATCATCAGGCAACGCTGTAAATCTAATCCGAATTCTCTGGCGGCCCGTTTGAACATCCCCGGTCCCGGTTTGCGGTCCTCACCGGCTTGATCGGGATGATCCGGGCAGACAAATATCCCTTCCAGCGGGATCTGATGGCGCTGGAATTCCCCTCGAATATATTCATGGATTTTCTCAAGGTCATCCGGATTTATCAGATCACGGGCGATACCGGATTGATTGGTCACGATGCAAAACCGGTATCCTTGCCGGGCTAAGATTTGCAAGGCCGAGAGGGTAAAGTCATAGAACCGGAAATCATCCAGCCGGGCTATATAACCGGGATCGGGATTGAGGGTTCCATCCCGATCCAGGAAAATCATTTCATAGGGCAGACCGGTTTCAGATTTGCTGCTGGGCATTTTGCAAATCTTTTAAGCGTATCGAATGATGCAGAAAATATAAGGCACCGATGATGGCGTACGGTACAAAGCCGATGGCATGAACCAACACCGCAAAGGCCTGTGCCTCAGGCAAGGCAACATTAAACAATTCCACCATAACCATTACCGCCACCGCATGATAAGTACCGATATAGCCAGGTGCGGCGGGAATCGTGATTGCCAGGGTGGTTGCCACCAGCGTAACCCCGACCGCAATCCAGTTTACCTCCACATCAACCGACAGCACCACCAGATAAGTACATATATAATACACTATCCACATGGCAACCGTGTACAAAACAACACCGGTGAGATGACTGGTTGATTTCAGGCTGATCAAACCCTCGACCAGATTTTCGATAATCTGGCGTAGTTTATCACCCAGCCTGGTCTTAAACATCCGCCATTCGAAGATTGTATTCAACAAGGTGGATTTTAAAAAAGAGAGAATTATCAGGCCGAGGATTAAACTGGCTGTGAGTGCTCCGGCGATGAGGCCGCTTAATTTCAGCCAGGCGGGAAAGGGGTAAAGGACAAAGAATACCAGCATTACAATTAATACTCCCAGCATGTCCATGATACGTTCCAGGACGATTGTCCCAAAAGCGGCCGAGGTGCTGATGTTCTGTATTTTGCCAATGCTGAAGGCCCGCAATAATTCCCCCAGGCGAAAAGGAAGCACGCTGTTGCCGAAGTACCCGATCATGGTGGCGGCAAACAACGGATGCAGCTTAATCTTTTTCAGCGGTTCCAAGATCATTTGCCAACGCCTGGCTCGCAGGACCACGCTGCCGACCATCAGCACAATCGACGCCAGAATATACCAGCCGTTGACCTGCTGGATCGCCATGACCAGTTTATCGACTTCGACCCCACGGAAGGCCAGGACCAATCCCAGGCCGCTGATAATTACGGCAATTGACAATTTTACATATTTACTCACGAAAATCAATTACCTCTTTTCCATCGGTACTAAACCGGTGAAACATTACTGGTTCCTTCAATATCGAGATTTTTTCAATCCGGATTTCCAATTGGTCATTGGCACTATATTCTATTTCAATGGTTTGCGGGTGAAAATCTTTATCAATCCTGATCAGGCCGCCTATCCCATTTCCGGTAAAATCAATATCCAGCGCATAACCGCTGCTGTCTTGTTTAACATTCTTGACTTCGATCTGGGAATAATCACCGGACAAAATATCAAATATAGAGATGTCACCGGGAATGATTGCATCGATTACAACCTGATCGGTGAGCTTGTTCCAGGTCATGATTGTCTCATCCAGAACCTTGACCTGCTGGTCAGGTAAATCCAACAAATAGCGATTTAACCCGACGATTTCCAACCGGCCATGATCGCTGTACTGTACATCGTACTGGCGATGGGTAATCACAATTTCCAGCCCCATCTCCCCGCCGGTGGTGAGGGCTGTCCGGATGGAATCGAGCAAAGCGAAATCGCTGGCATTAAGTGCGACGGCCAGCACCAAGGTGATTAAAAAACGAAACATTATTCCTGCGAGTACAGCCCGTCCAGATAGGATTCATCCACCAGCACTTCGCGGGCCTTGCTGCCGGTAAAGGGACCCACAATACCGGCCTGTTCCATTTCGTCAATCAAGCGGGCCGCCCGCGAGTATCCAACTTTCAGGCGCCGTTGCAATAACGAAATCGATCCATGCTGATGGGTAACGATCAATTTGACTGCCTCGTCAAATAATTCATCCTGACTGTCGTCGCCACCAAGTTCATCGCCGGCGGCGGAAATCTCCCGGATAGAAGGCAGCACCAGTTCGCCCGGCTGGGGCTGTTCGGTGATATGATCGGTAATGGCTTCGATTTCTTCCAGCGAAATATAGGCATTGTGCAGGCGTGCCAGTTCACCCGACCCGGTTCCCAGATAGAGCATATCGCCGCGCCCGATCAATTTCTCGGCGCCAATCGTATCCAGGATTGTGCGGCTGTCAATTTTGGAAGCCACCTGAAAGGCGATCCGCGAGGGGAAATTAGCCTTGATCACACCAGTGATCACATCCACCGAGGGACGCTGGGTGGCAATAACCAGGTGGATTCCCACCGCCCGGGCCAACTGGGCCAGGCGGGCAATGGGCGCTTCCACATCCTTGGCGCTCATCAACATCAGATCGGCCAGTTCGTCCACCACGACGATAATATATGGCATGATGGATTCATTATTTTCCCGGGCCTTTTGATTGAATTCGTCGATATTGCGTACCACCTTATCCGCCAGATCATCATAACGGCGACTCATTTCCGCTTCCACCGCCCGCAGGGCCAGTACCGCCGCATCGGTGGAAGTCACAATCGGTTCATCGATATCTTCCATGGTCAGCAGATGATAACCATGGAGGGCCCGGTACATGGTCATTTCCACTTTCTTGGGATCGATGATCACGAATTTTACCTGTTCCGGCGTAGCCTGGTAGAGCAGACTGCAAATAATCGTATTCAGGCACACGGATTTCCCCGATCCGGTGGTGCCGGCAATCAGCAGATGGGGCATCTTGGCCATGTTCATGGTGGCGATTTCGCCGGAGGTAGTCTTCCCCACCGCCAGGGTCAGCAGGGATTCGGCCTGGGCGAATTTCTCTGAATTGATCACCGATTTGAAATATACCATGGCGGGATTCCGGTTGGGGATCTCGATCCCCACTGATGATTTGCCGGGTATCGGCGCGATCACACGCACGCGACTGGCTTCCATCACACGCGCCAGGTCATCGGCCAGGGCCGTAAATTTGCTGATGCGAACACCCTCCGCCGGTTCGACTTCAAACAGGGTAATCACCGGTCCCGGGGAAACGTTAACCACTTTGCCTTCCACACCAAAAGTACTCAGCGAAGCCACCAGGAAGTCGGCCCGTTCCAATAATTCCTCCCTGGTCTGCCCTTCTACCACCGCCGGTGGCGTCGCTAATAAATCCGAAGACGGCAGTTGATACTGGCGCCTTGGTTTTTTCCGTTGCTTGATTTTATCGATGTCGATTTCACTCTCAACAATCTCCTGCTCAACCTGAATATCCTCCCCGGACACTTCATCGTCATCTGCCTGAGGATGTGCCGCTGTTCGCTGGCGCTGGGGCGGCAGCGGTTCTTCACCCGGCTCGGGCATCATCAGATCAAGCTGGGCGCGATAATCCAATTCTTCCTGGTCCTCCAACTCCACATCATGCGGCGGTTCCTCCGGGTAGTCTTCCGCTACCTCCTCCTCTTCAGGTTGCGTGATTCGCTTATCGTCAACCACAGCCTGCCGGTCACGGGCCTGTTGTTCGTCAATTTTCTCCAATAACTGTCGGGTATGCTGACGCTTGGCTTCTTCGGTAGCCTGTTCTTCCTGCCGGGCTGCATGACTGGCACGCCGGTCCGTAATCCATTGGCCCAATCGCATAAATGGCGCATTAAACGACCAATTGAAATAATTCCGAAAGACCACCAGCGTGATGACTGCCAGGACCAGGATAGCACCGATGAAGCCGATAAAATCCTTGAGGGTGACGGCCACCAGTCCGCCTACCAGGCCCGAATACAGAAAATTCGGATTACCGGCATTACGGAAAATGGCCAGCAGTCCAACTGCAACTGCTCCTATTAAAATCAACAGGCTGAAATGAAGGGTAAATCGCAGGAGTGGTTTTACCGGCAGACGGCTGAATACCCACCAGCCCCAGGCCAGCCCCATCAAAGGAAAGGCCAGGGTCAGATAGCCGGCGAAAAGTTTGATCAAAAAATGGGAGACATAAACACCCAAAATCCCCATCGGGTTGGCAATCGCCACATTGGGAGACAGACTGGGTTCTTCCATGGGAGTAAACCCGATCAGACTCGCCAGGACAAACAGGGAGACGGCGATAATCAGTAAACCAATAATTTCCTGTTGCTTACTATTCATCGGAACAAGTCTCCATGTTCATTACGCATCTTCCGGTACCATTTTACGAATTCGGTGATGCCGGCTTTAATATCCACCTGGGGATCAAAGCCCAACCGGGTCCGGGCCCGTTCAATATTAGCAAAAGTCTGTAAAACATCCCCCGGTGGCAGGGGGCGGTTTTCAAGTTTGGCTTCCATTCCGGTAATATCGCTTATGGTAGTAATCAATTCCAATATTTTAATCGGATCGGAGTTGCCCAGATTATATATGATATAATCATTGGGGGTATCCAGGCAGGCTGTGATACCAGTAATTATATCACTGATATAGGTATAATCACGGGCCGTTCCGCCATCACCGTATAGCGGAATGGGTTCGCCGTTAAAAATCTTGCGGACGAATTTGTGAATCGCCATCTCCGGTCGCTGACGGGGACCGTAAACTGTGAAAAACCGCAGGCAGGAAACCGGTAATCCGTACAAATGGTGGTAGGTGTAGCACAGCAGTTCGCCGGATTTTTTTGTCCCGCCATAGGGAGATACCTGGAAATCCACCCGGTCTTCTTCCGAGAAAGGCGTTTTCACGTTATTGCCATAGACCGATGATGACGAGGCGAAGACAAAATGATCGACCTTATTATTGACGGCCGCTTCCAGCATGCACTGGGTGCCAACCACATTATTATCGGTATAGAGCAATGGTTGTTCGATCGAAGGGCGCACACCGGCCATGGCCGCCAGATGAATCACGGCGCCGATGCGATGCTCGGCGAACACCTCGGCAATAAACTGCCGGTCGCGGATATCACCCTGATGGAAGGTAAATCGTTTGTAACGCTCCAGAGTCTTCAGATTCAGTTTTTTAATCGCCGGGGCATAGAAATCATTCAGATTATCGATGCAGATAACCCTGTGATTAGCTCCCAGTAACCTGGCACACAAATGTGATCCGATAAAACCGGCGCCCCCCGTAACCAATATATTACCGCTCATCGAAATATTTACTCCTGTCCACTCTAATCATGGCAAAATAATAATAATATTTCACAAGATAAACCACCATTAGATTACTTCAATCCTGTACCGTCCCCGCTTTGTAAAACGGTGGTTTTACCACGATACCTGGCATCTGTTTTCCACGGATTTCTACGGTGATTTCCGTCCCGGATTTGGTAAATCCTTTCCTCAAATAGGCCAGGGCGATACCCTTTTTCAACGAGGGTGACTGGGTGCCGCTGGTGATTGTGCCGATTTCTTCCTCACCGGCAAATACCTTGTAATGCGGTCGGGGAATGGCCCGGTTGATCATTTCCAGGCAAACCAGTCGTCGTTCCAGCTTGCCTTTGACAGCCAGCAATGCTTCGCGGCCAATGAAATCTCCGGCATCAGGTTTAACGATCCATCCCAATCCAGCTTCCAGCGGATTGGTATCGGCGTCGATATCATTGCCATAAAGGCTGTATTTCATCTCCAATCGCAGGGTATCGCGGGCGCCCAGTCCGGCCGGTTGAATTTCAAAATCTTCGCCAATTTTAATCAATCGATCCCAAACTATGGGCATGATCTCATTATTGCCGTAGATTTCGAAGCCCAACTCGCCGGTATAGCCGGTACGGGCCACGATCAGCGCCTGTCGCTTATATTGGAATTCGCGCAGGTGATAAAATGCCAAATCGTCGAAATCCGCTTCCAGACTGTGATTGAGAATCCGGCGGGCGGCTGGTCCCTGCAATGCCACAAGGGTGATTGAGGCGGATTCATCATTCAGTTCGGCCCCCTCGATCAGGTGGCTAGCCATCCAGTCATAATCTTTCTGCCGGTTGGCGGCGTTCACCACCACCATGAATTTATCCGGCAAACGATAAACCAGCAGATCATCCACAATTCCGCCATTATCATAGCACATGGCCGAATACTGGGCCTGCCCCGCGGCTAAAGCGGAAACATCGTTGACGGTAATCTTCTGCAGATATTCCAATGCGCGGGGACCGGACACAAAAAACTCACCCATGTGGCTCACATCGAATAGTCCGGCAGTGGTGCGCACGGCCTGGTGTTCGGCCACAATCCCGCGGTATTGGATGGGCATTTCAAAACCGGCAAAGGGCACCAACTTGGCTCCCAGAGCCTGGTGTCGCTCAAACAGGGCTGTCTTTTTCATCATAATTCCTGTGGATCGTAATTCGGAACGGGCGTGATATCCCGCCCGTCTGTTATTTCTCGAAGTAGGTTTTAAGAGCGGCCAGGCCTGCCTCAATTTCCGGCACATCGATTCCCGAATAAGCCAGACGAATAAAATATTTCGTCTCACCGGGCAGGGGTCGGCCGAAATGATTACGGGTACAGAAAGACACGCCGGTCTCTTGCAAAGCGCCGGTCATCAGTTCATCAATCGAAGTGAATCCTTTGCGCTGCATGATTTTGGTTACATTGGGGAACAGGTAAAACGTACTGTTGGGCGTGGGGATATTAATACCGTCAATGGCATTCAATCCGGCCACGGCCGCATCCCGGCGGGCTTTCAGCGTGTTCAGAATATTCTGCGGCCCCGATTGGTCGCCGGTGAGCGCTTCCAGCATCGCCCATTGTATGAAATGATTGGAGCAGGATTCGGCATTCACATTCAGCTTGGCGATAATTTTAATTATCGCTTCCGGACCCACAGCGGCGCCCAGCCGCCAGCCGGTCATGGCATATTTCTTGGAGAACGTGTACAGCACCACCGTACGTTCACGCATGCCCGGTTCAGCTACGATCGAGCGCGGTTCGCCGCCATACCGGATTTCATAATAGGCATCATCAGCCAGAACAATCAGATCATGTTTTACCGCCAGTTTCGCCAATTCAGCCATTTCTTCCGGTTTGGAAGCGGCGCTGATGGGATTCTGATAATTATTATAAATCAAAATACGGGTTTTATCGGTGATCGAGGCCGCCAGCTTCTCCATGTCGATGGCAAATCCCGTGTCGGTTTCGATATAATTATAGGGAACGGCCACACCGCCGAAAAACTCAATCTGGGATTCGTAAATCGGATAACCGGGATTGGGGTAGAGCACCTCATCGCCTTCGTTCATAACGGCGGCAATGAATTTACCGATCACCGGTTTACCGCCGGGCTGGATAGCCACATTCTGTGGACCGTAGTCCACACCGCGCCGCGCGCCCACATCCCGGGCCAGGGCTTCCCGCAAGGGTGGAATTCCATCGGCGGGACAATAGCCGGTTTTACCATCGGCAATGGCGCGATTGGCCGCTTCAATGATATTGGCCGGGGTAGAAATGTTCATGTCCCCCAGGTGAAATGGATAGACTTTATTTCCTTTGGCAGCCCAGGCGGCGGCCTGGCCGGAAACCGCGAAGGCGGTCTCGGTGCCCAGTCGTTCGATTCGATCTGCGATCTTCATCCTACACCTCTACATGTTTGCAAGTGCTTTTTTAATAATTATTTCCAGACCACCCGTCATTTCCCCGTCCTTTTCCATCTGCCGCAGGATTTTCTCACTCACCTGCCGTTTATAGCCCAGTGATTGCAGGGCCAATACGGCATCATTAAATGCCGGCGAACTGGTTTCGGAAAGGAAATCGAGGTTTTCATCGTCCTGGAAATACGCGAATTTTTCTTTTAACTCGACAATAATTCTTTTTGCCGTTTTGGGGCCGATGCCTGGTACGGTTGTCAGGGATTTCACATCACCGGCGATTATACGTCGTTTGAATTCTGCCGGCCGGGTCCCCGAAAGTATGGTTATGGCGGAGCGGGGTCCGATACCGGAAATACCAATTAAGGACATAAACAAAAGACGTTCTTCCGCATTGGCAAAACCATATAAATCGAGAATATCCTGGCGGAAGTGCAGGTAAGTTAATATCTCCACTTCATCGCCGACAGCGCCAATTTTCTCATAAGCGGTAACGGCAACACTAATTAAAAGACGCAATCCCCTGACATCAACCACAATCTCGGTTGGGGTTTTCTTGTGCAGACGGCCGCGGATAGAGTCAATCACAGCCCGGCTCCCGAGTTTTGATTGTGATGGCACACAGCCAGCGCTAAGGCATCAGAGGCATCGATCGGCGCTGGTAATTCCCTCAACCCCAGGATGGATTTAATCATGAATTGCACCTGCTCCTTGGTGGCGGCACCATTCCCCGTAACCGATTGTTTCACTTTTCGTGGTGAATACTCGAAACAGGCCAGGTTTTGCCGGGCGCCGGCCAGGATTATGGCCCCTCTCGCCTGACCCAGCAATAATGCGGTTTTGATATTTTTACCGTAAAAAGTGTCTTCCACTGATAGGATATCGGGTTTATGTTGTTCAATTAATACTGTAATATTTTCAAACAGGTAATTAAGCCGCATCGCAATTGGTTGCTTGGCCGGCGGCTTTATCGCTCCGTATTTAACTCCTTCGAACCGTCCTTTTTTTTGAACCACCAGACCATAGCCGGTGGTCACCAGACCGGGATCAATACCGAGGACCAACATCGTCTAATTCAGCAGTTCTTCGTCAATATCAAAATTGGCAAATACATTCTGGATGTCGTCGTGATCCTCCAGCGATTCCATCAGCGTCATCACCTTCCCGGCCATCTCACCCTCAATCTTTTGCAGGTTTTTGGGTAACATATCCAGTTGACTGGATCCGACAGTGTACCCTTTGGCAGTCAAGGCGTCACTCACTGCCATCAGTTCAGTCGGGGCTGTGGTAATAATGAAATCTTCCGCTTCCTCGCTGCTGAAATCCTCGGCACCGGCATCCAGAGCTGCTTCAAATACCTCATCCTCGTCCAGGTCGCCCTTCGGTATGGTAATCATCCCTTTCCGGTCAAACATCCAGGCCACACTGCCGTTTTCACCCAGATTACCACCATGTTTGGTAATCAAATGTCTGATTTCCGCCACCGTACGATTCTTATTATCGGTCAGTACATCCATCATAATGGCAACTCCGCCGGGGCCATAGCCCTCGTAGGTGGCCTCTTCGAAACTTTGCCCCGGTAATTCACCGGTCCCTTTTTGTATCGCCCGCTTGATGTTATCCATGGGCATATTGGCGGCTTTGGCGGATATAACAGCCTGGCGCAAGCGTGGATTGGCTTCTTCATCACTGCCACCGGATTTGGCGGCTACCATGATTTCCTTGATCAGTTTCGTGAATATTTTCCCCCTTTTCTGATCGGTGGCCTCTTTTTTCCGCTTAATAGTTGACCATTTGCTGTGTCCGGACATAAATCACCTTTTTAATAAGTTTAAAGTTAAACATTCTCCGTCGATTGCTCAACTCAATAGTGTGGATTGTACCCTCATAAAAACCAGAGAAATAAAGCAGTTTCTTCTAAGCTGGAATCAGGTTAAAACCGATCTGCAGACAGCTCAATCCGGGTGCGCACGATCCAGGCTGAACGATAGCCCAGTACCTTCAATTTCTGCTGTAACTGTTCGGCTTCACGACGACCGATAAAATCACCGGCCCGAACTTTGTAATTGGGTACTTCGAAATCTATATAGACGCTGTCGGGGATCTGCTCCCTCAATATCATCCGCAAGCTGTCGGCCTGGGCTGCCTTAGGCGTCATGAGGACTTGCACCCGGTAACCGTCACGCTGGCGATTACCCCCGTCCTGGCTGATGATTTGGTCAAGCAGCGCCGTGTCACTTACCACCGGATCGATAATTAACGGCCAGTCCGGTTGCTGTTCATTGAGGGTCGCCGGATCAAAGGATTCATCATACAGGGTATCCTGGGCTCCAAGAGCCACCAGCAACAACCCGCCAATTATTCCCATTTTTCTCATAGTAATCTCAAATTCCCGGCGTATAACCAGCCTTTTTTCCCATCCAGCAGGATAATTTCATACCAGTCATCATGATCACGGACGATCTCTACCTGCAGTCCTTCATGAACTTTGAACAGGATTTTACCCAGACCCGACGGTGTTGAATAAACTTCTGTCACCGAATTGATGATAATCCCTGTTTGTTGACCTGAAATTTCCCAATATTTGTCCAGATATACCAGATGGATTAACAATGCCGCAATTGTCAACCCTATGCTGATTGGTCCTGAAATCCGCGGCCAGAAGTCAAAGCGTCTGAGAGCATAACAGCCACCGGCCAGCAATAACAGTAAACTGCCGAAAAACAACATTTGGCGCAGGGTAAACTGATCTCTGAAGGTCAGATAATATTCCAGCATAAAGAATCCCCGGGGGACTTCAATCCGATCTTTAATTTCCGCCCGGACCACATCACGATTGAATTTCAAGTCCGCATGACGGGGATTGGATTGCAGGCCTTTTTCATAAGCCCAGATCGCCAGACCAATCTTCCCGGACCGGTAGTAGGCATTCCCCAGATTGTAATACAGGTCCTGGTGCTCAAATCCCTGGCGTAAAATCTGCTCATAATTATTGATCGCCAGGTGGTAATCATCGTTGCCAATGGCCCGGTTACCCCGAAGCCACAGGCTGTCAGGCAGGGTTTGCCCGACACCCAGGGCGCATAATACCGCTATTGCCAGGATCAACCTTCTCATAATTCATCATCCAGTCGCTCCAACAGGACGGCGGCCTTTTTCAGTAGATTGGCAGCCCCGGGCGGATTTGGTGAAAATCGCCCTTCGTCGCAGGCATTCAGAAGGTCGGTTATTTCACCGATCAACTCAGCGCTAATTTCATCTTCTAATAATTCACCGGTTAACAAAGGATCCAAATTGTCGCTGGCCAGGGATAGTTTCAATTTGAGGTAACGATAAATCACCTGAGGTACCAGTTCGAAGGGATCCTCCGGTGAACTTGCGAGGATTTTCAAGCTTGATTTCAAGGCGCTGCCGATGCGCCGCCGGGCTTTCCCACGGCGGGCATAATGGTCATAGCGCGCCAGGGCCACCGGTAACGCGAAAAGTCCGCCGGCAATCAGGTATATCAATAGAATCAGCCCGGAGAAGGCCGAGCGATCCGCAGTGCGCCAGCGGGGACGATCGCTGGTAAAATAACGGATATCCTTGCCCAGAAGGGCAATTTCCTCTTTGGTAAAATTCCCGGAAGTGGCCGTAAGTGATTGATCAGCGGCCACATTAATCTCAATTGCTGCTGCAGTGGATTGGCGCCAGCTACGGTCACGGGGATCAAAATAATCCAGATTTACCTGCGGGATAACATACCGGCCTTCCGCCCTGGGAATTAGTATATATTCGCGGGTAACGGTACCCGAGATATTATCGCGGAAGGGGTCCTGTTCGAAGTCACCGGTGGGGGGAAACACTTCCAGATCAGCCGGGAATTCTGTTGCGGGAAAATCGAATAAGTTCAGATTGCCCGTGCCGTTTACACTAATACGATAAGTGATGGCCTGATTTACTTTCAAATTTGTCTGGTCGGTGCCGGCTTGTATTTTGAAATCGCCCACAGCGCCGCCGAAATCATCGGGCCGGCCCACCGGGAATGGCAATACTTCAATGATGGTGGTATCGGTGGCGATTACTCTGGGAGCGGTCCGGCGAGTGAAAGCGGAGCTGAAAAAATCGTCGAAATAAGAACGGCGAGAACTGCGGCCATCTCGTACTTCCACCTGGCAGCGCAGCACCATTGGCGATATCCGCAATCGTCCGGTCCTGGTCGGAAACATGGCGGCCTTATACATGGTCGCCACGTTATAACGTATTCCGGCCACAGTCGTCTCACGGAATTGGGGCTGTGCGGGCGAATATAAATCCTCTACCCAGAATCCCACCGACTGGGGACGGTCCACGTATTCCAAACCACGGAGAGTAGCCCGGGTGTATAGTTTGTAGGTAACAGTAACCTGTTCACCGGGGAAAACCTGCTCACGATCCGGTTCGGCCGTTACGAACAGAATGGCGGTTTCTTCATCACTACCAGCCGTTTTCGGTCCCTGCCCTACGGTAATTCGCAGTGGTTCAGTGATCAAAGTTTTGCGACCGACGCGACATTTGAGAGCGGGAATTTCCAGTTTACCGGCACGTTTAGGTGATAAAGTCCAGGTAAGGCTGCGACTGGAAGACATCTTTCCGTTTACCCACTGGATATTGGATTGCTGCCCGGGGCCGCTCAATATCCGGAAATCTTTTTCCAGTACCGCAATTTCCACCTGCGGAAAATCATCGGCATTGGTGGCGGTGATGGAAAAGGTGAATGTCTCATTAAGGCTCAGGCGATTAACATCCACCGCCGCCTGTACTTCAGCAGCCCGGAGAGTGCCGGCTGCGGCCAGCAAGAAAATTATGATGGTGATTGGAAAGCTTTTACGAATATTGATTGTCACGGCGCGTAATTCTAATTGTATTTCCCTAAAATCACCAGTCCTTTTCCAGCTTCTTGGACTGGGCCACTGACAAGCGTTTTTTCATGTAGATTTTTTCTTCATCTTTCAATGCTTCAAGAATTGCCCTGGCGCTCTGCTTGTTCTGGTCTTCTTCCTTCTCTTCTCCTGCCTGGGCCGTTTGCTGTTGTTGTTCCTCCGGTTGGGATGAGTCATCTTCATTTTCGGTTTGTTCTTGCCGCTGCTTTTTTTCGGATGGCTGCGGCTCCTGCTTCTGATCCTGCTGGTTATTCTGTTGTTGCTCCCGGGAATCTGATTGCTGCTGTTGGTCCTGTTGCTCCTGATCCTGTTTTTGTTTATCCTGTGATTGATCCTGATTTTGTTGCTGCTGCTGTTGCTGCCGGAGTAGCTGTCGTGCCAACTCGTAATTATATTTACTGTCCACATCACTGGGATCCAGTTCAAGGGCTTTACGGTAAAAAGCCAGACTTTCATCGGCTTTCTGCTGTTGAAAAAGGGTATTGCCCATATTGTAATAGGCCTTGGCCCGCAATTCAGGGTCGCTGGTCTTTAGTACACTTTCAAAAGCCGCACGGGCTTGTTCCACATCCTGTTGATTATAAGCCGTGGCGCCCAAACCAAAGCTGGCGGCGGCATTGTCCGGATCACGCTGCAGGTATTCTTCATAGTAGCGCCGGGCGTTTTCGTAATCCTCCTGCCAAAAATAGCGATTACCTTTGTCCACTGCCCAGATTTGTGAGATTAACAGGAATATGATAATTAATCTGTGCATGTCACACCATCCTGCCGCGCCAGGTGTCGTCGCTGGAACGCCGGGTTGGGATCACCTGGGCCAGCACCAGCATCACCAGTGCCAGAACAGCAAAAGCCTGGAAACGATCCTCGAATTGGGAATACTGGTGGGTTTCAATTGTTCGCTTCTCCATGCTGTTGATTTCCGCCAGCACTTCACGATAGCTGGCCAGACGGTTTTCGAACCGCACGAAGATACCGCGACCCGCGTTGGCAATTTCCTGCAGAATATCCTGATTGAGAATTGAGGTTACCAGCCGACCCTGACTGTCACGCTTGTATTCTTCGGTATCACCGGAGGATTTCACCACCGGGATCAACGAGCCGGTTGTAGTCCCAAGCCCCACGGTATGAATGCGTATCCCGGTTTTAGCCGCGTTATCGGCCAAACGGACGGCGACGCCCTGATGATCTTCGCCATCACTGACCAGAATCAGCACTTTGTATTGTTCACTTTCTTCCGGGAAAGCATTGATCGCCGTACGCAATGCCGTACCAAGATCGGTACCCTGGTTGGGAATCATATCCGTATCGATTGCATCCAGAAAAAGCTGGGCCGCTTCATAATCGCTGGTTAGCGGCAGGTAAAGATTACTGCTGCCGGCAAAGACAATCAGACCGACACGATCGCCGGCTAAATCACGTATCATCTGGGATATCTCAAACTTGGCTTTTTCCAATCGGCTGGGTTTCACATCGCGGGCATTCATACTCTCGGATACGTCCAATGCGAAAACCAGGTCCACCCCTTTGCGCTCCACCGGCGTTAACCGGGTGCCGATTTGTGGTCCGGAGGCTGCTAATAACAGCAGCAACAACCCTAAAAATGCAGCGATCCGCCGCCAGCGCATCGAATTTAGTGCGATTCGATTCATCAAGTTAGCTTGCAGGGCCGGGGAGACACCCTCCATGAGCGGCCGCGAGCGAGAGTACCGGAAACGCCAGATCAGCCAGCCCAGAATAATGGGAAAATAAAGATACAGCAACAGGGGAAAGCGAAAATTTACCATACGCGGCTCCTGAAAACGATCCTTGCCAGAATTTCATGGCACAATCCCAACACCAAGGCGGGAATCATGAACCAGGGAAACAATTCCCGGTACTCGGTATATTCCCGCACGCGGATTTCCGTGCGTTCCATGCGGTTGATTTCATCGTAAATTTCGGCCAGACTGGTTTCATTTTCCGCCCGGTAGTATTTCCCGCCGGTCACACGAGCAATTTCTTTCAGGGTGGGTTCATCCATGTCCACTTCGATCCGCATGACACCACGGCCGCTTACGGGATAAGGGGCAGTTCCTTTCTGTCCGGCGCCGACGGTATAAATTTTTATCCCGAATTGTCGTGCCAGATCGGCAGCCGTAAGGGGATCCAACTGACCGGCATTATTGCTGCCGTCAGACAGCAGAATCATCAGTTTATTTTTTGCCGGACTATTTCGCAGGCGATTGGTGGCATTGGCAATGGCCATCCCGATGGCGGTGCCGTCATAAGATTTTTCCGCCACGGTAATTTCCCCCAGCAGGGAATGCAGCACATCCTTGTCCACCGTCAACGGGCACTGGACGAACGTTTCCTTGGCAAAAACCAGGATACCAATCCGATCGGCAGAACGGTTGGCGATGAAATCAGCCGCCGTGGATTTAACCGCTTCCAACCGGTTGGGCTGAAAATCCTGAGCCAGCATACTGGAAGAAATATCAATTACCAGGATAATATCAACCACATCAACGGTAGTTTCACTTAAGGAATCCACAATGCGCGGACGCGCCAGGGCGATAATTAGTAAAGCGATAACACATAATTGCAAACCGCGCAGCAGGCGGATACGGAGAGCGCCACGGCGGCGAAAGCGATCGAAATGATGACGGGCTGAGGGAATCCTGATCGTACCTTCATACCGCCGCCCGATGCGGCTAAGATACCATATCAGCAGGGGGACAATCCCCAGTAGAAGTAGAAATAACGGATTAGCGAATCTAATCATCGCAATATGAAATCTGGTTTGCTTTCACAACTGGTATATTTGCTTGAGACCTATGATTCAAACCACTGTCCGGGAGACAGCTTTAAGCTTTGCGGAAATAACGCGGTATATTCGAATTTGTTTCTAGTTTATCGTTCGCGACCCCGAGTGGTGGCCTTGACTTAAATCCCAACCGGAATAACTGAATTTACTTCTTTTCTTTTTCA
>LSCG01000060.1 GCA_001577055.1 Fidelibacterota bacterium TCS56
AAGGCCAGCACCCAGGCCAGGGTCAGGGAATAGCCGATGGAGAGCAGGGTGTACTTCCAACTGGCCGTTTCCCGTTTGATTACCGCTACTGTGGCTAAACAGGGCGTATAAAGCAGGGTAAATACCAGGAAAGCCAGGGCCACCGTGGCCGTCATCCCTGACCGGCGCAAATTGGTAATAATGCCCAGATTTTCTTCATCGGCGGAATCACCCACACCGAACAAAACCCCGTAAGTGGAAACCACGATTTCCTTGGCAACAAAACCGGTTACCAGAGCCACGCTCTCCCGCCAGGAAAAGCCCAGCGGAGCCACCAGCGGTTCGATCAGCTTCCCTAACCGACCGATCCAGCGCTGCTCCATGATTTCCGCCATACGCCGGTAGCGGATTTCCTCCAGCTTGCTTTGCCGCTGTACTTGCAGGTCCTTTTTACGCCTGTCGTACTGCTGCTGCAATTTGTTCCAGGCTTCACTCTCCTCAAATGGAACCAGCAGGGAGGTGTGGCTGGCTTCCGCCGCCTGCCGCGACTCGGTCAGCAGTGAATCGATTTCTGCCTGCTGCTGACTACTCCATGCCAGGGTCTGCTTCTCCAGCGCCTGATAATCCTGGGTTAATTCCACCTGCCGGGGAAAATAGCCTAAAGCCCAGATGATGATTGAACCGGTAAGGATGATCGTACCCATCTTGCGAATGAATATTACTCCCCGCTCCCAGGTATGCATCAGCAGCGAGCGGGCCGTTGGCAATTGATACTGGGGTAATTCCATCACAAATGGCCGCGACAAACCCGACAGTATTGTGCGACTGAATAGCCGCCCCGAGCCGATGGCCGCCACGATACCCAGGACATACATGCTGAAAATCACCGTACCGGCATGCCGGGGAAAGAATGCTCCCGCCACCAGCACATACACCGGGAAACGGGCCGAGCAGCTCATGAAAGGATTAATCAGAATAGACAGGATGCGGTCGCGGCGGGTTTCCAGAATCCGTGTGCCCATGATAGCGGGCACATTGCAGCCAAAGCCCATAATCATGGGCACGAAGGCCTTGCCGTGCAGGCCCAGCGAATGCATCACCCGGTCCATGATGAAAGCTACCCGGGCCATGTAGCCACTGTCTTCCAGCAGGGCGATGATGAAGAACAGGATGAAAATATTGGGCAGAAATACGGCAATGGCGCCCACGCCGCCAATGGCGCCGTCCACTACCAGACTGGTGAACATCCCCGGCGGCATGATTGTGGTAAGATAATTCATGATTCCGGCCACTCCCCGGTCGATCCAGGCCATGGGATAGGAGCCGATGGCATAGGTCAACTGGAACATTATCCAAAGCATGGCGCCAAAGACCGGCAGACCCAGCCATTTATGTGTAAGGAAGCGGTCAATGCGGCGGCTGTAATCCACGGGATCGCTTTGCAGTTCGCGAACGCACTCGGTCAGGGCACCCTGAACAAAAGCATAGCGGGCCTGGCTGATGATGGCCCGGCTGGTATCGTGATAGATGGCTTCAATCCGTTGGGCTGCTTCCTCGATCTGCGGCAGCAATTGTTCACCCTCCGGGTGGGCCAGTAATTTATCGGTGGAGGTCTTGTCCCGCTCCAACAGTTTCACCGCCCGCCAGCGATGGCGCCCCCGGGCCATTTCCAGCTTATCCAATTCGGAAGTGATCTGTTCAATTTCCTGTTCCACCTCCCGGGGATAGGTGATCTGTAAATAGCGTTTCTCCAGCACTTCCAGGGATACGCGGGCAATGGCTGCTTTCAGGTCGTCGATACCTTCACCGGTGCGACCAACTACTTTGACTACTGGCGCCCCCAGCAGTACTTCGAGCGTTTTACTATCAATCTCAAGACCTTTTTCCGTAGCCATGTCCATCATGTTCAGCACCACGATCAGGGGCGCGCCCAGCTCAATCAACTGGGTGGTTAAATAGAGGTTGCGACTCAGGTTGGAAGCATCAATTATGTTGATCACCACGTCAGGGTGTTCATCTATGATATAGGCACGGGCGATGGTTTCTTCGATGGAAAAGGAAGCCAGGGAATAGGTACCGGGCAGGTCGATTACATCAAAGCTGGTGTCGTTATAAAATAATTTACCTTCTTTGCGCTCCACCGTGACCCCGGGCCAGTTGCCCACTTTTTGATGGGCGCCGGTGATGGCGTTAAATATTGTCGTCTTGCCGCTGTTGGGATTACCGGCGATGGCAATCCGCTTATGGGATTTATTCAATCGTCGATCCGTTCTACCCCGATCTTGGCGGCATCCCGTACCCGCAGGGCCAGATGATAACCTTTCACTATGAGTTCCACCGGATCCTGCAGGGGCGCGTATTTGCTCACTTCCACTTCATCACCGGCCAGCAGACCCATTTCCATCAGGCGGATGCGGAAATGTTCGCTGCCGCCGATGGTCGTCACCAGTGCTTTTTCACCGGCCTGCAAATCACTGAGGCACAGTCCGTGGGGGCGACGGTGGTGTTTCCGTCTGAATCCGAAACGACGGTGTCCGCGCATTGCTCGGTTACAGCTCCACGATTAAAATATGTTTCTGCCCGTCGCGGAGTACTTCCACGCTGATGCGCTGTCCCACCTTGAATTCTGACAGACGGTGCATGTATTCGTAAATATCGCCGACGGATTTACCATCCATGGCAATGATCACATCCCCTTTTTGCATCCCTGCCAGCGCCGCCGGACGCCCGGGAATCGGTATATCGACCCGCAGTCCCGGTACATCCAGGGCGGTATGATCGGGCATGATTCCCAGGGTGACCTTGAAACGCCGCCGGTAGGTGCTGCGGGTTTTGGGTCCCGCTTCCTGGAATACCAGTTTTTCACTGCGATTGGCCAGGCGGCTGGTCAGATCGGTAATCATCCGGACCACCTGCTCTTCACCTTGATAGTTGATGAACCGGGCATCATCGGCGGGCGTATGGTAGCGGTCGTGAGCTCCGGTAAAGAAAAACAACACGGGAATATCACTGGTGTAAAAAGCAGCGTGATCCGAGGGGCCGTAGCCCTCCGGTGACAGCGATGTAGTGATACCGTTGGCCTCCGCCACCTGGTTGATAATATCCGCCAGCCCGACGGCCGTTCCGGTTCCGCCGATATTCAGGGTGGTGGAGTCCGGCTGGTAATTACCCAACATATCCAGATTAAGCATGGCGGTGATTTTGTCGATGTCAATAGTGGACTCGGCAATAAAATGCTTGGACCCCAGCAGGCCCATTTCTTCGGCGCCGAAAAAGGCCAACAGGAGGCTGCGTTTAGGTTTTACCGATGAATTACGCAGTTGGTGGGCAATTTCCAGTACCGCTGCCACCCCCGAAGCATTGTCGTCGGCGCCGTTGTGGACAGCCATAGTATCGGGCCGCCGGGAACCGGAACCGGGGCCGCCCATTCCCAAATGGTCATAATGGGCGCCGATCACTACGTAATTATCGCGTAATTGGGGGTCGCTGCCAGGTATGGTTGCCAGGATATTATCTGTCCAGGCGGTGGTGATCTCAAGATCGGTGACAACCGTCAAGCTGGCTTCAATTGGGATGGGCGCCATGCTTTCTCCGGCATTGAGTTGTTTTTCCAATTCACCGATAACCGCGCCATTTTCACTTAAAATTCGGTTGGCCAACTGGCGTTTGATATGGATTACCGGCAGGCCCACACTGCGGCTGCCTTTTACAATGCCCAGATCGATTAGGTCGTCGTCGGGGTCGAATTGGGGTCCGGAGACAAACAGCACGCCGGCTGCCCCCTGGTCGCGGGCAGTGTAAATTTTATTGCGCAATGAACTATACGGTAAATAGGGGCTGTCGGGATTATCGGGATCGGGATCGCCGCGCAGAACCATTGCCCATTGCCCACCGACATCGGCGCCGGCGTAATCATCGCGACTCAGGCTGTCGCTGCTGAAGGCATAGCCATATCCGGTGAAAACTACTGCGGCATTAAGTTTCCCGGAGGAAGAAAATGACAGGGGTGTGAAATCCACCAGCGGCCGGGCCTGGTAATCACCGAGACGAAGGGAGTTATCCGGACCAGCTTTCACATCCACGGTAATTTCGAATGGCTGGCGGGTGATTTCCTCCTTCGTAAATCCTGCTTGCAGCAGTGTGCGCTCGATATATGCCGTCGCATCACGGTCGCCCTGCGTACCCGGTTTGCGACCGGCCAGTTCATCACTGGCCAGATTGGTTATGTGCACCATCAGATCGTCGGAGCTGACCGCGGGTTTAAGCCGGACCGGGGCTTGGGTACAGCCCCAGAAACTTAGAAACAGCAGGTTGACAGTAAATAATTTGAATAGGGTGTTTTGAGTATTCATCATTGTCGGGTTGTTATAATTCTATTTTATGGTTGCCAAATTAGTGTGGCCGGATGTTTATTCAAATGTTAATGAGACTTAATTGCATAACGATCGAAAGGAAAGTTAACCCAGATAAATTAATCCTACAATCCTTTTCTGATATCAATTGTCAGTATTTCAGGTAATTCAGGCTGGCAGGAATAAATGGATGCGGTGTTAAATCGAATTGCCGGAACAGTTGGCTTGAATCGCAGACATTTTCTTCTAACAGCATTGCCATTTGATCCCGGGACAAGGGAAACCAGGACCAGCGCCGCAATAGCCCGGCCAATATGTTTACTGGTCACGACGGCACCGGCACAGCCAGTTTTCGCAGTGCCGAGTGATCCGGTGATTTGAACGATGTTGGGCTCAATGGAGGCTACCGGTTGCCGCACCAGCAGGCGCAGTGAATATCCAACAGCAATCAGAAGCTGGACCAGGTTCTGACCTACGAAGCCGGTGCCTCCGATGATTCTAATAGTTGCCATTTTAAGATTTGACGCGCGTTGTGAGTACTTATTTCACCTGGTCAGATCAGATGTTCAATCAGGATTTTTACGCCGATGCCGATCAAAATTAAACCGCCGATTAATTCAAAGCGCTTGCCCAGAAAACGCCCACCCTTTCGTCCGATGAAAATCCCGGCAATGGAAAATCCCGCTGCCACCAGGCCGATGATCACACTGGGATACCAGATCTCTACGCGCAGGGCGCTTAAGGTGATTCCGATGGCCAGGGCGTCGATACTGGTGGCCAGCGATAATCCCACCAGGCTACAGCCCCGGGAGATATCTTTGGTAATCTCGCTTGTCGGTTGAAATGATTCATAAATCATTTTGCTGCCGATCAGTCCCAGCAGACCGAAGGCGATCCAGTGGTCGAATGCGGCGATATAATCAATTACCGAGGTACCGGCCAGCCAGCCGATGATCGGCATTAAGAACTGGAACAGGCCAAAATGAAAAGCCAGGCGAAAAACGTGACGGCCGGTCAGAGGATGAATGGTGGCTCCCCCTACCAGCGACACTGCGAAGGCATCCATGGCCAGGCTGACGGCAATGGCAAAAATAGTAATATTATTCAAATTGAAGCGGCTGTTTCAGGTTATGTTGACTAATTCCAGCAGATGCTGATATTCACTGACAAACCGCCGGCGGATGGTGACATGTTCCGGTTTGCGCAGGTGCGGATCATTTTCCACCAGTTCGAAGGCGGCCTGCCGGGCCTGACGAATAATCGGCCCGTCGGTAAGCATATCGGCGATTTTATATTTGATGAATCCACTCTGGCGGGCGCCGAAAAATTCCCCGGGTCCTCGAATCTGCAAATCCTCATCGGCAATTTTGAAACCATCGGAAGTTTCTTCCATAATTCCCAGGCGGCGGTCGGCCGTGTCGCCGGTCTTGCGCTGTACCAGGATACAATAACTCTTGGCATTACCGCGTCCGACCCGGCCGCGCAACTGATGTAACTGGGTCAGACCGAAGCGTTCGGCGTGTTCCACCAGCATTACCGAAGCGTTGGGTACATCGATGCCCACCTCGATCACGGTGGTGGCTACCAGAATATTGATTTCATTAGCGGCAAAAGCCGCCATTACTTTGTCTTTTTCATCCGGTTTCAAGCGGCCGTGGAGCAATCCCACCTTTTGCTGGCGAAAGTCCCCTGAGGCCAGTTGGGTGAAAGCTTCCGTGGCGGCCGCCAGATCGGATTTTTCCGTTTCTTCCACCAGCGGATAAACCACGATTGCCTGCCGCCCCTCTTCAACTTCGTCCCGGATGAAATGGTAAACCCGGTTTAAACGGTCGCTGTTCACCACTTTGGTAGTGACCGGTTGACGATGGGCCGGCAGCTCATCAATAATCGATAAATCCATATCGCCGTGATAGGTGATGGCCATGGTGCGGGGGATGGGGGTGGCGGTCATGGCCAGCAGATGGGGGTTGTATCCTTTGGCCAGCAAGTGTCCCCGTTGCACGACGCCGAAACGATGCTGCTCATCGATGATCACCAAACCCAACCTGGCGAATTCCACCCAGGATTGAATCATGGCATGAGTGCCGACGATCAGATCGATGCGACCTTCCGCCAGGGCCGCAAGCAGTTGCCGGCGTTCGGCTGATTTTTGTCCCCCGGTGATCAGGGCGCAGGTGATTTGTGCACGCTCGCTGAATGCTTTAATCGAGGTAAAATGCTGCTGTGCCAGGATTTCGGTAGGCGCCATCAGCGCTACCTGGTGACCGTTGCCAATGGCAATAGCCGCCGAAAGCAGGGCCACGATAGTTTTCCCGGAACCCACGTCTCCCTGGAGCAGACGATTCATGGGCCTGCCACGGCCCAGATCATGGCGAATTTCTTTGATCACCTTTTGTTGAGCGCCGGTGAGGTCAAATTCCAATTGGTCATAAACCAACTGGAAACGCGTACCCAGGGCGTCGATTTCCGGCGCAGTGCCGGTCTTCAGATTGGCTTTCCGCAGGGCCATGAGCAGCATCAGGAAGAAATGTTCATCGAATTTCAGGCGGCGGCGGGCCTGTTGCAATTCATCGATATTTTCGGCGTAATGAATTTTGCGCAGGGCCTGGTCCAGGTTGGTCAGGCCGTAGCGATCAAGCAGTGCAGCGGGCAGCAAATCGTCGATTTGCCCTATTTGCTCCAGAACCTGGCGGATGGTACGCCGCAGCGCACGATTATCGACGCGTACTTTTTTCAGTTCACCGGTCAAAGGATAGATAGGTACCACCGCACCGGTATGCAGGGGATCCTCATCCTGGTCAATTAAATCAAATTCCGGATGGACAATCTGGTGACCCTGGAAAAATTCTATTTTACCGCTGACGGCCAGCCGGACGCCCTTCTTGATTTTTTTGGCGAGATATGGGGCTCCACGGAACCACACCAGGTTCAGCAGACCGGTTCCGTCGGAGATTACCGCCTGGAAATACTTCCGTTTGCGGGCGCGCCTTTCGCCGGCGACTTCCACTGTGCCAACCACCGTGGCAGATTGGTCACGCCGTATTTCACGCAAAGGCGTAACGGAAGTGCGATCCAGATGGCGTCGCGGGAAGTAATAAAAAAGGTCGTAAACTGTGGTTATGCCACTGGCTTCCAAAGCGCGGGCTCGCGCCGGTCCTACGCCGTGCAGGTATTGGATGGAGGTGGTTAAATCAATCTGGCGCGACTGACTCAAGCCAATGTCAATTCCAGGCTTTCCGGTAGGTGTATGTCACGCTGATGGTAGAGTCAGCCGGTACTTCCAGGGGAAAATTAATTGTATTGGCGTCTACTTTGATATACATAGCCGATTCATTGCGGATCACCCAATCACCACTGATATGCTCGATCAGATGCACATCGATCCCCTCATCACGGCTGTTAGCCACGGTCAATTCGATCACTGCTTCTTCACTTTTGCGCTGGCGGTCGTAATTGATTACCCGGCGTTTACCCATCACGTCGAAAGCGCGACCGGCGATTAACGCCACCACTTCGCCACGCGGCACCTGGGAGATATTGTCCTCACCCATGAATTCCAGTCCCCCGCGATCGGTGGCCTGATAGATTTCCACCTTACCCTGGGGCAGGGGTTTGTTCAGCTCATTTTCAACTGTGTTGGCGAATTTATATTCAATCATAAGTGGTTCTTCCCTGGTACTGCGTTCGGAATTGGTAAACAGGTAAGTTTTAATCAGATTGACGCGCGAAGAATTGTATAACCTGACGGTAATATTCTGCTGACCTTCCAGGGCGATCCGCTCCGGCAGATAATAGATATGGTAATCGCCCAGGCCACTCTGTGCGGGTATTCTAGGGGCAACGGCATCGAGAGCCAGCCCTTCCGGCGCCATTCCTCGGGCGGACATTTTAGGTCTTCTACCCGCTGGTTGCGTCCGGTGCAGGTGACCTTCCACCAGTTGCAATTCCAGATCTGAGAAAGCGAAATCACTGCGATTGTAAATAATCGCTTCCGTGACCAATTCGGCCAGGGTGGTATCCGGTTCGAGCACCAGCCGGTAGATGGCGTTCCAGTCAAAGCCGCCGGTCAAATAGGATAATTCACCGCTGACCTGGCGGTTGGAGCGGGAGTAAATATCCCAGCTTAAATAGGGTTTGACCGGTGGATTCTCCACGATACCTGTCGCCAGAATCCACTCCAGGCGGTCGCGGGGAATTTGGCGGTATTCGTCTTTATCCTGCAAGATGACCTGCTGCCGGTCAAAATGGCGCAGGAAGCCCTCATATTCCTCGCCACTCACCAGCCGGACTTCCACCTCTTCGCCGATCCGCTGGCGGTAAAATCTGTCCCAGGTGAACACATCCAGATTCAGGCGCTGATAGCCGACCCGGGCGCCTTCTACCACCAGGAACGGGGAATCTTCCAGCAGACCATCGGGAAAACCGTCAAAATGAACATTATTAATCCCGGTTTCCACCGTCCAGGCCACCGGCTGTTTGATCAGGGCCGTACCATCTTTGTACAGGGTCATGGCCGCCCCGGTGGATTGAGCCCAGCCGCTGCCTGTAAGAATCAGCAGTGACCAGAAGGCCGCCGGTCTCAACAGCTTATTTATTAAATGTCCAATTATTTTCATTATAATTCCGATCTACGCTAGTAATTCCAGATTCCGGTGGATTTTATCCAGTTCGTGGGTGAAATCCTGAACTTTCTGCCGTTCTTTATCCACCACCGCCGCCGGAGCACGGTTGACAAAATTCTCGTTTTCCAGTTTCTTCCTGATACCACCCAGATGCTTCTCAAGTTCCTGGTAGCGCTTCTGCAGCCGTTCCCGTTCTACGGCCAGGTCGATCAGGCCCGCCAGCGGAATAAATAACTCCAACTTGCCGACAACTGCCGTGGCGGAATGGGGCGGCTTGGGCAAATCTTCACCGGAATTTACATCGGTAAGACGAGCCAGTGTTTTGATGATGGGCACATGGGGGGCAATCTTTGCAAATTCCGGTTGTGGGGCCCGTACTACCAATTGGGCTTTTTTGCCCGGAGGGAGATTCATGCGACTGCGAATGGTACGAATGGCAGTGATTACTTCCTGCAGCAGGGCCATCGATTGCTCAATCTCTTCAGCTATCA
Organism: Fidelibacterota bacterium TCS56; assembly: GCA_001577055.1. Classification (GTDB taxonomy): domain Bacteria; phylum Fidelibacterota; class Marinisomatia; order Marinisomatales; family TCS56; genus TCS56. Next base: position 9,445 of record LSCG01000060.1, read on the forward strand.
AGCCGGTATTCAGTTGCGGCCAGTCGCTGACGATGATATCACCGGCTGAAGCGGGTTTGAAGGATTGCCACAATTCTTCGGTGATGAACGGAGCATAGGGGTGGAGCAGGCGCAGGATTCCGCGCAGCACGTAAACGGCAACGGCCGCCGCCTGCCGGGCCAGTTGGGGATCGTCACTGTTGAAGCGGGTCTTGGCGATTTCGATATACCAGTCGCAGAAGTCGCTCCAGGTAAAATCATAGATTATTTTGGCGCCTTCATTGAAATTGAAGCCGTCCAGGCGCCGGTTGATACGCTCGATGGTATGGTGCATACGGCTGACAATCCACCGTTCCGGCAGTTCCAGGGAGGATATCATTGCTTCATCCAACTCGGGAATTTCACCACCGTCCAGGTTCATCTGCACGAAGCGGGCGGCGTTCCACAGTTTGTTCATGAAATTGCGGCCCACTTCCAGGCGGGAATTGGAGAAAAGCACGTCCAGGCCCTGGGGCGCCATGAGCATGATGCCGAAACGGACGGCATCGGTTCCGAATTCTTCGAACAGATCGAAGGGATCGGGAGAATTCCCCAGCGATTTACTGAATTTGCGGCCTTGCTCGTCCCGCAGGATGCTGGTGAAATACACATCGCTGAAAGGGATATCGCCTAAAAATTCCTGTCCGGCCATGATCATGCGCGCCACCCAGAAGAAGATGATATCGGGGCCGGTAATCAAAGTCTGGGTGGGATAGTAGTAGCGCAGTCCTTCCGAGTCATCCGGCCAGGAATGGGTGGCGAACGGCCATAGCCAGGAGCTGGCCCAGGTGTCCAGCACATCCGGATCCTGGGTCCAGTTTTCCGGATCGGCCGGCGGTTCCACCGCCACGTGCAATTCGCCGGTGTTATTGTGGGTCCACACCGGAATCCGATGTCCCCACCACAATTGGCGGCTGATACACCAGTCCTTGATATTGCTCATCCAGTGATCGTAGGTCTTGGTCCAGTGGGCGGGATGGAATTTGATCTTGCCAGATTCAACCGCTTCAATCGCCGGTTTGGCCAGCTCGGTCATTTTCAGGAACCATTGCTCGGAGATATAATTTTCAATCGGTGCATTACCGCGTTCGGAATAGCCGACCTTGTGGGTATAGTCTTCGATTTTGGCGATCAGTCCCAGTTCTTCCAGATCGGTCACCACCTGCCGGCGGGCCACCTCGCGATCCAGGCCCCGGTATTTCTCCGGTACGTTCTCATTCAGTGAGGCGTCGTCATTCATGATGTTGATGAATTCCAGATTATGTGTTTCGCCCATGGCGAAATCATTGGGATCGTGGGCCGGAGTCACTTTTACGCAACCGGTACCAAATTCGGGATCGACAAATTCATCGGTGATAACGGGGATTTCCCGTCCCACCAGTGGCAGCGTCAGTGTTTTACCGATCAGTGGTCGGAAACGCTCGTCGCCGGGATTTATCGCAACTGCCGTGTCGCCCAGCATGGTTTCCGGGCGGGTGGTGGCCACAGTGACATATTCATTGTCCGCGCCGGTCACCGGATATTTGAAATACCACAGTTTACCGGACACCTGGCGGTAGAGCACTTCTTCGTCAGAAATAGCCGATTTGCTCACCGGGCACCAGTTTACCATGCGGTGGCCGCGGTAGATCAGGCCCTTTTCGTACAGGTGTACGAAGGCCGCCAGAACTGCCCGGGAGTAGCCCTCATCCATGGTGAAGCGTTCCCGCTCCCAGTCGCAGGAGCAGCCCAGCTTCTTCAATTGCTGGATGATGATACCGCCGAATTTGGTTTTCCATTCCCAGGCATGCTTGAGGAATTCATCCCTGGAAAGGCGGTGTTTATCGATACCTTTGTCCTGAAGCATCTTTACCACTTTAGCCTCGGTGGCAATCGAAGCGTGGTCGGTGCCGGGTATCCAGCAGGCTTCGCGCCCTTCCATGCGGGCTTTTCGAATCAGGATATCCTGCATGGTATTATTCAGCACATGCCCCATGGTCAGCATACCGGTAACATTGGGCGGTGGAATCAGAATAGTGTAGGGTTTTTTCTCCGGATCGGGAGTACTGTGGAAATACTGTTTGTCCAGCCAGTGCCGGTACCAGCGGTCTTCCACCTGTCGGGGATCGTATACTTTTTCCAGTGGCTTCGTCATAGGTGAATGGTTTCCAAAATCGGTTTGGGGTTCAGCGTTCCAATAGCAGGCTGAAAGCCGTGGTGAGTTTCAAAACATTACGGTTAGCTTTAACCAGATTGCCACACAGGGTGCCGCACATATTGCGCATCACGATATAGCCGGTAGCCGGGTATTGATCGCAGATGCGGAACAGGTCGGTTTTCAAAATCTTAGCCAGGCGGCATTCCGTCAGGGTTTTAACACTGGCGGTACGGCGATCATTTTCATTAAATAACGACATTTCGCCGAACATGGGCCGGAGATCGCTGGAAAGGCGAATGATCGATTTCTCACGATTGTCACTGCTGCCTTTGCCCATGGGCAGGGTCAGGGCCTGGTTGATCTCAACTTCACCCTTCAGCAGGAGGAAAATCGAATCGCCCATCTCGCCTTCGGTTATGAAATTTTCGCCGGCCGGGATCGTAATTTCCCGGACAGCTTCGATAAATTCGCCCAGTTCCCGGTCGCCCAGGCCATCGAATAAGGCAAATTTCTGCAGGTATGTGATATCCATGGCGGTCACGGTATGATAATAGCCCGTTCATTGGGCTTGATTGGGTAATCAGGATCGGGGTTCACCACGACGGTAACCCGGCTTTCTTCCTGCAGGGATATGCCACCTTCCTTCAGTTTGCGCTCGATAAAGGCGTCCAGCGCGGACTGGTCGGATGACAGGATTTCCCCGATCCCCAGGTTTTCTTCTTCCGAATATACGCCGATCAGAATCCAGCCATTTTTTGTGCGGAAGTGGTTAAATAAATCATCGAAAGATTTCCCTTTGAAGTCAATGGGAATATCCACTCGGCGGAAGTTGGTGTCGGACTTGCTGTCCATCAGGGAATTGACCGTCTGCGGGATGCCGGGGTGCATCACATGGGCGGCTACCATGAAGGCGCCGAAATCATCGCTGAGAACCACCTCATCGGCGTTGGCCCGCTTGATATGGGTCAGATTTTCGCGATTATTCAGGTAAGCCACCACCCGCACGTTGGGCGCCAGACCTTTGATAGTCAGAGTGGCAAAGATGGTTTTTTCATCAGGACTGCCGGCATAATCGCTGCGGCTCTGATTGGGAATAATCATTACCGTATCGGCTTCCGCCAGATTGGCCTGCGCCAGGATGGCCTCGCGGGTGAAGTCCCCGGCAACGAAACGCAGGTTAAGTTTCTGATAGCGGTTTTTCAGGCGGTTCACGTCATCTTCGCCCAGATCGTTGATCATCACCAGGTCCTGGTAATCGCGGTCGGCCAGAAACTGGAGGGCGTCGATGATCTGTTCGGCATTTTTATTCCAGCCGCATAAAATAATATGCTGACTGAGGTCTAATTTTTCCAAACCTTTGTCCTCCCGGATTTTACGGGCTACAAAAATCGATGATATGGTGGCGGTGAGCAATGAAACCAGCGAAATGCCGGCAAACATTATGAAAATGGCGAACAGCCGCCCCAAGGGGGTCTCCGGCGTAAAGTCACCGTAGCCCACGGTGGTCATCGTAACAATTGCCCACCAAAAGGGAGTTCCACCCTGAATAATATCGCCGTCCTCGAAAATACGCAAAATCAGACCGCCAACGACCATCACAATAAAAATACCGCCGGCAATCTGGATAAATCGATTACGAATTACATAACGAAACCACCTGCGCATGAATAAAAATTTACGACGTAAATCCCAAAATATATAAGATAGAGTTTGGTCGATTAGCAGTCAGGTGGCGAAGCGGGGCTCAGTTGCGCTGAAAAACGGCCACGGTTTCGATATGCGGGGTGTGTGGAAACATGTCCACCATCGTCAGATGAGCCAGGTGATAACCGCCATTTATCAGGTAGCCTGTATCACGCGCCTGAGTAGTTGGATTGCAGGAAACATAAACCAGGCGCTGAGCTCCAATCTGCGGCAGACTGGTTGCCAGTTTTTCATGAATTCCTATCCGCGGTGGATCGATGACGATAACATCGGGTTGGGGTAAATTGCTATAGTTATCAGGCCGGCGGAAAAATGAATCCAGATTTGCCACCTGGAAATGAGCGTTGGTACTACCGTTGGTCAGAGCATTTCGGGTGGCATCTTCAACAGCGGGAGGGACGATTTCAAAGCCGAATACCTCTTGTGCCTGGCGGGCCAGGAAGAGGGTGATGGAACCCGTTCCGCAAAACAGGTCGTACACAATTTCCTCACCACTGAGGTTGGCGCCGGTTAACACCGCCTGATACAGATTGTCTGCCTGGCGGGTATTGGTCTGGAAAAAGGAATTGGCGGAAATCTCGAAAGTCAGATCATTAAGCTGTTCGGTAATGGTGGGGGTCCCGAACAGTAGGATTTCCTTCTCGCCGAAAGCCGTGTCCCCGCGGCGGGTATTGACATTATTGACGATTGATTTTATTTGGGGGAAGGCGTCTGTCAGGGCCGTCACCACCGGAGCCAGACCGTCAGGATTCTCCCAGGCGGTGACAATGTTGATCATTACCTGATCACCACCGTGGGTGAAGCGCACGGCCAGGTGACGTAAAAAACCGATATGGGTTTTGGGATCGTAGGGCTTTAAACCATTGGCTATGGCCGTTTCACGAACGACAGCGGTAATCCGGTTACCGATTTCAGGCTGGATGTGGCAGGAATCAATGTCGAGAATTTTATCAAAACGGCCCGGGATGTGAAGACCCAGGGCGAAATTGGGATTGACCGGTTCCGGTTGACCGGCCACCAGCCAGCGGCGGTTGGAAATCGTAAATTCCATTTTGTTGCGATAATGAAATGTCTCCGGCGCCGGGATGAATGGCAGCGTCCTGGTCATTGCAGTCCTCGATGTCGGGGGTGACAAGCCCCTGCCCTACGTCGATTTCGGGAAAGAGGACAATCCATTCCTGGGCTGGCGGGGAATCCGATTCCTGCTGTTAGAACCCGAATACCTCGAGCGCCACCTCCGGGCCATTCTTCGCGCTGCCGCGCACGGACAGGTCGACATCATGCTGCCCATGGTGGCTGACGTTGG
>LSCG01000059.1 GCA_001577055.1 Fidelibacterota bacterium TCS56
CGGTGTTTTGAATTAATGAAAGACAGGAGTTGTAATGAAAAGTATTTTGATGATTGTGCCACTGGTTATTTTTCTGTTGACCGGTTGGTCCTCGAAAACCAATCTGTCCGGCGGGAACTGATGGAATTGAAGGAAAATGGCGTGCGGCTCAGCGCCTGCCGGACCTGTGCCGAAAATCTGCTTGTTGATGAGAAGATGAAGGAAATCGGTGTCGAAATCAAGTACTGGGGCGAACCGCTGACCCGGGTGCTGAAGTCTGGTGCGCGCCTGATTACAATTTAATTTTCGCCAATTTTTGCATCAGCCCGGTGGTAATCCGGTCCTGAAACTCCGCCACTTCCGCCGGGGTGGGCTGGTTGCGGCGCCATTTCTTCAGTTGCCGTTTGGTTTTCCTGAAAACCCATTTCTGAATTTTAAATGTTTGTTTACTGACCCGGCGCAGCCGTTGGACATCAATCATTTCGGGTTGGGCGCTGTCGGGATAAACATAGGCTTTCAGGCGCTGAAATTCCAGATTGAGGGGCGCCGCGCCGGCGCCATCCAGTTGAACGGGCACTTCACCGGCCATAACCCATAAGGGGATGGCGACGGAAACGGATGGCTCCCCCAGCACGATCCAACAGGTGCCCAGCAAGGGATTTTCCCCGGGCAGGCTGCTTTCGAACACGGAAGTGGAAACCGTGCGGTAGCGATTGACGGTTCCGGCGGTGGAGGCCCGGTCTGTTTTTCCTTCGATAGTGCTGATATCTTTGATTACCCGGCTGATCAGATTGACCGGCGAAAGTTTGCCTGCCGCTGACAGTTCATCGGCCAGTTCACGGGCTTCGCGATAGCGTCCATGGCCGTAAGCCTCGTCGTTATATCCGTGTTCGGCAAAATTGGCCCGTGCCAGGAAACCGGCGGGGCATAGGGTGGTATCGGCGGCGTTATAACGAAAATACTCATGATTGCCGGTTTCAAAAAAGGCAGCCTGGCCCTGGGCGTCTATCACACCGAAATTGCTGGTCACGCCACGGCCGGTTAAATTGGTGCGTTCCAGAAAATGGTCGAATTCATCGACGGAACGGCAACTTAATAAAGCCGCTTTCATTAGATAACCCTCCTCGTCATAAACGGTGTTTTCGCCCGGCCGTGCCATATCGCGGGACTCGGCATTCATGATGGCAAAACCGAAATTATTGATCCCGGCCCAAATCTGGGTGGTGTCATCGGCGTTGATTACACCGATCAGTTTGAATTCACCGTGATCGAGGAAAACCA
>LSCG01000058.1 GCA_001577055.1 Fidelibacterota bacterium TCS56
TGCAAGTATTATTATTGTAGTAATTTCCTTTTTTATCTTAGGGATTCACTAGTGTCCCGCTATAAGTCCCACAATATCAGTTGGTTAGGGGAATGGCCCCTTGGGATTTGGGACACGATTCCGTAAGTAGCTGATATAGAGGTACTTTCTCAAACAGAGACACACTCAAAATTTGTAGAATTGTGTAGAGACTCAGGTCACTTTTCAAGGACTTTTTGATTATAGCTACCAGCACATACATACCAACCGCAATCCAAACTTGGGTTTTTACCGCATTGAGAGATGTACCGTAGAAAGCCTTGATTCTCAGGTGTTGTCCGTCTTCAATATCTTTACGCCGGATTAACTTGATCCATTTGAAAAACAACTCGATATCCCATCGGAGTCGATATAGTTCCGGAATGGTTTCAGTAGGTATTGAAAAATTGTTACTCAATAACACTGAATTGTTCCTATCTATTCCCCAGCCCTGACGCACTACACCCTTCGGGTTTCGCAGGTTAAAAAAGGGCGGGCTATGGATTCCTTAATTCTGAAGCAATTACCCGTTCTGCCGTCTCCGGTTTCCGGTCTCCCTAAGCCTTCCCGCAGGGGTCAAACCAGGAAAAGCTAGATTCCAAACAAGGCTTTGGTATTGGCGGTGGTGTGGTCCGCCAGCTCCTCCGGCGGCAAACCTTTGACGGCCGCCAGCTTCAGAGCCACGTAGCGCGTTCGGGCCGGTTCATTCAGTTTGCCACGAAAGGGCACGGGACTTAAGAACGGCGCGTCGGTTTCCACCAGCAGTTTCTCCACCGGGATATTCTGCGCCACCAGCGGCAGATCACTGTTTTTATAGGTCAGGTTACCGGCAAATGAGATGTAAAAACCCAGCTCCATGAATTGCTCCGCCAGGGCGACGCTGCCGGAAAAACAATGGGCCACCCCCCGACTGATTCCGCTTTCCCGCAGGATGGCGATCACATCCTCATCGGCGTCACGATTGTGGATGATTACCGGCAGTTCCACTTCCCGTGCCAGTTCCAGTTGCTGTCGAAAGATCTGCTGCTGGCGCTCCTGCGGACAGTATTCACGGTAATAATCCAGGCCGATTTCGCCGATGGCCACCACCACATCTTCAGCGGCAAACCGCCGCAATAGATTCAGATAATCTTCTGGCAGATCGCTGGAATAATTGGGATGCACGCCCACCGCCGCCTGCACCGGCACATGCTGTTCGGCAATTTCCACCGCCCGCTCCGCGGTGGGTAAATCAATCGCTGGGCAAAGTATGCCGGTGATGCCCTGTTCCGCCGACCGTGCCAGTACGGCCGGCAGGTCGCTATCCAGGCCCTTCAGATATAGATGGCAATGAGAATCGATTAACATAGCTGCTTTCTTTTAGCCTCAACTTAAAGATGCAATTATATTTTCATCTGCAATTTTTCGCCCCGGTAGAATAAATTGCCGCCGGATGAACCAGATAATTTTTGATAATGCCCCCAGCGATCCCGGCCATGGAATGTAGGCCCGGCTGCGGCGCCTGCTGCATCGCCATATCCATCTCGTCGCCTTTGCCGGGTATGCCGAAGGGGAAACCGGCCGGGATGCGCTGCCCCCACCTGGCTGATGATAACTACTGCCGGCTGCATGGGACGGCTCAGTACCCGGAGGTGTGTCACCGGTTTACAGCCGCTGAGGAGCATTGTGGCGCCAGTTATCAGGAAGCCTTCGATTATCTGACGGAGTTGGAACGGCTGACTAATAACCAACAGATCTGATTGATGTCGGCGACCGGCCGCGGTGTTT
>LSCG01000062.1 GCA_001577055.1 Fidelibacterota bacterium TCS56
CCAGCGGCGAATCGGAATGGTGTTTTTTCACTATCGAATAACCGGATCGTTTTATCTGATTTAATGGTATCGGGGAACTGGTATTAGTCGATAAATTCCCGGCAATTAATCAAGCTCAGGTAAGTGGATATGAATATTTACGCCGGCCTGGGATCAAAGAATTTTACCTTAATCAGACAGAAATTACTGAAGGGGAAATAATGGATTCGAATTCAAAAGTGATGAATCGCTGGTTAGTCGTATTTGGCGCAATTGTAATTCAATTATGCCTGGGCGCTATCTACGCCTGGTCGGTATTCACCCCATCCTTGAAAGAAGCCGGGTGGACCGCGGCCCAGACGCAAGCTGTGTTTTCCGCCGGATTAGCCTTTTTTGCCATCGTGATGGTAATCGCCGGACGACTGATGCCCAAGATCGGCCCTCGGAATCTGGCCATGGCCGGTGGCGCTGTACTGGGACTGGGATATCTGTTTGCCGGTTTGTTCGGCGGAACAAATTTCTGGCCGATTTTCATCTTTGTTGGTGTAATCGGCGGATCCGGTATCGGACTGGCTTATGTGGTCCCGATTGCCGTTGGCATGCGCTGGTTTCCGGATAAGAAAGGTTTGATCACCGGTCTGGCAGTGGCCGGATTCGGGTTTGGCGCCATGCTGTGGGTCAAGCTGGCCGGCGCCTGGGGCAATCTGATTATTAACGTGGGACTGAGTCAAACTTTCACGATCTATGGGATTGTCTTTTTTGCAGCGGTGGTTGTCGGTGGTATTTGGATGGTTTTCCCACCGGAAGGCTGGAAACCCGAAGGATGGAATCCACCGGAAGCAGAAGCCGGAGCCAAGGCGGCCGGATCGGTTAACTTTTCCAGCAGTGAGATGCTGAAAACACCACAATTTTATATGATCCTGTTGACGTTTGCATTTGGCGCCAGCGCCGGATTGATGAGTATCGGCCTGATGAAGTTATTCCCGATTCAGGCCCTGACTGACGCCGGTGTGGCCCATGCCAGCGCCATTGCCGGCACCGCCATGGCGGTATTCTACTCACTGGCCAACGGACTGGGACGCATTGCCTGGGGGGCAATGAGTGATAAGCTGGGGCGTAAAACATCAATCATTATCATGATGGGCACCCAGGGGATCGTCGTTATCCTCTTTCAGTGGATGGCTGGCACGCCGGCCCTGCTCTATCTTGGCGCTACCCTGATCGGATTTAATTTCGGCGGCAATTTCGCCTTGTTCCCGACGATCACCGCTGATACCTTCGGCGCCAAGTTCGTCGGGCAGAATTACGGCTGGGTATTCCTGGCTTACGGTATCGGAGGAATCTTCGGGCCGATGCTGGGCGGACGCCTGGGCGATATGGGCAACTTCCCGCTGGCTTTCACCATCTGTGGTATTCTTTGTCTGGTGGCAGCCGGGATTATTACCCTGGTCAAACCACCGAAAACAGCCTGAAATGCTTAATAAAAACCCCGGCGGGAGCCGGGGTTTTTATTTATACGTGATGTTGATTTATA
>LSCG01000061.1 GCA_001577055.1 Fidelibacterota bacterium TCS56
CTGATCATCGTATCGATAATCATCATCAGTATGACCAGTTGGCTGGCAGCCGAGGGGGCACTGGTCTTTAAGCGAAAATGGACAAGCACCAACCTACATCAATCCTGATTATTCGGGATTTTCCCGAACAATTTACCGGCGGTGATTGCTGCGGTCGTCTGGGAAATGAACCGATGGTTCGGGAATCCTTTCGGCAAACGGGGATTACTACGATCGAAATCGGTCGGCTGCATCGCTGGCTGCGCAGTGAGTATGGCGCACGTTGCCGAATAGAGCAGGTTGACCCCCGCAACCAGCTAAGCCTCTTCTGGTTATTGGTACGGCAGGTTTTCAAACACCGTCCCCGGCTCTTCAGCGGCCTGCGAACGATACTGATGCTGTTTTCGGTGCCGGCTGTGGTTGTGGATGGACGGGTTATTGTCACGAATAATGATATTAATTTTGTTACTGCCAAGGCTAAACTCCAGCTCGTTAAATCATTGAATTGAGGCTCGTCCCAATCAGTAAAGAGAGTAATTGTTGTGAGTAAAAAGCAAATCGAAGACGCCCGGCGGCGTTGGGAGGAAGAAGCTAACAACGCCCGTTTACGGGACTATAATTTTGACACCCTCAGCGGAAAATCGCTGGATATGCTGTATGGTCCGGAAAATGAGGACGAAGAATATTTTAACAACCTGGGCTATCCCGGGCAATATCCTTATACGCGCGGTGTCCATCCCACCATGTATCGCGGCCGGTTGTGGACCATGCGCCAGTTTTCCGGTTTTGCCACGCCCAGCGAGACCAACCAGCGCTACCGCTTCTTATTATCCCAGGGACAGACCGGGCTCTCCGTCGCCTATGATATGCCCACCCTGATGGGGTACGACCCGGACCACCCCTTCTCAGCCGGGGAAGTGGGGAAGTGCGGCGTCAGCGTGGCTTCATTGAAGGATATGGAGATATTATTTGACCGCATCGATCTGGGTGAAATTTCCGTCTCGCAAACAATCAATGGTCCTGCTGTGATTTTACTGGCATTCTATATCGCAGTGGCCGACCAGCAGGGTGTGCCTCTGGAGAAATTGCGCGGCACGCTGCAGAATGATATTTTAAAAGAATTTATCGCCCAGAAGGAATGGATCTTCCCGCCGGTGCCCTCCATGCGGGTGATTACCGATATGATGGCTTTCTGCACCGAAAATTTACCGCAGTTCAATACCATCTCCATCAGCGGCTACCACATTCGTGAAGCAGGTTCCACCGCCGCTCAGGAATTGGCCTTCACCCTGGCAGATGGCTTCACCTACGTGGAACACGCCCTGCAGGCCGGCCAGGATGTGGACAGTTTCGCCCCCCGGTTGTCGTTTTTCTTTAATTCTCATCTGGATTTCTTCGAAGAAATCGCCAAATTCCGCGCCGCCCGCCGCATCTGGGCCAAACGGATGCGGGAAAAATACGGCGCCAAAGACCCGCGGTCATGGAAATTGCGCTTCCACACCCAGACCGCCGGGTGCTCACTTACGGCCCAGCAACCGGAGATAAATATCGCCCGCACCGGCTTTCAGGGACTGGCAGCCGTTTTAGGTGGAACTCAATCACTGCATACGAATTCAATGGACGAAACCCTGGCGTTGCCTTCGGAGAAAGCGGCCCAAATCGCCCTCCGTACCCAACAGTTGATCGCTTTTGAGACCGGTGTTACCAATGTGGCTGATCCACTGGGAGGCTCCTGGTTTGTGGAAAATCTGACCGATCGCATGGAAGCGGAAGCGGAGCGCTATTTTGCCGAGATTGATGAAATCGGCGGTGTAATTCCCGCCATCGAAGCAGGCTATTTCCAGCGGGAAATCGCCCATGCAGCCTCTGAGTATCAGCGCAAGATTGACGCCAAACGCCGGATAGTGGTAGGCGTAAATGAATTTGTTAAAGAAAATGAGGAAATCGAAATTCCGATCCTTGAAATCGGTCGCGAAACAGAAGCCAACCAGTGCCGGGCGCTGGCTGACCTGCAAAATAACCGCGACCAGCAGGTGGTGGACCAGGCCTTAAGTTCCATCAGCGCCGCCTGCGCCGGTTCGGAAAATATCATGCCGCCAATCATCGCGGCCGCCAAAGCTTATGCTACCCTGGGGGAAATCGTAGCTGCCATGAAGTCCGTTTTCGGAGAATGGCAGGAAACAACCGTATTTTAAAACCAGGACTGAATATGAAGAATCGATCGAAGATAGCTGTGGCAGTGGTAATCGTAGCCGCGCTTTTCCTGTTATGGATTACAACCGGTACCAAAGGTAAAGAAGTTCCCTATGTTTCCGTCGCCGAGTTGTTAGAAGGTGATTTCAGCCAGGATCGTTTCCGCCTCGGCGGAAACGTACGGGCCGGAACAATCAATATTTCCGAAGAAAACCTGCTGGATGTGGAATTTGTCCTGGAACAGGGTGAAGAGGGAATCGTGGTGCATTATAATAAGACCCGTCCCGATTTATTCGAAGACGGCTGCGAAGTGATCGTGGAAGGTAAGCTGATCAGCGGTGAATTTTATGCCGATAACCTGATGACTAAATGTGCCTCCCGCTACGAAGGTGATCTGCGCAATGCCGAAAATTACGAATTAGGTGAAATATGATTCCTGCCCTGCCCACACTGGGAGCCCTATCGCAGAATCTGGCCCTGGGATTTGCAGTAATCACAATCATCGTTCTGCTGGCATATTTACGCAAAGGTGATACCCGCCTGTTTATTACCGGTCAGCGCTCGGCGCTGCTGGTTTCTTGGCTGACAATTCTTTCCACTGTCATTCTAGCGTTTGAATTGATCAATTCCAATTTTAACCTGGCCTACGTGGCCCAGTACACCAGTCGTGCCACACCGCTGCTTTACAAGATTTCCGCCTTGTGGGCCGGTCAGGCCGGTTCGCTGTTATTCTGGGTTTTCATCCTGGCGGTGTACGGTTTAATCGTCATTTATCAGAATCGCGATCGTAACCGCATAATGATGCCGTGGGTGATAATTATTATCACCGGCGTGGAGCTGTTTTTCCTGTTTATGACCAATTTTATCACCAATCCGTTTGCGCCGGTCGATCCGGGGATTGTGGTACGTGACGGCAATGGCTTGAATCCCCTGTTGCAGAATGTGACCATGGCGATCCATCCGCCTACCCTCTATCTGGGTTATGTAGGTTTCGCCGTACCGTTTGCTTTTGCCATGGCGGCCTTGATCAGCGGTGACACCACCGCCGCCTGGATACGGCTGGTACGGCGCTGGACGCTGGTCACCTGGCTGGCCCTGAGCATCGGTATAATACTGGGTGCCTGGTGGGCGTATCAGGAGTTAGGCTGGGGCGGCTACTGGGCCTGGGACCCGGTGGAGAATGCCTCCTTTATGCCCTGGCTCACGGCCACGGCCTTCATCCATTCGATTATCATCCAGGAAAAACGGAGCATGCTGAAAGTGTGGAATATGGTCCTGATTATCGTGACCTTCGCCCTCAGCATTTTCGGGACATTCCTGACGCGCAGCGGTGTCATGTCTTCGGTGCATTCTTTTACGGCATCGTCACTGGGACCGTTATTCCTCGGCTTCGTTTTCCTGATACTGATTGTTTCCACCCTGGTTCTTATCAAGCGATTACCTCTGATGCGAGCTGAGAACAGAATTGAATCCTTTCTGTCCCGTGAAAGTGGTTTTCTGTTCAATAATGTGGTTTTCATCGTTATGTGTTTTGCCGTTTTCTGGGGTACCATGTTCCCGGTGCTCACCGAAGCGGTGCGGGGCACGAAAATCACGGTGGGACCGCCCTTTTTCAATCAAGTGAATATTCCCATTGGATTAGTATTGTTGCTCCTGACCGGGATCGGTCCGCTGCTGGCCTGGCGCCAGACCCCCCGCGCCAGCCTGGTTAAACAGTTCTCCATTCCCCTGCTGGCCGGACTGGTAACGGCGCTGATGGTGTATATCTTTGGCTTGCGCGGTTATCCGCTGGCCTCGCTGGCGCTGGCCGGTTTTGTGCTGGCCACTATCGTACTGGAATTCTCCCGCGGAATTCGGGTGCGACATCGCAAATTCGGCGAAGCGATCCCCGCCGCCTTCTGGAAAATTATTCGCAAAAACCGCCATCGTTATGGCGGGTACATCGTCCATTTCGGCGTGGTGCTGATGTTTGTGGGTTTCGTCGGCAAAGCCTTCGACCAGGATATTGAAACTGTCGTCAAAGCCGGCGATAAATTCCATCTGGCCGGTTATGAATTCGAGTTAAAGCAAATTTCCACCGAAGAACGATCCAATCATGCTGCCTGGATTGCCGATCTGGCTGTCAAACGGGTGGATGGAGAGTTTGTCACCCGCCTGTTCCCGGAGAAGCGTATTTATTTCCATCGCGATCCGGATGAGCATCGCCGCCAGCCCCACAGTGAGCTGGATATTCATACTACGATGAAAGAAGATATTTATTCGGTCTTTACCGGCATCGATACCGAAAAACAGGCCGCCTCGTTTAAGATTATGGTTAACCCGCTGGTAAATTGGGTCTGGCTGGGCGGATACATTTTTGTTTTGGGGACGTTAATCGCCATGTGGCCCAACCGCAGGAGGAAATAATGGAAATGCTATTGATATTCCTGGTGTTTGGCGCCAGCGTGGTTTACGCGGCCCAACCGCTGTTCGAACCGACCATGACCGGTGATATTGACCGCCAGACGGAAATCAGTCATCTGGAAGAAGCCAAGCTGGCCGTTTACCGGCAAATCAAACAGATTGATATCGAGTATGAACTGGATTTACTCAGTGAAGAGGATTTCCTGTCCACCCGGCTGCGGTTAAAAAAAGAGGCTTCCGCTATTATCGATAAATTACAGACAGCCCGAAAAAACTGACCGGATTTGCTGCAAACCAGGCAATTATCAAAATCGTTTTTTCATCGCCCGGTGCTGGATAAACTCGATTTGTCGGTGACGGAAGGCGAGGTGGTGGCGCTGATGGGCAAGAACGGCGCCGGTAAATCCACCTTATTGCGCCTCCTGGCGCGCATTGCCACGCCCACCGCAGGAACGATAGATTTCAGGGGACGTTCGATCACCAGTGACGTGGCCGAATCACGCCGGGGGATTCTCTATCTGGGGCATGCCCCTGGTCTGTACCCGGCCCTGACAGCCCTGGAAAATCTCGATATCCTGGTACGGCTCCACGGTACTCAGGCTGATTCCGCCACATTGCACCAAGCACTGGAGAAGGTTGGTTTGGGTTCCCAATTGGATGATCCGATAAAAATCTATTCCCAGGGAATGTTGCAACGATTGAAACTGGCGGCGGCCCTGTGTACCGCCTGGGACCTGCTGTTATTTGACGAACCATTGACAGGCCTGGACGCCGCCGGCCGACTGTTGACTGAAAAATACCTGCGGCAATGGAAATCGGCCGGGAAAACTATGTTGCTGGTAGTCCATGATTTCCAGTGGATTTGGGATATCTGCACGCGCCTGATCATCCTGTCGGAAGCACAGGTTGGTGCGGATATCACGCTGGATAGTAAGACCCGCCGGCAGGCCCAGACAGAATTCGATCGCCTGGTGGGCTGATGTTTAAAACTCTGTTGAAAAAAGATCTGCTGGTTGAATTACGATCGCGGGAGATCAGCGCCTCCATGCTGACTTTCGGCCTGGCGGTTATCCTCATTTTCTCATTTGCTTTCAATGTTTCATCGGATATTTTCGCACGCTTTGCTCCCGGACTGTATTGGACGATGATCCTGTTTATCGCCGTGCTGGGTCTGCACCGCAGTTTTTCCCATGAACGGGAATTCGATACCTTCAGCACCATCCTGGCGGCGCCGGTGGATCGCGGTCTGATTTACCTGTCCAAACTGACCAGCGGATTTCTGTTTCTGCTGCTGACACAGATCTTGATCAGTGGTCCGTTCGTTCTGTTTTTACAATTGGAAGTCCCCCGGGATTGGGGCTATTTGCTGCTGGTAATCCTGCTGGGAAATTTTGGTATTATGGCCATCGGCAGTTTAGTTTCAGCATTGGCGATGCGGGCTAAAATGAGCGAAGTGCTGGTACCGATTTTACTGTTTCCACTGGTCTCACCGTTGCTGATAGCCTCGGTCAAAGCCACCGCTGCCGTATTTGCCGGTTTTCCACTAGGTGAATGGCAATTATGGCTACAATTACAAATTACATTTGGAGCCGTCTTCGGATTGGCGGGTTTTTTATTATTTGATAACCTGGCGGAAGAATAATGCAATCAATATGGAAAAATCGTCGCTTTCAGTTGCTGTTCGGGGGAGCGGTAATCATGATGGTGATCAATCTGATAAACATCCTGGTTAACAGTCCCATGCATCCCACCCAGCATTGGGCGCAGAAGATTTTCTATTACCATGTACCCTGTGCCTGGGTTGGATTTTTATCCTATCTGATCGTGGCCATCGCCGGTGTGCTGTTCCTGAAAACCAGGGATTTTAAATGGGATAATCTGGGGTTGGCTGCCGCTGAAATTGGTACTTTTTTCACCATTTTAGTATTAATTACCGGTCCCATCTGGGCCAGCGCCGCCTGGGGTAAAGCCTGGACCTGGGAACCGCGCCTCACCACTACCACGATTTTGTTTTTAATTTATGTCGGTTATTTCATGTTGCGATCATTCGGTGGCGCTCCCGAAAGGGTTGCCCGCTACACGGCGATTCTGGGTATCATCGCTTTTCTGGATGTACCGATAATTTTCTTGTCAGTGAAATTATGGGCGCCTGAGGTGCAATCCCATCCCCAGGTAGAAATGAACAGCCAGCCCATAAATATTTTAGGTGCGTTTCTGTTCTCACTATTGACCTTCACTGTCGTATATTGGGTTATGTTGTGGCTGCGTACCAGAATCCTGAATTTGCAATCAGGCCGGAATTGAGGGTAACATGGAATTAAAATTTTTCAGTCATTTTTTTACCACTTATCTGGTCGTGCTGACCAGCATCGTGGGCTGGTTTATCGTAATGATTGGTCAGGAGAAAAAAATATCTTCCAGAGATCGAGGGGAGGAATAATCCGATGCAACGGAAAATAGTGCACGTGTTTGGAACGGGAACCATCGGCGAACCACTGATCGGCTTGCTGTGTGATTATCGCAATCAACTGGGAATTGATGAAATTACCTTTCATAAAAATCGCCCGTTAAAAGATGATCGACCTAAAATCAACAGTTTGATCAAGCGTGGAGCCCGCCTTTCGGTAGATGAAAAACGCTATCAGGATTTCCGTAAATCGGGGATGGATCCCGAATTGGAAACGGAAGAGTCGATCAAACGCGCCACAGTGATAATCGACTGCACACCAAAGGGAATCGGCAATTATCACAAGGAAGAATACTATCATCGTTTTGAGGAAAATGTGAAGGGATTTCTGGCCCAGGGCAGCGAAGATGGCTTTGGCAAAAAATACGCCCGCGGTGTAAATGACAAGGTTTTGGTAAACGGCCGGGATAATTTTATTCAAATAGTATCCTGCAATACTCACAATCTCAGTTGCATTACCAAAACCCTGGCGCTCCATGATGATATCGATCCTGATAATTTGACAGAAGCCCGCTTTGTCTGCATCCGCCGGGCCAACGACCTGAGCCAGCCGGAGGGCTACATTCCGTCACCGCAGGTTGGTAAACATGGCTCTGAAGAGTATGGATCCCACCATGCCAAGGATGCGGCGGACTTGTTCAAAACCCTGAATATGGATCTGAACCTGTTTTCGTCGGCGATGAAGATTAACAGCCAGTACATGCATATCCTATGGTTCAATCTGAAAGTTAAGGAACCTACAACCCTGAATGATATCAAGGACAAGCTGCGGGCCAATCCGCTGGTGGCCATGACTTCCAAGGATATGACCAGCACCGTCTTTTCATTCGGGCGCGATCAGGGGCATTTTGGCCGTATTTTGAACCAGACTGTAATTGTGGAACAAACCCTAAATGTGCGCCGTGATCACGAAATCAGCGGATTTTGTTTCACGCCTCAGGACGGTAATTCTCTGCTCAGCAGTATTTCAGCAGCAGAATGGTTTATGTTTCCACATTCATATGAGGATAAAATCCAGTGTCTGGCGGATCTGTTTTTTCAGGAGATTTGAGATTAACGTAACGCAAATTGTCGTCGGTCATTTTCAGGAAAACACCTTCGTTCTGGCCGACGGCGAAAACCAATCAGCTTTGATTTTTGATCCGGGGGATGAAGCGGACCGGATTGCCGATTTCCTGCAAAATCAGCAATTGCAGCCGCTGGCGATCCTGAATACCCACGCCCATATCGATCATATCGGAGCGGTGGCTGAATTACAGCGCCGGTTTACGATACCTTTTTACCTGTGGCAAGCGGAAGAACCGGTGCTGGCCGGTTATCCGCAGGCCTGTGCCATGTTCGGGATGCCGGCCGGCGTGGCGCCGCAGGTGGATGAGTGGATCACCGATGAGGAGCGGTTGTCGATCGGATCTTTCGAGGTGGGGATTATCCGCACTCCCGGCCACACGCCGGGTGGACTCTGTTATACGGTGAACGAGCATGTTTTCGCCGGTGATACGCTATTTAATGGCTCGGTTGGCCGTACCGATCTTCCCGGTGGGAGCTGGTCAAAATTGGAAAATTCGCTGGTTAAATTGATGAACAAAATCAACAATGAGCAGATTATTCACTGCGGTCATGGTCCTGATACAAGTAAAACCGGTGAAATGCAGGGCAATCCTTTTCTGGCACAATTGCGCAATCGGATCGCTCCCAATCCCTGAGTCAGTGGCGGTGGCCACTAAGGCATGGTAAACACAGATCCCGGGAGAGATTTATTTCCACAATTCAAATCAAACCTGGAAAAATTAACGGCCATTTCACCTCCGACTAAATTTCTATTGGCCGTTTCCGGGGGCTGTGATTCAATGGTTTTAATGGACTTATTCCATCGTCTGCGTCGGGATAAGGGAGTTGAACTGGCGGTGGCGCATTTCGATCACGGCCTGCGCGCCGAGGCCCATCATGAAAGCGCTGTAGTGGCCGATTACTGCCAAGACCACCGGATTGATTTCCATGTCGAACGATTCGATCCTGAGTCACGTTCCGCCGGTGAAAGCATCGAAATGTGGGGCCGCCGGTTACGGTATCAACGGTTGGCCGAATTATCACAATGGCTGAAAGCCCAATATATTGCCACCGGTCACCATCTTAATGATATGGCCGAAACTATTTTGCTGGCTCTGGCCCGCGGGACCGGTATTGATGGTTTGACCGGAATCCCGCAAAAACGGGAATATATAATCCGTCCTCTGTTAAAGTTTACGCGGCGGGAAATCCAAAATTACGCCCGGAGCAGGGAATTGCAGTGGGTGGAAGACGAATCCAATCAGGATCAGGCAATTCAGCGCAATTTCGTCCGCCATTCAATAATCGATCCCTGGAACCAAAGTGATGCCCATTTGCTGGATGGTCTGGCGCAAACAGCGGAAAACCTGCACCAAATCCAGGAGGCGGTGGATTATTTTCTGGATCAATTAATTGCCGAATTGAAGATTGATGATCATCAGGAAGAATACCGGCTGGCGCGGCGACGCCTGCTGTCTCTACCGCCGATTATGCCCATACTGTTGATAAAAAGATTGTGCGGGGCAGGCGATCATCCCTGGCGGAGTCATCGCTATTCCAGCCTGGCAACCTTCCTGCAGCAATCCAGGACAGGGCAATTTGCTGAATTACCCGACGACTGGCTGCTGTTGCGCGACCGGGAAGAGTTCATCCTGCGGATAGTGGCATTGGCTGAAGATTTTCCTGAGCTACAGGTGTGGGAGGGTACTTTCCACCGGGGTCAATTACGCTTTCATCTACGACTTGTTGATGAGATTAAGCAATTTACCCATACCGGGTGGACTGAGTATATTGATGCCGCTAAAATAGCCGGTAAACGATTGGTTTTACGTTCCTGGAAACCTGGTGATCAATTTTATCCCCTGGGCATGGCTAACAGGAAAAAACTGAGTGATTTTTTAATTGATGAAAAAGTGGACCGCTTCCGTAAGCAACGCCAACTGGTCCTGACAGCCGATGAAGAAATTATCTGGGTCTGCGGCCGGCGTCTGGCGGACATAGTTAAGGTAACTGCCAGCACCACCAGCTACGCGGAACTTTCAATTGACCTCAATGTAGGTAAGGCATGATTGCAGAAAAATATAACCTGGAAACCCTGATCTCCGCCGAAGAGATCAAGCAGCGGGTAAAGGAAATTGCCGCTGATTTATCCAGGAAATTCAGTGATGAAGTACCGATTTTAATTGGCATATTAAATGGCAGTTTCATATTTCTGGCAGATTTGATGCGCACGATGACCATTGAATGTGAAATGGATTTTATCAAACTGGCCAGCTATGCCGGGCAATCATCCACCGGAACAGTCAAACTGGTGAAAGATATTTCCGCCGATATTACCGGTCGGCATGTAGTGATCGTGGAAGATATCGTTGATTCGGGGCTGACAATAAAATTTTTGCGTGATCGTCTGACCGGCGCCGCTCCCAAATCGGTGACCGTCGTCTCGCTGCTGATGAAACCGGAGGTGGCCGATCTGGATTTTGAGATCGATTATGTCGGTTTTAAAATTCCACCAGATTTCGTGGTGGGCTATGGTCTTGATTATAACCAGAAAATGCGCCAATTGCCGGCAATCTACCGCATAACAGAATTGGATTCGAATAATGGCTGAAAAAGACAAACAACCAACCAGAAAGAAACCGCCCCGTTCCGGTCCTCGCCGACCGTCGAAATCCGGCCATCAAAAACCGCCTAAATCCGGTCCCCACAAGCCGCCGCGGATACCGGGGCAGGTGAAGAAAAAGCCCCTGCCTTCCAAGAAAAAGAAGAAAGCTGACAGCAGCAATTTTCAATGGAAACGGGCCGGGAAGACTTCGCTGGTGTGGGTCCTGATACTGATGACGGCCATATTTCTGTCGGGGATATTCACCAACCAACAGGGCAAGGAAGTGGAAATCGAATGGTTTCAATACCGCGATTTTCTGACCCAGAAATTATTCAAGGACGCCACCATCACCGGTGAGATGTTCCATGCCACTCTGACCGAACCACAGACAATCGTAAAAGATTTTCACACGATCAATGATGTTTCGCGCGTCTATCTGAAATTACCGTTCATCACGCCGGAAATGCTGGAGGAATGGGACGAATATAATCTGCGCTATACTTTCAAGGTCAAAACGATCGACTGGTCAGGCTATCTGCTCAATTTCCTGCCCTGGCTGCTTTTCATCGGCTTATGGCTGTTCATCATGCGCCGTATGCAGGGGGGCGGCGGTGGCATGAAAGGCGTGTTCAATTTCGGTAAAAGCCGTGCCAAAGTCTGGACTTCCGATATGCCGAAAGTCACTTTCACCGATGTGGCCGGCTGTGTGGAAGCCAAGGAAGAATTGCAGGAAGTGGTGGATTTTTTAAAGCGTCCCAAGCGCTATCAAAAACTGGGTGCCAAAATCCCCAAAGGCGCGCTGCTGGTGGGTCCTCCGGGTACCGGAAAAACGCTGCTGGCCCGGGCGGTGGCCGGCGAGGCCGGGGTGGCTTTTTACAGTCTCAGCGGCGCCGATTTTGTCGAGATGTTCGTTGGCGTTGGCGCTTCGCGCGTCCGCGATTTATTTGACCAGGGCAAGAAAAATGCTCCCTGTATCGTTTTCATCGATGAATTAGACGCCGTCGGCCGTCAGCGTGGCGCCGGTCTGGGCGGCGGGCATGATGAGCGTGAACAGACTTTGAACCAGTTACTGGTGGAAATGGATGGCTTCGAAGTCAACCAGCAGGTGATTATTCTGGCCGCCACTAATCGGCCGGATGTGCTGGATCCGGCGCTATTGCGCCCCGGTCGTTTCGACCGTCAAATTGTGGTGGATGCCCCCGATTACCAGGGGCGCCTGGGTATCTTGAAAGTGCATATTAAAGATATCGTGCTGAATAAAGCCAAGGTGAAACTGGAAACGTTAGCCAAGGGTACGCCGGGGCTGGTGGGCGCCGATCTTGCCAACCTGGTAAATGAGGCCGCCCTGCTGGCCGCCCGCAAGCGCAAGAATGCCGTAGATATGACCGATTTCGAGGAAGCCAAGGACAAGGTCATGATGGGCATCCAGCGCCGCAGCATGTTATTATCGGATGAAGAGAAAAAGTTGACGGCCTATCATGAAGCAGGACACGCCCTGGTGGCTTCGCTGGTCCCCGGGGCCGACCCGATTCATAAAGTTACCATTATTCCCCGCGGACGGGCCCTGGGCGTGACAACCCAATTGCCGATTGATGAGAAACATGGCTACTCGCGAACCTATATCGAAGGCCGGTTGGCGATCCTCATGGGAGGCCGTGGAGCGGAAGAATTAATCTTCAGTGAATTATCCACCGGCGCCGGCAACGATATTGAACAGGCTACGGGAATCGCCCGCAAAATGGTCTGCGAATGGGGGATGAGCGACCGGCTCGGGCCCATGACCTTCGGTAAGAAGAACGAGGAAATTTTCCTGGGGCGGGAAATCCAGCGCCACCGCGATTACAGTGAGGCCACGGCCCGCATGATTGACGAAGAAGTGGTGCGTTTCGTGCGCCACGCCCAGAAACGTGCGGAAAACCTGTTGTCGGATAATCTCAAAATTCTGCATAATATGGCCAAAGTGCTGCTGCAGTTTGAGACGATTGACGCCGATGATATCCAAAAAATTATCGCCGGAAAGAAAATTACCCGCCGCAGCAGCAAACCACGGCGCAAACCCCGCCGTTCATCGGGACGGCAGGGGCGGCCACCCCGCAAAACTTCCACTGCCAAGTCAGGCTCTGGCAAGAACTGATCATAATCGGATTTCATTTATTTAGTCGGAAAACAGCCTTAATTTTAAGCGGGTTGTAATCCGATGATTATCAGCACTTTCAAAAAAGCCCTGGCCGACCAGGCTCATGATACCATGATCATGGGCATCCTGAACGTCACCCCCGATTCCTTCAGCGATGGGGGCAAGTACGCCACGGTCGACAGCGCCGTGAACCATGCGCTGGAAATGGAAGCGCAGGGCGCCGATATCATCGATATTGGGGGCGAATCCACCAGGCCGGGCTCCGATCCGGTCTCTCAAGACGAGGAATTACACCGGGTAATTCCGGTAATTGAGGCATTAAGGCGGAAATCCACAATCACTATTTCGATTGATACCTATAAATCGGCAGTGGCCGAACAGGCGCTGAAAGCCGGCGCCGATCTGATCAATGATATCAGCGGATTTCGTTTTGACCTGGATATGGTGGACCTGGCGATTGAAACCGGCGTGCCGGTGATCATAATGCATATCAAGGGCGCCCCCCGCAATATGCAGAAAAATCCCCGTTATGATGATGTAATCAAGGAAATCAGAACCTATTTTCGCGAGCGTCTCCGTTTTGCCCAGGGCGCCGGGTTGGCGAATGAACAAATCATCCTTGATCCCGGGATCGGTTTCGGCAAACGTTTAGAGGATAATTTCGTATTATTGAATCATCTGGATAAACTGGTTAAACTGGGATTCCCGGTGCTGGTGGGGCCATCCAGGAAATCATTTATCGGCAATGTGCTCAAGGCACCGGTCAATGGGCGCCTGGAGGGCACGGCGGCAGCCGTCACCGCTTCGATTTTGCAGGGCGCCAGGATTGTCCGGGTGCATGATGTGGCCGCCATGAAAAAAGTAGCGGTCGTTTCCGATTATATACGCCGGGGCGGACAGGCATGAAATCGCTGCTGCTGATTCAGATCGGTTTTCTGACGATCTCCGTCATCGATATTATCGATATCATTCTGGTCAGTTGGGTCTTTTACTGGATATACACTTATTTCCGTGACACCCGCGCCGGGCAAATGCTGGTGGGCCTGATCATCCTGCTGTTTGCTTCGGTACTGATTAACGCTTTCGGCCTCAGCGGCATGGCCTGGCTGGTGAATCAATTTCAGACCGTGTGGGTAGTGGCCTTTGTTATCCTGTTCCAGCCGGAATTGCGCCGCCTGCTGATTTATGTGGGGCAAACGCGCTTCATTAATTCCATATTTCGCATGGGCACCTCACGGACGATTGAAGCCCTGGCGGAAGCTACCACCGATTTGACACGGAAGGGGTGGGGGGCGTTAATTGTTATCCAGCGGGAGACCGGACTGAGGAATTATAAAGAGTCCGGCACCAGCCTGAAAGCGGAGGTCAACACACCGCTGCTGCTCTCAATCTTCAATCCCAGTTCGCCCCTGCATGATGGAGCGGTAATAATCCAGAATGATATTCTGGATGCGGCCGCCTGTATCCTTCCTTTAACCGAAAGCAAGATGATTGACCCGGAAATGGGTACCCGCCACCGGGCGGCCCTGGGAATTTCCGAAGAGACCGATGCGATCGTGATCGTGGTTTCGGAGGAGAAGCGTCGCATTTCACTGGCGGAAAAAGGCCGCTTTATCAGCCTCGATATGGATGAAATGGATTTACGGCGACTGCTGAACCAGCGTCTGTTTTTATCGTCGGGAGATTAGACACCATGGGGCGGGCGGTTAAATACATTTGCTTCTTGATTTTGTTGGGTAACGGAATCAGCGGCCAGCAATATGCCGATGCCTTCCTGAATATTGGTACTTACCCCCGTTCGATTGGATTGGGGAGGGCGGTTAGCGCCCTGCCGCAAAATCCCAGCGGATATTTGCTCAATCCGGCCGCCACGGGATTTATTGAAACCGCCGACCTGTCGCTGATGTATGTAAATCAATTCGGCCTGGCCGATTTTACCGCCATCAATTTTGCCGCCCCCTGGCGTCAGCGTTGGCAGGTGGGGGTGAACCTGCTGGCTTTATCCATTGATGGTATCCCGGAACGGCCAGACCTGCGGCGGATAATTGATCTGGAAACCCGGCGCGACTCCATCCGTGCCCTGGTAGCACAGGGTTTTGATACCTTTAACGATCGGGAAACGGGCCTGGTATTCAATGTATCCAGGAATTTTGCCCGTACCGTGGACCTGGGTTGGATGATTTCACCATTTCACGTTACCATGCCGGTGGGACTGAATGTGAAAATCCTGCATAAGCGCCTGCATGAACTGGTGGGGTGGGGAATCGGAGTTGATCTGGGAACGGTGGTGAGTTTTGCCCTGTCGGATTTGGTGGGGCTCAACTGGATCGGGGATTTATCTCTGGGATTGACGGCGGCGGATCTGGTGGGCTCGTTAATTTATTGGAACAGCGGTAAATACGATCAGATTGCCATGTGCGGTATCCTGGGACTGGGTTATACACATCAGTTTAAATCCTGGCCGGTGAGGGCTAATATTCTGTATCAAAAACGAACCACGGATGATACCGGCAGCATGGGGCTGGAGGTGGTGCTGCTGGAAAAATATGCTTTGCGCGCCGGCAGTGACCGTGGTATCCTGAATGGGGGTGTCGGGGTGCAGATACCTTACCGGAACCGGGAGTTTGCCGTGGACTACAGTTTCCTGGCTCATGATCTGGGTAATGCTCATCGAATTGGATTCAGGCTGCCATTTTAAGATGAAGAATCTTCAATATCCCTGGTCAATTGGTGCAATAATCGGACTATTAGTAATCACCGGCTGCCCGGATGTGGTGGAGGATCCTGATCCGCCGGCCCGGCCCCGGCTGGTTGAAAAATCCCTGCCGGAGGCGCTGGTGGAACAGGGCATCGATGCGGACAACAGCGCCACCAATCGCATTGTCCTTATGTGGCATCCCAATGATGAAGAAGACCTGCAGGGTTATGCCATTTACCGGGCCGATACCACACTGGACAACGAATTTATGCGAGTTGCCACCATTGATTTGCTGCATACTTACGGAGCCGATACGCTGTTTTATGACGATAGTTTAAACACTTATGTGGATTATTTTTATTTTAT
>LSCG01000063.1 GCA_001577055.1 Fidelibacterota bacterium TCS56
AAACTACATAATTGATCATTCCTAATTCTTAATTGACAATTGATTTCCCGCCACCGTAGCTCAGTTGGTAGAGCAGTTCATTCGTAATGAACGGGTCGGAGGTTCGAGTCCTCTCGGTGGCTCTACAATATATACATCGTATTTTAAATCAATCCTCCACCCGCTCGATGCGGATAAAAGGTTTCTTTTTCTTCGGTGATGGTGTGGGTTGCTCTTTCTTTGTTTTATTCCGTGTTTTTCCGTGTTTTCCGTGGTTCTTATTTTTATTCGTGTAATTCGTGGTTTCGAACCAACTCCCCCCGGACTGCTGCAGGGCGCTCCACACGAAAATCAATCCAACACCGATAAATACAATCCAGAACCACATAAAATTACCTGACTACTCCACACCCAGCAGTTCGATCTCGAAAACCAGGGTGGCATTGGGCGGAATCACCCCGCCGGCGCCGGCTTCACCGTAGGCCAGGTGCGGGGGTATCGTCAGTTTACGCTTGCCGCCAACTTTCATACCGGCTACACCTTCTTCCCAGCCGCGGATTACCTGACCGCCACCCAGCAGAAATTCCAGTGGCTGGCGCCCCGCCTGCAGGGATGTGTCAAACACTTTTCCGTCTTCAAACATCCCGGTATAATTGACTTTCACCAGTTTACCCGCCACCGCCTCGGCGCCGGTACCCACAACTTCATCCACGTATTTCAGTCCGCTGCTGGATTCCACTTCCCTGCCGGCCTTTCCGCAACCGCCCAGCAGGATGAGAACCAACCCGGCGACGATCGCCATTTTTCCACTAATTCTGTTGAACAACATAATGTCTCCTTAATTTCGGCCGGCTAGTTTACGCAGCCTGACGGCAGTTTGTCTAATATTTCGCCAAACGGCCCAATCATCCGAATTGCAATTGCCCTTTAAATGGAAATAAATTGACTGGTTATGTCGGAAGACCCCACATTATTTCGCACCAACCTGCCACCCTTGGCGGACCGCCTGCGCCCCCGGACAATCACCGATTATATCGGTCAGGAGCATCTGGTTGGCGAAGGAAAAATTCTCCAGCGGCTGATCGCTAACCGCAAGGTTTTCTCATTGATCTTCTGGGGACCCCCGGGTACCGGCAAGACCACCCTGGCCCGCATCATCGCCCGCGGCACCGACTCGGCCTTCCACGAAATTTCGGCCGTTTCCAGCGGCGTAAAAGAATTGCGATCCATCATCCGACAGGGCCGGGCCAACCTGGACCTGGGCCGTAACACGATCCTCTTCATCGATGAAATCCACCGCTTCAGCAAATCCCAGCAGGACGCTCTGCTGCACGCCGCAGAAGCCGGCACGATCGTCATAATCGGCGCCACCACCGAAAATCCATCTTTCGAGGTCATCGGCCCCCTGCTCTCCCGCTGCCGGGTGCTAAAGCTGATTCCATTGGAAAACGGCGCGCTGAAGACCATCCTTGAGCGTGCTTTTAATGAAGATATTATCCTGTCCAATGCCAAACTCAACCTGCCTGATAAAGTGCGCCAACGATTGATCTCCGCCAGCGGCGGCGACGCCCGCAAAATGCTCAACGCCCTGGAGCTGGCGGTTGAGCTGATCGGTGGCAGCGGCACCATTTCACTGGATATTCTGAATGAAGCTCTCCAATCCCGCGCCCAGCTTTACGATAAGACCGGCGACTACCATTACGATACGATTTCCGCTTTTATCAAAAGCGTGCGCGGCAGCGATCCCGACGGGGCTATCTTCTGGCTGGCGGTGATGCTGGAAGGCGGCGAGCAACCGGAATTCATCGCCCGCCGCCTTATTATCCTGGCTGCCGAAGACGTGGGCAATGCCGATCCACGGGGACTGATTCTGGCCAATGCCGGCTTTCAGGCCGTGCACACCATCGGCCTGCCGGAAGCGGCCATCGTCCTGGCCCAGGTGACGGCCTACCTGGCCACGGCGCCCAAATCCAATGCTTCCTACACGGCCCTGCTGAAAGCCCGCGGCAAGGTGGCGGAAGGGGGAACTCCCGCCGTGCCCCTGCATTTACGGAATGCACCCACAACCCTCATGAAAAACCAGGATTACGGCCAGGATTACCAGTATCCCCATGATCACCCGGACCATTTCGTCAGCGAAACCTACCTGCCCGCCGATGTCAATCCCGACTTTTACTACCCGACCAACCAGGGCTACGATCAATTCATCCGCCGCCGCCTGCGAAAACTGTGGCCGGAGCGCTATGCAAAATAAGCGGGGACTGTCACTGCTGCTGGTTTTAATCACCGGATTGGTCTTCGCCGCCGATGACCGCCTGCACCTGCAACGGGCCGATATTCTGGAAAACCGTACCATCAACGGCCGGCAGATTAAATTTTTACGGGGTGACGTAGTCGTGACTAAACGGGATGTCACCATGAACTGCGATAATGCCCGCTATAACGAGCAGACCGGCCAGGGAGTTCTCATCGGCAAGGTAAAAATCATCCAGAAGGATCTGACCCTAACCTGCGACTCCCTGCGCCACGATTCGCCTAACGATCTGATGATCTGCTACGGCCGCGTCCACGTCTGGGACCCGGACTACGATCTGGTCTGCGATACCCTCCATTATTACACCGAGCTGGACAGCGGCAGCGCCACCGGCGACGTAACCCTGGTGCAGGAATCCCAGGTGATCAACGCCCGCCTGCTCACCTACTGGAAACCGCCGGAAGCGGAAGCGGCCTCCTACACCGCCGAGCGTGAGGTGGTCATCACCGAAAGCGGTCGCGTAGCCACCTGCGGCCGGGCCGTCTATGCCGCCAATCAGGAGAAAACCACCCTCACCATCGATCCGGTGGTGGAGGATAACGGCCAGCTCATCAGCGGCGCAGAGATCGAACTGACCTACCGGGACGAGGTCCTGCACAAAGCCTTCATTCCCGACAAAGCCCGCGTGGAATATCGCAGCCGGGGTAAGCAGGAGGTCCGGCAGGTGCTGGCCGATACCACCGTTATCGACAGCCAGGCGGTGGAATTCACCGACGAAATGACCGGCAATGTTCTCCACGGCTTTTTCATTGATGGCGAGCTGGATTCCATGCGCCTGGAAGGCATGGCCGAAACCCTTTATCATGTCTTTGAGGATTCGGTTTACCAGGGCCGCAATAACGCCTCCGGGGATACCATCGTCATGCATTTCAATTCCCAGGAGCTGCGCCGGATCGGTATCGACGGCGGCGCCCGCGGTAAATACATTCCCGATACATCCGGCGCTGAAATCGAGGCGCCCATCGTGTACCAGTCCGATGCCATCGACTACGATGTGATTGACGAAACCACCGACCTGAAAGGCCGGGCCAAGATCGATTACACCGATGTCAACCTGACTTCCGGCTTCGTTAACGTGGCCTGGCAGCGCAATGTGCTGAAAGCCCTGCCCGCAGTTCCTTATGATTCGACTTTCGAAGAATCCACACCCACCATCAACGAGCGCGGACGCGAACCCATGACGGGCACGGCCCTGACCTACAATCTTACATCGCGCCACGGCCGGGTCGAACAGGGCCGCACCAAAACCGGCGACGGCTACTACAGCGGCAGGGATATCCGCAATACGGATAAGTCCACTTTTTTCATCGCCCACAGCAGTTACACCACCTGCGACAAACTCACGCCCCACTTCCATTTCGCCGGCCGTAGAATGAAGATGATCAACAAGGACAAGGTGGTCATCCGGCCGATTGTTTTCTATATCGCCGGTATTCCGCTAATGGCCCTGCCCCTGGGCATCTTCCCCCATCAGGGCGGGGACCGCCATTCCGGCTGGCTGATGCCCGGGTATGGTGAGAACCGCTTTCGCGGCCAGCATTTGACCGGCCTCGGGTATTACTGGGCGCCCAATTCCTACTGGGATTCACGTACATTAATCGATTTCGGGGATCGCTGGGGTTTTAGATTACGCCTGCTGAACCGCTACAAGATACGCTACAAATTCAATGGTAATCTCAATATGGAAGTACTGCAAAAACTGCAGAACAGCAACGACATTACTTCCTTGTTTGAACCGGGTTCTACAACTGATTATGTGGTGAAGTGGAACCATACCCAGGTGATGCGTAATTACCAGTCCTTGAGGGTCAGGGCCACCTACCAGAGCAATGTAGATTATCAGCTCGAGAATGAAGTCGATCTGGCCAAGCGCCTCAACCAGAAAGCGAACTCCAATTTGACTTATTCCAAACGCTGGCCGGAATCAAAAAATTCCATCAGCCTGAACCTGAATTATTCCCGGGATTTAATGGCGGAAAACAAGATCGATTCCACTTCCGATTTCTACCAAAAACCCAACGTAGCCGGCACCCACCTGAATATATCCACCAGCAAACTGCCCTCGTTTTCTTATCGCCACGGGCAGGAAAAATTATTCCCCGGTGGTGAAGGACAAGACCTGCGCTGGTACCACAACATCGCCTGGAATTTTTCCACCAATCTGAACCGATCTACCAAATCCTATTTTGAATCCAAAATCGATACGGCCGGCATACTGTACTGGGACGACGACCCGCAATCGGAAGCCGATCAATTGTTGACCCACAACGCGTCCATTTCCGGCCCGCAAAAAATATTGAAATACATCAGCATTAATCCCCGTCTCAGCCTCAATTCCAAGTGGGTCGATCACAGTTTTGCTATCGCCGGGCTGGATTCGGCCACTAATACCATTATCACCCGAAAAGACCATGGCTTGGCGGCCCTCACCACCGGCCGAATGGGGGTTTCGATCAATACCAAAGTCTATGGACTTGTTCCTCTTCGAATCGGCTCCCTGCAGGCCATTCGCCATACGATATCACCTTCGATCAGCTATAATTACACCCCGGATTTTTCCAAACCGGTTTTCGGCCAGGATTTAGGCTACATATCCACAATTACCGATACGGCCGGACAAACATTGAAACTGGATCGTTTCCAGGGGACACCGGCCGGGAGAACGCCGGTGCGGGAGTCACAGTCGATGAGCTTATCGGTGAAAAATATCGTCCAGTCCAAATGGCTGAAAGAGGATAAAGAAATCAAACGCGATCTGTTCTCCTACAATCTGAGCTCCCGCTATAATTTCATGGCGGATGAGTTCAAACTGGGGGTCATCAATTCCACCTTCCGCTCCAAACTGGGAAAGAAGTTTAATATTAACCTGCGTATGACCCATGATCTCTACCAGTTCGATCCGGTGGCTGAAACCCGCATCAATAAAATTAACTATGATTCCCGGGGCATTCCGGTCCCGCGCTTGACGAAAGCCAGCCTGTCCCAGTCATTTAATTTTTCCGGTGACCGCATCAAACCGATTGGGGTTGCCGAGGCGGATACCACCCTGGATTCGATTACCGTTTTGGAGGATCTGGATAAGCTGGACGAGGTAAATGAGCGTGTGCGCGAATCCCGGAATAAAGCGCCTCTGAAAGATTCCCAGTTGTGGACCGCCGGATTTTCATTCTCCTACACATTGACCAACCCGGGGATGCAATCCGAAGTGGAACGCTTCCAAATGAATTCCAACCTCAAGTTGCAGCTCACAGCCAACTGGCGGATAAATTACTCGGCCAGCTTCGATTTAATCAGCCGAAATCTTTTGAATCACAGCTTCTCAATCTACCGTGACCTCCATTGCTGGGAGATGTCCATTAGCTGGCAGCCATCCGGATATGCCCGGGGATTCTATCTGAAAATTCAGCCAAAGTCACCCCAGCTTAAGGATATTAAACTGGAACAAAAAGGTGGCCGTCGCGCCCGGGTATATTAACTGAGCTAATTATAAAGTGCCCGGCGCGCTCTTCGCAAATCACAAATCGTTGATCGTTGCTGGATATACAGGGGGCAACTTGAAAGGTTTTTTGCAGTGGCACGACTTACTATGCCTGTGGAGGGGTGCCATCGCTTCGAGCGCTGGCATTCTTTCCATAAAATATCCGAATAGGATCACACGAGTAATCATATCAATTATCTGTTTTACTTCCACCCCGATTGACTGCAAATTCTAATGGTAATTATTGGAGTCAACATGTATTGTCCCCTGTGTAAAGCAGAATATAAACCGGAAATCAAAGTCTGCGCCGACTGCAAAGTCACCCTGATCGATTCCCTGCCGGAAATACCCGAGCTGGAAGAAATCAACTGGGTCGAATTGGGCAAATTCGATGGCAAAGTGCATGCGGAAATGGTGGAGGAAATCCTGGATAATAATAATATTGCCCATTTCTTCAAGGCTGATTTCCTCACCACCACCTTCGGCATCACAGGCGTCGGCGCCATTGGCGGAACCGCCCGCCTCTATGTTCCGGAAGATGATTATGAAACCGCCCGCCAACTGATGGGTGATATAATCGAATAATGAGTAAAAACATCCTGCGATCGATAAAAGGCACCCACGATATCCTGCCGGAGGAATCCTGGCGCTGGCAACAACTGGAAAACCATCTGCACCAATTCATGGCCCGCTACGGCTACCGGGAGATACGCACTCCCGTATTCGAACGCACCGATTTATTTGCCCGCGGCGTTGGACAGGAAACCGATATCGTCTCCAAGGAAATGTACACCTTCAGCGATATGTCGGAAACCAGCGTGACCTTAAAGCCCGAGCTGACCGCCCCGGTGATTCGCTCATTTTTGCAGCACAATCTGGGCAAATTGTCGCCACTCACCAAAGTTTATTACATCGACGCCGCCTTCCGGCAGGAACGCCCCCAGGCCGGCCGCTACCGCCAGTTTCACCAATACGGCGTGGAAGCCCTGGGCACGGAGCATCCCGAGATCGATGCTGAAATCATCGCTATCGCTTATTACTCAATGGTGGAATTCGGGCTTGACGATTTAACTATCAAGCTCAATTCAATCGGCTCAGGTGAATGCCGTAAAAATTTCCGCGATGCCCTGCGCAATTTCCTCCAGCCCCATCTGGGCGAATTGTCTGAAACCAGTCGTCGCCGCTTCGCGACCAACCCCCTGCGCATCCTGGATACCAAGGCGCCCCACGAACAGGAAATCATCGCCGACGCGCCCACAATTATCGATTATCTGACTGACGAAGACCGGCGGCATTACCAGGAATTAAGGATCATCCTGGACGCCATGGAAATCCCCTTTGAAGAAGATTCCTCGCTGGTCCGGGGCCTGGATTATTACACCCGCACCACCTTTGAGATTATCTCTCCCGCCCTGGGCGCCCAGAGCTCGGTCTGCGGCGGCGGCCGCTACGATAAACTGGTGGAAACCCTGGGCGGCAAGCCGGTTCCCGGTATCGGTTTCGGTGCCGGGATCGAGCGTGTGCTTATGGCCCGGAATGCCGCCGGTGAAATTGAACCGCCGGCCATTGTTCAGGTGTACCTGGCAGTGATGGATGACGAAAGCCGCTCCCGGGGGATGACTTACCTGCACCATCTGCGATCGGCCGGAATTCGCGCTGACGGTGATTTTCTGCGCCGCAGCCTGAAAGCCCAACTGCGGGAAGCCAATCGCCTGGGCGCCGAGTACGCAATAATCATCGGCAGCCGTGAATTAAATCAGAATATTGTCCAGGTTAAAAGCCTGAATGACGGTGTCCAGGAAAGCATGGCTGCTGACGATTTCGTTGCCAAACTGGTGAAAAATCTGGCTTGACGCCGATGGCCGAAATCCAGCATTTCACCCTCTGGCAACAGACCTGGAAATCCACTTGTCTTTCAAACCACGACCTGTAAATTCCGCCCCATTATGAGTGAAAAACCGATTCTGATCGTCGAGTCCCCCTCTAAAGCACGGACCATCGCCCGCTATCTGGGTGATGATTACCAGGTCGAGGCCTGTGTCGGCCATATCAAAGATTTACCGAAAAAGGAACTGGGCATCGATATCGAGTCCGGCTTCGTGCCAACCCTGCAGGTGCTACCCGACCGGCGCGACTTTATCAAACAATTGAAGGCCGATGCCAGGCAAGCCCCCGAGGTGATTTTAGCCACCGACCCGGATCGCGAGGGTGAAGCGATTGCCGATCATCTGGCCGGGGAAATTCCCAGGGCAAAAACCTCGCGTGTGCAATTTAACGAAATAACCAAGACCGGCATCCTCAAAGGAATGGAAGAACGCCATCCCATTGACGAGCAACTGGTGAGCGCCCAGATGACGCGCCGGATCATCGACCGGCTGGTGGGATATAAGATTTCACCGGTACTGTGGAATACTCTGCAGAAAAACATGAAATTTGTCAAAACGGCCCTGTCCGCCGGACGGGTGCAGTCCGCCGCTATCAAAATGATCATCGATCGCGAACGACAGCGGGCGGCTTTTGTAGCGGCAGATTATTTTACCATTAAAGTGGAATTGTCCACCGCCGACGAACCACCCTTCAAAGCCCGTTTATCCCAATTGGACGGCCAGCGCCTGGCCACCCGCAAAGATTTTGACAGCCAGACCGGCAAACTGACCAATCCCAAGCGCCTGGTACTGTCCAAAACTCAGGCCGATTCCCTGGCCAAAGAACTGGAGCCCGGGCCCTGGATTGTGGGTCATATTGAAGAAAAACCTCTCACCTCACGGCCATCGCCACCCTTTATTACCAGCACCCTCCAGCAGGAGGCGGCCAGTAAACTCCGGTTCCCGGCCCGCAAAGCCATGCGCACCGCCCAGGCTTTGTACGAAGCGGGCTTTATCACCTACATGCGCACCGATTCCACCCATCTGTCCGGTGAAGCGCTGAATGCCGCCCGCCGTGAAATCGAAGAACGTTACGGGAAAAATTATTTACCGGCCAAACCGAATTTTTACGCCAGCAAGGTCAAAAACGCCCAGGAAGCCCATGAGGCCATCCGGCCCGCCGGCAGCAGTTTTGCCACGGTTGATGCCGTCTCTGCCAGCCTGAACAAAGACGCCGCCCGCTTGTACGATTTGATTCGCAAACGCACTCTGGCCTGCCAGATGAAACCGGCCAAATTGAAACAAACCACCATCACGGTGAACAATCAGAAGGCTGATTTCAAGGCCGTGGGCAAAGTGGTCCAGTTCCCCGGGTATATGAAAGCTTATATCGAAGGGCGTGATGATGCCGTACTGGCCTCCGGCGAAAAGGAAACGGTGCTGCCCGATCTGCATGTCGATCAACATCTGGCCTGCGATAAACTGGAAGTGGACGAACGCCACACCAATCCCCCGCCCAGGTTCACCGAGGCCTCGCTGGTGAAAGAGCTGGAAGCCCAGGGCATCGGCCGGCCCTCTACTTATGCCGCTATCCTGGACCGCATCATGCAGAAGGATTACGTCACCAG
Organism: Fidelibacterota bacterium TCS56; assembly: GCA_001577055.1. Classification (GTDB taxonomy): domain Bacteria; phylum Fidelibacterota; class Marinisomatia; order Marinisomatales; family TCS56; genus TCS56. Next base: position 9,265 of record LSCG01000063.1, read on the forward strand.
CCGCAAAGGTACGCTGATCCCCAGCTTTCTGGCGGTGGCGGTAGTGCAGTTACTGGAAAACCATTTCCGTCCCCTGGTGGACGCCCGATTCACCGCCGAAATGGAGGACCAGTTGGATGCCATTTCCCGCGGGGATACGGACGCTGCGCCGATCATCAATGAATTTTATTACGGCAGCGATGCCACCATTGGCCTGGCAAAGATGCTGGAAGACAGGATTAATATCCGGCAGGCCTGCACCGTGGCCCTGGGCGAAGATGACGGTGAGCCGGTGGAGCTGCGGGTGGGCAACTACGGGCCCTATATCCAAAAAGGCGACACCCGGCAGCAGGTACCGGCCGCCATGGCCCCCGGGGATATCAATCTGGCAACATCCCTGGAAATCTTACAGCGGGAGGCGGCCGGCCCGACGGCATTAGGCTTAGATGAAGATAGCGGCGAAAGCATTTACCTGCGGGAAGGTCCCTACGGACCCTATGTACAATTGGGCGACACCAAGCGGCGTAAAAGCATACCCAAGGGATTTTCAGTGGATGAGCTGGATTTGGCAATGGCCCAGACCCTGCTCAATCTGCCGCGACCGGTGGGCAACCACCCTGACAGCGGCGAACCAATCCTGGCTGATTACGGTCGCTACGGTCCCTATCTTAAAGTGGGCGATAAAAACGTCAAACTTTCTCCGCCGCTCTCACCATTGACGGTGACGCTGGAAGAAGCGGTGGCCAACATCAGCAAATCCAAACGCGGCAGCGTGGACCTGCGCCAACTGGGCAACCACCCCACTACCGGTGAAAGTCTGGTGCTAAAAGATGGCCGTTACGGTCCCTATATCACCGATGGCAAGGTCAACGCATCCCTGCCGAAAAAAATCAATACCGATGAATTGTCACTGGAACAAGCGGTGGAATTAATCAATAAAAAGCGGGCAGCGGGGCCAACTAAAAGACGCAGGCGTAAAAAATGAAAAACTTGATGATTGCTGTAATTTTAATCAGCGGGATTTTACCGGCCGCAACGGCGGAGCAGGAAGCTCTGATTACCACGTTGGAGCAAAGCCTGATCGCTCCCTGCTGCTGGAGTGGAACGGTTTATGATCATGGTCATACGCAAATGGAAAAAGAAATCCGCCAGTATGTGGAAAATGGTAAGACCCGGCAGGAAATAATGGATATTTACGTCGCCCAGTACGGCGAAAGGATTCTGGCCTCGCCGAAGGCCAGTGGATTTAATCTGATGGCCTGGTTCGCGCCGATCCTGATCGCTCTGGCCGGGATTGCCGTCTTCGCCAATTACCTGCGAGCACCGAAGAAAGCCACCGTAAAAAGCACTCCCGGGCAGCAACAGGAAAATGTGCCCCACGACGATCAGATCGAGCGGGAACTGAAGCAACTGGATTAACCTTTACAGTTATGGTTTAATTAATGGCAAAAGATCAACGTTTAGATAAAATCGTATCCCTGGCCAAGCGGCGGGGATTTATTTTTCAATCCAGTGAGATTTACGGCGGCTTCGGCGCCGTTTACGATTACGGTCCACTGGGGGTTTCTCTGAAAAACGGTATCGCCCAGCGCTGGTGGCGGGCCATGACCCAGCTCCACGAAAATATTGTCGGACTGGACAGCGGCATCTTAATGCATCCTAAAATCTGGGAAGCCTCGGGGCACGTCACCAATTTCCACGACCCGCTGGTGGACTGCAAACAGTGTAAATCGCGCTACCGGGCCGATGATTTTGATGTAGACTTTGATGCGGTTGACTGGGCGACGATTAAGTGTCCCACCTGTGGCACCACCGGCAAAATGACTGATCCCCGGCAGTTTAATCTGATGTTCAAAACCACCGTTGGCGCAGTGGAAGAATCGGGATCAGAAGCCTACCTGCGCCCGGAAACAGCCCAGGGGATTTATGTCAACTACCTGTTGACCCAGGGCGCCATGCGCCTGAAAGTGCCCTTCGGCATTGCCCAGATCGGCAAGGCTTTCCGTAATGAAATTGTGGCGCGCAATTTCATCTTCCGCACCCGTGAATTTGAGCAGATGGAAATGCAGTATTTCGTTAAACCAGGGACCGACGACGAAGAATTGCAGCATTGGAAGGAAGAACGGATCAAATTTTATACCGAGGCCCTGGGAATCGCCGCCGACAGAGTGCGTTATCATCAGCATGGAGAAAAAGAGCTGGCCCATTATGCCAAAGAAGCCTGGGATATCGAATTCGAATTCCCCTTCGGCTGGTCGGAAATCGAAGGTATTCACAATCGCACCGATTTCGATTTGAAGCGCCACCAGGAGTTCTCAGGTAAAAACATGCAGATGTTCGATGACGAAAGCAAATCCAGGTATTTCCCCTATATCATCGAAACTTCCGCCGGTCTGAACCGCATGCTGCTGGCGGTATTGTCCGATGCCTACTGGGAAGACGATGAAAATAAGCGGGTCGTGATGCGCTTCCATCCGGCGGTGGCACCGGTGAAGGCCGTGGTCTGTCCCCTGGTTAAAAAAGACGGATTGCCCGATATTGCCCGTAACATCGTCGATGATTTAAAACAGAACTGGAAAGTGATCTACGATCAGCAAGGCTCCATCGGCAAGCGTTATTACCGCCAGGACGAGGCGGGGACACCCTTTGGCATCACCGTGGACCACCAGACGCTGGAAGACGATACGGTGACGATCCGCGACCGCGATACCCAGGCCCAGGAGCGCATTCCGGTGGCAGGGATTAAAGCCGCCATCCAGGAGCGGATTGATAATTACGTCAAGTAGGGATGCGGTTAAGCCGGAAATCAATCAGATTACCTGAATATGACTACAGCCTTGCCGGAATGTATTTTATTACAGTGAGTAGCCATCAAATGAGACCAATTTTCGGCAGTATAAATAATCATTCCATCTCACTTTCAAAAATCGGCAAAATTGTTAAGGCTGAGTGGGAAAGGACTGCTCTACTGCGGCCATATGTTAAATTAGATGATTATGTAATCATGCCCAATCATTTCCACGGAATAATTGCCCTTAATCATCGTACGGACACGGCGCGCCGTGTCCATACAAAAGAAGAGTTCAGCTCCCCTGCAAAAGGATCAATTCCGACGATAATTCGAGCTTTTAAGTCCGCTGTAACTAAGGCGGTTCATCAAGCAGGTCTCTTAGTGGGTGAACCAGTATGGCGCCAACGTTTTTATGAACATGTAATTCGAAATGAAAAAGATTTAGAGCGTATTCGGGAATATATCATTCGAAACCCTGAAAACTGGGATTCTGTTAAACAGGGAACGACTGGATAAAATATTCATTATTAAACCAATTCGAGCACTAATTAAATAGGTCAACCAATGAACCAACACCTCTCATTACGTTCCGGTAATCCCGCTCTGCGGGCTGAAACCTTTATCAAGGCCGGCCGGGTGGCCGGTGACCAGGCCATGACCATCATGGGCACGGTGAACAAAACCGCCCTGTCGTTACTTTTGCTCATGACTACCGCTATCTTCACCTGGAACCTGCCCGTGGGCGATCCCCGCATGGCTGGTTTAATGATGGTGGGGGTATTCGGCGGCCTGATAGTGGCAATCGCCACGGTTTTTAAAAAGACCTGGGCGCCCTACACCGTTCCGGTTTATGCTCTGTTGGAAGGCTTATTCCTGGGAGGCATTTCCCGCTATTTTGACCAGATGTATCCGGGAATCGTCAACCAGGCTATCTTCATAACCTTCGGTACCCTGGCCGCCTTGCTGATCGCATATCGCTCCGGCTTGATCAAACCCACGGAGAATTTCAAACTGGGTATTGCCGCTGCCACCGGCGGCGTGTTTTTCGTTTATTTAATCAGTTGGATTCTGGGTCTCTTCGGCATGTCGGTCCCCATGATACACAGTAACTCCAACTTCGGTATCCTGTTCAGCCTGATCGTTGTAGTCATCGCCGCCTTGAACCTGGTACTGGATTTCGATTTTATCGAAGAAGGCGCCGAACGCGGCGCTCCCAAGTACATGGAATGGTATGGCGCTTTCGGGTTGCTGGTAACCCTGATCTGGCTGTATCTGGAAATCCTGCGCCTGCTGGCGAAATTGCAGTCACGGCGCTAAGCAAAAGAAAAAATCTGTATCCGGCCATACCCGATCTATCGGGGTATGGCCTTTTATTTTTACATTCGCTTCCGACCCCTAATCAGAGAATTGAAAATATGAAATCCGCGCTCCGTCTTACGATGCCCACCATAATTTTATTAATCCTGCTTTCGGTAGCCGCCGGCGCCGATCCCGATCCGGTCTACGCCGAACACGGGATGGTGGTTTCCGCCAATCGGCTGGCCTCGGAAATCGGTGTTGATATCATGCAGCAGGGCGGGAACGCCATCGATGCCGCCGTGGCCACCGGCTTCGCCTTGGCGGTGGTCCATCCACAGGCCGGCAATATCGGCGGGGGAGGATTCATGGTTATCCACCTTTCCGGCGGGAAGAACCTGACACTGGATTTCCGCGAGCAGGCCCCGGCCGCCGCCCATCGTGACCTGTTCCTGGATTCCAGCGGCACGGTAATCCCCAAGCGATCAACCTATTCCCACCAGGCCGCGGGCGTACCCGGCAGCGTGGACGGACTGCTGCGGGCCTGGCGTGATTACGGCTCGGGGAATATCAGTCGCCGGAAATTACTGGCCCCGGCGATAAAGCTGGCTAAGAAAGGCTTTCCCATCACCCGCCGTTATGCCCGTTATTTGAATCATTCCCGGGAATTTTTTAAACGCGATCCAGGCGCCCGGGCCATCTTTGTAAAAGCCGGTGATACCCCCTGGCAGAGCGGCGACCGACTGGTGCAAAAAGATCTGGCAACCACGCTGAAATTAATTGCCAGAAAAGGTCGATCAGGTTTTTACCAGGGATCCGTGGCGCAAAAGATAGTGACTGAGATGCAGCAGGACAGCGGTTTAATTACGTCTGCCGATCTGGCCAATTATGCTTCGGTGTACCACAAACCGGTGAATGGTGAATTTCGTGGACTTGATGTGGTTTCGATGCCGCCACCCAGCTCGGGCGGTGTGCTGATTATTCAGATGCTGAATATGCTGGAACAATATGAACTCGATTCGCTGGACTGGAATTCCTCCGCCTATATTCATCTGCTGACCGAAGTGGAGCGACGGGCTTACGCCGACCGCTCCGAGCATCTGGGTGATCCCGATTTCTGGCAGGTGCCGCTGGAAATGCTCATATCCGAAAAGTATGCAATTCAGCGCATACAGGATATCCACTTGAATCAAGCCACACCGTCTGCGGAAATCCTCCCCGGCGAAAACTGGCCCGCTGAAAGTCCCGAAACCACTCATTTCTCAGTCATCGATAAGGCCGGTAACGCCGTCAGCACAACCACCACCCTGAACTTCAGTTTTGGTTGCGGCATTGTGGTGGAAGGGGCCGGTTTCTTCCTGAATAATGAAATGGATGATTTCTCCTCCAAGCCCGGCGTGCCAAATGCTTTCGGGCTGCTGGGCAATGAGGCCAATGCCATTCAACCCGGTAAACGGATGCTCAGCTCCATGACGCCCACCATCGTATTCAAAGATGAAACCCCGTTCCTGATCGTCGGCGCACCCGGCGGTTCCACGATTATTACCACCGTGCTACAGGTCATTCTTAATTCGGTGGTCCATACCATGGATATACAGGCGGCGGTAGCGGCGCCCCGGGTTCATTCCCAATGGTATCCTGATGTGGTTTACGGTGAAATCCGCGCCCTGCCCAGTGATGTGATCACCAATCTTGAGCAACTGGGTCACACGGTGGAAACCCATCCCTGGGGGTATATGGGGCAGGCAAATTGCATTTTGGCTGACTCTACCGGTATCTATGGCGGCGCCGATCCCAGGGGAGAAAATGCCGCGGTCGGATATTAATCATTTTGATTGTCAGCTTCAGAAACCATTTGCGATTATCCTAAGGAAATGCAAACCTGCGTCCTAAATTCTCTCAACGATATCACAGGTATCGTGCGATTTGAAATCTTAAACAACTATTACAGGAGTTGACGACCAGTAGCGCGTCAGTAATAATATGCAGATAGCCAAAGATAAAATAGTAACGATTAATTATACCCTCACCGATGATGACAAAAAAGTGCTCGATTCCTCCCAGGGACAGAAACCGCTGGTTTATTTACATGGCGCCGGGAATATTATCAAGGGCTTGGAACGGGAGCTGGATGGAAAAACCGCCAGCGATCAACTGCAGGTCACCGTTACACCCGAGGATGGCTATGGCTTGAGTAAGCCGGAATTAGTCCAGACCCTGTCAAAATCGTTGTTTGAAGGTGTGGAGAATATACAAGTGGGTATGCAGCTTCAGGCCCATGATGACCAGGGTAATTCCCAGATTATAACCGTGCGGAAAATTGAAAACGACCAGGTTACGATTGACGCCAATCATCCGCTGGCCGGTCAGACCCTGCATTTCGATGTATCGGTGGAAGATGTACGCGATGCCGCCCCTGAGGAACTTGAACACGGGCATGCTCATTAGTCAGTGGTCAGTGGTCAGTAGTCAGTAGTCAGTAGTTGGTAGTTGGTAGTTGGTAGTTGGTAGTTGGTAGTGAGTAGGTGTGTAAGGTGAAATCACCAAATAGGCAACCGGAGCATCAACCAATGACCGATGACCAATGACTACTGACTAATAATGCAAATCGCTGGAACCGATAAACTCACGCAGAAGCGAGGTTCCGGGTACCAGGTCCTCATCCATCGGTTCGAAGAAGGCCAGAAAAGTTTCCAGCCGTTGGGCTTCCGCTGAAGTTTCCGATCCGTTAGTTAATTGTGCCAACAATGGCCGTACATATTTAGCCAGCACCGGCAATTCGTAGACCAGGGCGGAATTAAACATATAGTCCGCTTCTTCCTGGAAGGGGAAAATATTCTTTTCTTCCCCCAAACGCACCGAGGGCCAGCGATTGATGGTATCGGCGGCGCTGTAGCCACGGTATTTATGGTCACGGACCATGCGCCGCAACAGGCGATTATCGGAGGTCGAGACCCGGTGGGTAGCATCCAGGTTGAGCTGGGTCAGGGCGCTGATATATACTTTCTGGATTCGATCGACATCCAACTTATCGGTCAGCAGCGGATTTAATCCGTGGATGCCTTCCATGATGATAAACTCCCGCTGGTCCAGTTTGATTCGCTCATCGGTATCGTGACCGGTGCCGGTGCCGAAATCATACTCACGACCGGGTATTTCCCGCCCGTCCAGTAAATCGTTCAGGCGTTCCACCAGCAGGTTCACATTCAAGGCGGCAATCGATTCGAAATCCTGCTGGCGGTCTTCATCAAAGGGGATTTCCGCCCGATCAATGAAGTAATCATCCATGGAAATCTGGCGCGTTGAGTAGCCATTTACCTTGAGCTGGATTCCCAACCGTTTAGCGAAAGTGGTCTTACCCGATGAGGATGGACCGGCCACGGTAATGATCCGCCGCTCAGGAAACCGCTGGCAGAGTCCGTCGGCAATATGACTGATTTTCTTCTCGTGCAGGCCTTCCGCCACCCACAGCATTTCCCTGATTTTACCGCTGGTGATCAAGTCGTTCAATTCCCAGACCGTGGAAACACCCAGGATGGAGCCCCATTGCTCCTGTTCTTCGATGATCGCAAACAATTTGGGTCGATCAACGAATGGCTCCAGCCGCTCCGATCGTGCAATGGTTGGAAAACGCATGATGAAGCCATCATCGTAGGGAATCAGCCGGAAGGTCTGGAGCAGCACCCGGTCGTTGGTCATGGGTTCGATCAGATAGTCAAAATACTTGCGGTACTGTACCACGGGGATTTCATCCACCTGCCAGCGTTTCACGTTACTAAGTTTGCTGGCGGAATTGATCTTGCTCAATTCTCCCATCAATTTGTCTTTGGACCATCTCTCGAATTCCAACGGTACATCTTCCCACAACCACTCCCGCAGAAATTGCTCCAATTGTTCGATTTCTTCTTCTGTAATTGTCTCCCAGTTGGCTTCATGGCAGAAATAACCATCCACAAATGAATGCTCAATAACCAGCATGCGCGGGGCGTATATTTCCTTGAAGGCGGCGGGCAGTAAAAAGGCCAGTGTAGCCTGCATTTCAGTCAATTTCATTATTAAAGTTACCACATCCAAATAGTGTGCCACAGCTCTTATTGGATTGGAAAAGGGGAAAACAAAAACGCTAAGCCGCTGAGGCACTGAGGGCACAGAGGGAATTTGAGGATTGGAAAAGGGGAAAACAAAAACACTAAGCCGCTGAGGCACAGAGGGCACAGAGGGAATTTGAGGATTGGAAATTGGAGATTGGAAATTGGAGATTGGAAATTGGAAAATGTAGAAGTGCCCTCCTACGCTAAGGCTTCGGAGAGCATGGATATACATGGTAATCTTTGTAATGAACG
>LSCG01000065.1 GCA_001577055.1 Fidelibacterota bacterium TCS56
ACCAATCGGAAGAAACCGGTATTTTCGAACAACGCGACCGGGTGGCGGAAATCACTGAAAAAATTGAAAAATCCGATAATCCCAAAGCCCGCCAACTGCTGACGGTGATCGACAATCTGGTGAAGAAGAGTGTCTGGATCATGGGTGGCGACGGCTGGGCTTACGATATCGGTTACGGGGGACTCGATCATGTGCTGGCCTCCGGGCGTAATGTGAATATTCTGGTAATGGATACGGAGGTTTACTCCAATACCGGCGGGCAGGCCTCCAAGGCTACGCCCCTGGGTTCGGTGGCTAAATTTGCCGCTGCCGGTAAACCATCCAATAAAAAAGACCTGGGTATGATGGCCATGAATTATGGCAATGTCTATGTGGCCCAGGTGGCCATGGGCGCCAGCGACGCCCAGACCGTCCGGGCTTTTCAGGAGGCGGAATCTTACGATGGCCCCTCCATGATCATTGCTTACAGTCACTGCATCGCCCACGGTATCAATATGCGCCACGGATTGAAGCAGCAGAAGCTGGCGGTGGACAGCGGTCACTGGCTGTTGTACCGTTACAACCCGCGCCTGCTGGATGAGGGCAAAAACCCCCTGTCGCTGGATTCCAAAGCGCCCACCGTGAGTCTCAAGGATTACATCTACAATGAAACCCGCTACAAGATGTTGACCAAGAGCATGCCTGAGCGCGCCAAAGCCCTGCTGGCTGCCGCCGAGGAAAACATTGCCCAGCGTTACGAAAACTACCAGCAATTGGCCAGCGCACCGGCTAAAACCGAAGGATAAAAAGAGGTTAATATGAGTCTGAAAACATCCTATCTGGGATTTGAACTGAAGAATCCGGTGGTACCGTCCGCCTCCCCACTGTCACGACAGGTTGATACCGTTAAAAAATTGGAAGACGCCGGCGCGGCGGCTATTGTGATGTACTCCCTGTTCGAAGAGCAAATCCGCCACGATGCGGAGGAGTTGGACCATTTCATGGAGCACGGCACGGACAGTTTCGCCGAAGCCCTGTCTTATTTTCCCGAGTCGCACGAATTCATTCGCGGGCCGGAAGGCTACCTGGAACATATCCAGGCCTTGAAATCGGCGGTGGATATCCCGGTGGTCGCCAGTCTAAACGGCAGTACGCTGGGCGGCTGGACCGACTATGCCCTTAAGATGCAGGAGGTCGGTGCCGATGCCCTGGAATTAAATATTTACAACCCGCCCACAAAACCCAGCGAAACCAGCCGGACGATCGAGGACAATATCGTTAATATCCTCAAGCATATTAAATCACAGGTTACCATACCCGTGGCATTGAAATTAGGTCATTATTTCACCAGCCTGCCGTCTCTGGCAGATCGCCTGGAAAAAGAAAGTGTGGATGCTCTGGTGTTGTTCAACCGCTTCTACCAGCCCGACATCGATCTGGAGAAACTGGAAGTGGTTCCCAGCGTTCATCTAAGCACTCCCGATAATCTGCGCATGCCCCTGCGCTGGATGGCAGTACTATCCAACATGGTTAACGTGAGCTTAGGTGCCACCACCGGTGTCCATTCCGGAACCGATGTGATCAAATTGATGATGGCCGGCGCCGATGTGGCTTTCGTCTGTTCTTCCCTGTTGAAATTCGGACCGGGGCATGTGAAAACCATCCTGGATGAAATCGTAACCTGGATGGAAGAGCACGAATACGAAAGTATTGCCCAGATGCAAGGCAGCATGAGCAATAAAAACGTGGCCGACCCGGAAGCCTTCATGCGTTCCAATTACATGAAAGTGCTCACCGAGTACAAATAAGCTTAACTGCTAACCCAAAGTTGAAAAAAGCCTGGCCGGCAACGGCAGGGTAAGTTTTTTTCTTTGAGTTCTTGGCGCCCTTTGCGGATTAAGTTATTTTTATTCCCTATGTCAGCTAACTCAAGGCGAGAAAGATTCGGTGTGGGCCCGATTGGGGTCGGAGCCACTATTATCATCTGGGGGCTTTTCTATCGTGTGGAAGCGCTGCTGTCGGTTCCCAGGATGTCAGTTGCCCCTTTCCTGCGGTTGTTGCTGTTAATCATTTTTCTGGTGGATGCGGTTTACCTGGTCGGTGGCGGTATTGCCACCTTGCGGAAGTATGGCTGGGGAAAAAAGTTAATTACCACCGGACCATTTATGTTTGTCCGCCACCCGCTCTACAGCGCCCTTATTTTCTCCGCCACCGGTGCCCTGGCTCTTGGCTTTTATTCCTGGGCGCTGCTGGTGTCGGCGATCCCGCTGTCATTTTTCTGGAGCTGGCTGGTGACCTTCGAGGAGCGACGCATGCACCGGCGCTTTGGGAAGAAATATGAGCAATATTGTTCTGTAACCGGACAGTTTTTTCCTTCTCTGAAAAATTTAGAAGACAAATTTTCGGCAAATGCCGATTGATTACCACTGTTTTCCAGCCAGGGAACCAATCCTGGGGACGGCAGGTAGAACATCCAAAAACAGGATGAGACATGCAAAAAACACTGACTTTTTTAATAATATTAATACTTGCGGGATGCCAGATGAAAGACACCAGCACCAACAGCGCTTTTGAATATATTAAATCTTCCGGCGGGATCGCTGAATACCGTCTGCTTTCCAACGGACTGACCGTTTTACTAATGGAAGATCACTCCGCCCCCGTAGCCACCTTTATGGTCACTTACCACGTGGGGTCGCGCAACGAGGCTATCGGTCATACCGGCGCCACTCATATTCTGGAACACATGATGTTCAAAGGTTCCAAAGATTATAACCGTGAGAAAGGTACGCGCGTAGCGGAGGTGTTGCAGAATCTGGGCGCCCAGATCAATGCCACTACCTGGATGGACCGCACCAATTATTTTGAGCTGCTCCCCAGTGAACATCTGGAGGAGGGTATCAAGGTGGAGGCGGACCGCATGCGTAACGCCTTCATCCGCGATGAAGACCGGCAGTCAGAGATGACGGTAGTCCGCAACGAGTTTGAGCGGGGTGAAAATGATCCTTTCAACGCATTGGACAAACAGATTTGGGCCACTGCTTTTCAGGCCCATCCCTACCACCACTCCACCATCGGCTGGCGATCTGACATTGAGAATGTTTCTACCGAACGGCTGAAAGAATTTTACGATACTTTTTACTGGCCCAATAACGCCACTGCCACCGTAATCGGCGATTTTGACACCGAGGAAGTGCTGGCGATGATCGAAAGGCATTTTGGCCAGTACACTTCCGCTCCCCACGATATCCCTGCCATGTATACGGCCGAACCAGCGCAGGAAGGTCCCCGGCGGCTGGAAATCAATCGCTCAGGTCAGACCGGCATTGTTGGTATTGCCCATAAGATTCCCGATGGCCGCAGCGAGGAGATGTATGCGATTCAAATCATGTCGCGGATTCTGGGTGAAGGTAAGTCCAGCCGCCTGTACCGCAAACTGGTGGACGCGGGCCTGGCCATGGATATGTACATGTGGGATTTTGCTTTTCACGATCCCGGGCTGTTTATCGCCTATGTTTTCATGACTCCCGGCACCGATCATGCCCGGGTGGAACAAATAATTCTGGATGAATACGAGGCCCTCAAAACGGATGGTGTAACCGCTGACGAAGTAGCCAGAGCTAAAGCCCAGATTCGATCTGATATTGCTTTCAGCCGCGACGGTTCCTATTCCGTTGCCAGCAGTCTGAATGAGGCCATTGCCATCGGCGACTGGACACTCTACACTACCCAACTGGATAAATACGACGCCGTTACCCCGGCGCAGATCCGGGAAGTTGCCAATAAATATCTGATCAAGGATCATAGCACCACCGGCTGGTTCGTACCGGAAACCCCGGAGCAGTTTGGCCTGATTGGCGGTGAGGTCCACCAGCCGCAGGCCTGGCGGTCAGCCGATGCGGCTCCCGCTGGCGGCGGGGTGGCATCGGTGGCCGACCAGATAACAGAAGACGATGTGGTGGACGGATTGACCCTCTACACCATGAATAACGGTGTTCAGGACGTTGTTACCATCACGGGCAGCATTCCCGCCGGCGATGTGTACAGTCCCAAAGATAATCCCATGCTGGCCGAATTGACCGCCGCCATGCTGGATCAGGGTACCACCGGCCGCAACAAAGCCGCCATCAGCGAAGCGCTGGAATCGGTGGGGGCCAGCATCAGTTTTGCCAGCACTAATTATTACCTGCACTTTACGGCCCGCTGCCTGAAAGACGATGTGCCGCTGGTGATCGAGTTGCTGGCCGAGCAATTACGGGAACCGGCCTTTCCCGTCGCTGAATTTGAAACCGTGCAGAAAAGGCTGATCGGCGAGCTGGAGCGGGCCGGCGAAAATACCCGTGTACGGGCCCGCATCGCTCTGGCCCAACAGCTTTATCCCCAGGGACACCCCAACCATCGTAATTCAATTACGGATGAAATCAAGTTTGTCAAGCAAGTTACCGTCAATGATTTAAAAGTATTTCATCGTGACTATTACGGCTTAGGCAATATGGTGCTGGTCGCAGTGGGTGATGTGAAAGGCCGCGCGCTGGCCAGGGATGTCAAAGCAGCTTTTAAAGACTGGCAAGTGGTTGCGGCCGACATGTTCGTCACCCAGTCGACGGCCAAGCCGTCACAAAGCGGCATCGATTTCGTTAAAATTCCCGATAAAACCAGTGTCGATATGTATCTGGGGCAGGCCATCGGTATCGATCGCGACCACGATGACTACTATCCGCTGGTGATGGGCCTTTATATTCTGGGCGGTAATTTTTCCGCCCGGCTCATGAGTACCGTACGCGATCAGCAGGGACTGACTTACGGGATCAGTTCCGGGGTTGCCGGGGTGGATAATAACAGTGATGGTTACTGGTTTATCTGGGGTACTTTTGCCCCAGATCTGTTGGAAACCGGTCGTGCCGCCACACTGGAGCAATTGAAACTCCTGCTGGAAAAAGGCGTCAGCGCTGAAGAGCTGGCCAACAAGAAAAACACTATTACCGGCTCTTTCCAGGTGGGGCTGGCTACGACGACCGGTATCGCCCGGCAGGTTCTTACCAATGCTGAGCGCGGCCGTGAACTTACTTATTTGGATGAATATCCGGATAAGATTCGCGCCCTGGAGCTCGACCAGGTAAATGGGGCGCTTAAGCGATATATTGATCTGGACAAAATTACTTACGTGGCAGCCGGAACACTTGCCGAGGAATAAACACTCCGGTGGATTACCGCGGCAGATCATTATGACCGCCGCAGTTACCGCTGACGGCCAAATTACCCGGGATCGGGACGAGGTAGTGGACTGGTCCCGGGATCTGCCCCTGTTCCGCAAGCAGACCATGGGCTGCCCGGTGATTATGGGTAGTCGTACACGCCGGACACTGGCCGCAGATCTGGATGGTCGCCAGATGATTGTGGTTAACCGCAACACTGATCCGGCTGCTGTGTTGCACCAGTTAAATTCAGAGCAGTGCTTTGTAATTGGCGGCAGCCGTACTTATGCCCGCTTTGCCCCGTGGCTGACCCACGTCTATCTTACCTATCACCCGCTGGTGTTTGGCGCCGGGGTACCCATTTTCACCGGATTGACCCACTCGCTGAATCTACGCTTGGAAAAAACTATTGCCGTTGATGAACAACAGCGGATTTACCAGTATCAATATTCAGTATTAGAACCGTGAGATTGATCACAACCCCTGAACGTCAACATTCTTATTTTCCCATACTATATTTTTTAGGATAACGCTCAACACCATTGATTTTTAGTGGATCGCACCGCTCTCCCCGTGGCGATCCACGCCCTTTACAGGTTAAAGCGGATAACAAGACCTTTTTATTTGACCAACGATTGTTTTTTCTTTAACTTCTAGTGTGCGATAGAGCTAATCTATAGCACAGACTAGAGATAAAATAAATAAGACATCACCTTTTGAAAGAAAAACGCAACCAGCCATTGTATGCGATCGGGATAGCTTCCAAACTTACCGCTACCACCGTTTATACTCTGCGGATGTATGAAGAGAAGGGTTTAATAATTCCCCATAAAACGGATACCGGCCGCCGTCTGTATTCTGATGTTGATATCCAACGCTTACGCTGTATCCGCCGCCATATTGATCAGGAGGGCCTGAATATCGCCGGGATTAAAGCTTTGCTGTCAGTAGTGCCTTGTTGGGTAATTAAACCCTGTACGAAAGCCGACCGGGAAAATTGCGATGCCTATCAAGCCCATACCGAGCCCTGCTGGATGGCCTCGGAAAAAGGTCCCCGGTGCCGCGATGAAGATTGCCGTGACTGCAATGTTTATCAAATCACAGATGAATGCAGCGATGTAAAATCATTGTACCGGAATTTGCTCGAAGACTACGGCGAAACGCAGCAATGAAAAAGGAAAATTATAAAGCATGAAAAAATTACTGATTCTGGGAGCCGGAACGGCTGGCACAATAATGTTAAACAAATTATTACCGGTATTAAACCGGGATGAATGGCAGATTACGATTGTCGACCAGTTCGAAACCCATTATTATCAACCGGGCTTTCTGTTTATTCCTTTTGGTATTTATGGCCCACAGGACGTGGTGAAACCCAAACGGGATTTTTTCCCCTCCGGAGCCGAGGTTGTCTTTTCGCCCATTGATCGAATCGAAGCAAAAGACAACCGTGTCGTTCTCGATGGGGGGCAAATTATCAATTATGATATCTTGATTGTGGCCACCGGTTCGAAAATTGTACCGGCGGAGATAGAGGGAATGGACGGATCCGGTTGGAGGAAAAACATATTCGATTTTTACACCATTGAAGGTGCCACCGCTCTGGCGAAATTCCTGAAATTCTGGGAAGGCGGACGCCTGGTGTTGAATATTGCCGAAATGCCGATTAAATGTCCGGTTGCGCCCCTGGAATTTGTCTTTCTGGCCGACTGGTGGTTCACTGAGCAGGGAATCAGGGATAAAGTAGAACTTCAGTTTGTAACCCCCTTGCCAGGAGCGTTTACCAAGCCCCGGGCGTCCAGTGTGTTTGGTAATTTTTTAACCAAAAAGAACATCGGTCTTACGGCAGATTTTAATATTGCCCGTGTCGATGCGGAAAACAACAAAATTATATCGTGGGAAGAGCAGGAAGAGGAATACGACCTGCTGGTTACGATACCGACTAATATGGGTGACCCGCTGATTGAACGTTCCGGTTTAGGCGACGAGCTCAATTTCATTCCCACCGATAAGCATACCCTCCAATCCAAGGACCATGAAAATATTTTTGTCCTGGGTGACGCCACCGATCTCCCCAGTTCCAAAGCTGGATCCGTGGCCCATTTTCAAGCCGATATCCTGTTTGAGAATATCCTCAGCTATATTGAAGACCGTCCCCTGAAGGCCCGGTTTGACGGACATGCCAATTGCTATATCGAATCAGGATTTGGCCGGGGGATTTTAATCGATTTCAATTATGATACTGAACCACTGCCGGGCAAATTTCCCCTGCCCGGTATCGGCCCCTTCTCACTGTTGGAGGAAACACGAATGAACCATTATGGTAAAATGATGTTCCGCTGGATGTATTGGAATCTGTTGTTGAAGGGCGCCGAGCTGCCAATCGAATCCCAGATGTTAATGGCGGGAAAAAGGCACTGATATGTCCGAGACAGCAATACAGAATCAACTGGACGAAATCAACCGTAAACTGGACTTGATTTCCAGTGAACTGGTTGAAGTCGCCCGTCAACGGGCCGAACTTGATGATCTCAAGAAGGATTTGACGCTGGTCGCCCGGGATGTTTTTAATTCATCGGTCACTGAACTGGAAGATGTGGCCCCCTTTGTTAACACCGGGGATTTTCTTCACCTGATTAAGAAAATCCTGCGCAATATTAATACCATAACCAGCCTTTTCGAACAACTGGAAAATGCCCTGGATTTCTACCGGGACGCCAAACCAATTGGAAAAAGCTTATTCAATGATTTGTTGGAGCTTCTGGACCAACTTGACCGTCAGGGATATTTTGTTTTTGCCAAGGAAATGACAACGATCTTAAGAAACATTATTTCCCATTTCAGTGCCGAAGATATTCGATTACTGGCAGACAATATTGTTTCAATTTTAGAAACCGCAAAAAGCCTGACCCAGCCAGAGATGTTGCAGACCGTCAATAACGCCGTAACCGTTTTTCAGAGTCTGGATACGGAAAACATTGATGAGTATTCGCCCTGGCGGGTATTGCGGGAGATCAACTCCCCTGAAATGCGGCGCGGACTGGGTTTTGCGATGACATTTCTTAAGAATATCAGCAATGTGCAGGATGAACTGCCGAACAATTCATAACTAGCTACAGGAGACAACTATGCCTACAAGGGAAATTGCCGGAAAAACCATCGACTTTGATGATGAGAATTTCATGTCTGACCACACACAGTGGAATGAAGACGTAGCGACCGAGCTGGCAAAAGAAGAAGGAATAGAACAATTGAATGACCGCCATCTGGTGGTAATTAATTTCATGCGCAAGGAATTTGAGGAAAAGGGTACCGGACCGTCAATCAGGCGCCTGACCAAGCAAAGTGGTGTGCCAACCAAGGAACTATATGCCCTGTTCCCTGGTGGACCGGCTAAAAAAGCCGCCCGGATTGCCGGAATCACGAAACCTCAAGGTTGCGTATAACAGACTGGAGGAAAGATGACTGCAGCAGAACCGGTAAAGAAAATATCTATTATCGTAGCTCATGGGGGGTTGGATGAGGTCTATCCAGCTCTGATTATGGCCAACGGCGCCCGCATGGAAGGTATTGAAGCATCAATATTTTTTACCTTCTTCGGCCTAAATGCGATCATGAAAAAAATGGTAAGCAAACTCAAGGTCGCCACTGTGGGGAACGCCGCATTAAACCTGGCGATGCCAATGATGAAATTCCCCATCACGACACCGTTCCCAACTCTGATGGGTACCTTACCCGGCGTCTCCAGCATGGCCACCTGGATGATGAAACAGGAGATGGAAAAACTGGATGTTCCACCAGTGGACGAATTCCTGGAAATGATCTCTGATGCCGGTGGCGAAATATATGCCTGTAAGCTGGCGATGGAGATGTTCAAGCTTACTGAAGATGATTTAATCGAGCAGGTACAGAGCGTACTTACCGTCGGAGAGTTCTATGAAAAATCGGCCGGCGCACAAATAATCTTCACCTGATTCATCAATCAATTCGCAGGCAGTTAACGTCACCCACAGCCGGTGCAACTGCCTGCGAAATTCCATATAAACAGAATAAAACAATCCACATATCTTATTGTGACCCAGACCATAGTGTAACTATTTCATTGGTTTTACATTCTAATTAGTTATTAATATCAGAGCTGATTTTTTGGAGTTATTGTGAAATTAACCAAGATAATTACGATTGCCGGCGGAACAATGGCCTTGATTGCACTTCTGGTTTTACTGGGAATGCGAGAGTATGCCTTTTATCAGATGAAAACCGATATGAATGCGATTGCCGGTCATCTAAGCGACCGGAACAAATATCGCCAGGTGTGGTTCGACGCGGTCTCGCGTCAAGTCGAGATCACAGCTTATAATCCCGTTAAAGGGCAGACGGATGATCGTCCCTGGGAAACGGCCTCCGGCCGGCGGGCGTCATTGCAGTCGCTGGCGGTTTCGCGCGACATGCTGACCTCAAACGGTGGTCCCTTCCAGTATGGTGATACAGTTTACGTCGTGGTTCCCTATATTGTGGACGACACGATGAATAAACGCTATACTAACCGGATTGATATATTTTTAGAACGTCAGTGGGCGGCTAAAATCTGGGGACAGAAAATCGGCTGGGTCGCCAATTAAGCCTAGAATCCAATATTTATTATTGGCATAGACGATAATCCTGTTCCACCGGGATTATTGTTTATCAAGCCAATCTGCACACCGGTCAAAGATTTGCTGTAATTGATTAAACCTACCTGACAACCGGTGGTTTTTCCGGTTTTATTGATCAACCCGAATTGCAGCCCGAATAAGTTGTCACAGGTATTAATCACACCGTACTGTAATCCCATTACCGTGCGGGCCTGGTTATTGAGGCCTGCCTGAAAACCAAACAGGTCATGGCTTAACTCATTCATTAGTCCCACATCGACGCCGTAAACCGAGTGGTTTTTTCCATAGATCAAATTCAGCCGCAGACCGTAAATCTTAACCCTTTCCGGTAAAATCTGTTGGGGATAAATAAAAGCCAGCTGCAGTGGCGACCAGGTTTCGTGGTTGATTAAGCTGCCCCGGTGTTCCGGCTCACCGGCGATATCTTTTTTTAGCTGATCCAGGTTGTTTTCAATCAATGCGACCACAGGGTTACCATCCGGCCAACCGTTGTCCGGTTGTTGCTGAATCTGTGAATCTTTCCGATCGCCGGCCAGGGTGGCGGCAATGTCGCTCATAACGGTCAGCAACCCATCCACCGCTCCCTGATGGGTACGAGTCTCGGCGGTAATAATTTCAGCCGTTTCAACGTTAAACAGCCGCACATCCACGGTGAAGGTGTAACCGAGTCTGCCGACAGTTCCTCCCACCATTAATTGTACGCCCAGCATCATCCCCGCCTGGACCAGACATTCATTGGAGGAACAACCGGACTGCTGAAATCCCTGCTCGGTAAGAATAGCTTCCATCTGTGAGCGTTCCACTACCTGATAACGGCCGTCCTGTACTAAAGCAGAACGCAAACGCTCAGAAAGAATTGCCGTCTCCTGTTGCGAAACACCCTTCCCTTCTAAATCCAGTACGGCGATGGGTGTAAGATTTTGCGCGCAGATTGAGGCGATTGACAGGGTACAGATTAGGATGATTTGTTTCATTTTGGTCAGCGGAAAAGTGAAAACAAATTTAGTTATGCTGATGATTAGTTGGCGTGATCAACTTAACAGATTTATAAAGAAAAGCCCGCCAGGAGGCGGGCCTGAGGGGTAGAGAGAGGTCTTTACCGGAAAGATACATGCCGTCGCATATAGTCGCGCTGTGACAACTTGCCCTGCCGCACCTGCCGGTAGGCGGATAAATCGACGGAGGCATATAACGGTTGTTGCCGGGCAATGACGATTTCAACAACCCCACTTGTACCACTGGGCCGGTCTATCAGTAATTGAATGATACCCTTCCATACAGCCTGATCCAGGTTATTAGCCTGGCTCAATTTAACCGTGGTCTTCGGTTGCCAGTCAGGTTGTTGGGTTGTCAGCCGGTTGATGTCGCTGGCAGCAGCGATCCCGATCGTCAGCATGATTATCAAAGTAAGCTTTCGCATTTTCATCCTCATAAATTTTTTAAGTTCGCCTAAATAGACCGGTGAAAAGGCCAATGGTTGTCCCTCAAGATGAAAATTTATTCTAAAATACCGATGCTGTGATTACTGTCACAAAGCTAGGGTTTCTGACAGGCGGGACAGAGATGGGTTCCTCTTTGCCCGACCTTTATTTTTATAATCGCATTACCACAACGGGGACAAGGTTCATCGGTGCGGCCAAAGACTTGCAGTTTGCTGGCGAACCGGCCGCTGGAGTCTTCCCCGAAACGAAAGTTAATAAAAGTGGTTCCGCTGTTCTCGATGGCAGTGGCCAGAATGGTGCGGATTACCTGATGCAAGCGCGTACTTTTACCGGCTGGAATTGAATCGGCTGTCTGTTCCGGGTGGATACGCGCCTGCCACAGGGCTTCATCGACGTAGATATTACCCAGTCCGGCGATAAACTTCTGATCCAGCAACAAAGGCTTGATCTGCCGGTGGCTGGCGGCCAATCCCTGTTGCAGCCAAGTCATGGTGAAATCATCACCCAGTGGTTCAGGGCCCAGCTTCTGGTTAAGCTCATCCAAGGATGGGTAGAAATAGATTCGGCCGAATTTGCGGTAGTCTTTGAAATACAGTTTGCTGCCATCGGTAAAATAGAAAACAGCGGTGAGATGGCGTTCTTTATCCTCTGGTGATAATTTTACCAACAGCCTTCCGGTCATGCGCAGATGTATACCGATATAACCCCGATCCAGTTGGAGTAAAAGATATTTTCCACGACGGAGCACATCCCTGATATACGCGTCCTGTACCCGATGGTTGAATTGTGTTTCCTCCAAGCCGGAAAAAACACGCTGATAATTATTGGCCGGCACCACCCCGCTGATGACTTTTCCCACCAGTAACGGTTTAATAAATCTTACGACGGTTTCCACTTCAGGTAATTCCGGCACAGTTCTTCCTTAACTAATTGTGGTGAAAATGACCAGTGGGAAACTTATCAAATGCCAGCCCACCAAAATAGTTTTAATGTTTAAGGTAATTCATACCCAAAGTTGCACTAACTGGTGATCGGGGTACGTATTTTTAAGTGTTTTTCTCAGTAGCGGAATCAGGTTTGATTTACGATTATTATAGCGCCATTCAATTTCTTTCAGATACAATGGAAAGTGCGTTTTTAAAACACCACGGTATTGATAGAGCCAGTGTTTAGCATAGCTCCAGAATCCCTCCAGACTAATGATGTGAGACCGTCCCTTTGACAACTCATGCACAGAAATTGATCCCAGCTTGAGAAGGTCCGAACCTTATAATTACCATGATATTTGGCCACCAGTCCATCAAACTCATACCGGGAAACATAGGCCATGATCTGTGAAAATACCGTTGCACCTGAATACAATTATGATCCTCCTTTTTAATCTGGGGATCATACATCCGATAGTCTTGATTTCTCAAGTCGATAAATTTATTTTATGGCCTATCATCATTATATTATTGCACTTACAACGATACCAACTGGTTTAAGTGGGACAGTAGTGATTGGGAGTAACAAATGCGCAAGACACTTTTAATACTGATCGGGATTATCCTGCTGGCGGGTTGCAGTCGTCACGGCACCGGTCCAGGGGAAGGGGGAAATTATCTTGAGCTACGCCCCTTGACTGCCAAAGAGCAGATAATCGTTAATTCCAACCAGGAATTCGGCCTGAATTTATTACAGAGAATCGGGGAAGATGATCCTACCGGCAATTTGTTTATCTCACCACTGAGCGTTTCCATGGCCCTGGGGATGACCCTGAACGGCGCCGCCGGGCAGACCTATACCGATATGCAACAGACACTGGGATTAGCCGGTTTGACTGAAAATGAAATCAACCGGGCCTATAAATCCACCATGGATTTGCTGATGTCTATCGACCCTGATGTGATTACCCAAATTGCCAACTCGATCTGGGTTCGTCAGGGCTATCCGGTGGAACCGGCTTTTATCGATACCAATGAATATTATTTTGACGCGATGGCCGCCGAGCGGGATTTTTCTGATGGTGGCACCCTGGATGAAATCAATGGCTGGATCGCCGATAACACCAATGATTTGATTACGGAGATGCTGGACTATATCGATCCATCGGCGATAATGTACCTGATCAACGCCATCTATTTTAAAGCGATTTGGGAGATAGAATTCAACAAGGATGATACCGGTCCGGCGGAGTTTTATTCTGATACAGAAACTCATTCAATTGACATGATGTCAATGACCGCCGACCTGCAATATTTCGAAGATGATCAGGCCCAGGTGATTGATATGCACTACGGTCGGGGGAATTTCACCATGACGGTATTCCTGCCGGCAGCAGATGTGGATTTAAACACCTTCCTTGATTCCCTGAATGATGATCGATTGTATTATTATCTGGCAAATCTGACCGAACAAAATGGGACCATCTATTTCCCGCGTCTGAAGACCAGGTATAATTTGCTGATGAAT
>LSCG01000064.1 GCA_001577055.1 Fidelibacterota bacterium TCS56
AAAAACCCGGATTCACATGAATGTGACGATTGCCGCCAATCTGGTGAATGTTTATCTGAATGCCGGTTTCATCTATGGCCGTAGCGGGATCATCGAATTTTTCGATATTTTTGTCGATGGTGCTTTCCGCTGGGCTTCGCTGGGCTGGGCCTGGCTGCCTTTTCCTGCCTGGGGTGTTAAGGGCGCCGCCACCGCAACTATGCTGGCATCGGTATGGCTCATGCTGCATTACACCATTTACCTTTTTGCTCCGGAGATTAGAAAACGTTTTCGCACGCTGTTCCTGCGATTTGATTTAACGATGCTGAAACGACAAATGTGGCTGGCAGCTCCACAGGCGGCGCAGGAATTTTTGGCCATGGGCGGATTTGTGATATTCTTCAAGATTGTGGGCAAGATCGGTACCGCCGAACTGGCATCCACGGAGGTGATTTTCAGCATAATGAGCGCCTCATTCATGCCGGCGGCCGGCGTTGGCCAGGCCGGCGCCACACTGGTAGGTAAATTCCTGGGAGAACAGCGTCCGGACAAAGCCGAAACGAGCATTTTCGAAAGTATCCGTTGGTCGCTGATGATAATGGATACAATGGGAATTGTGTTTCTGTTGGTACCCCATTGGATCCTGCCCATATTTACCAACGATCCCGCGGTTATCGCTGCCGGTATTATCGGCTTGCGGGTGCTGGCCCTGGCCCAGTTTGCCGACGCAGTGGGAATCACAG
Organism: Fidelibacterota bacterium TCS56; assembly: GCA_001577055.1. GTDB lineage: Bacteria > Fidelibacterota > Marinisomatia > Marinisomatales > TCS56 > TCS56. Next base: position 723 of record LSCG01000064.1, read on the forward strand.
CCTGGTTTTCGCTGACCGGCGCCGGCAATACCATATATCCGGCGGTGGTGGAAATAATTGTCGTCTGGGGTGTTTTCCTGCCCATGAGTTATATCACCGGCGTTTTGTTCGGCTGGGGTAGCTGGGGCGCCTGGCTGTCGTTCGGTGTGTATATTTTTCTTTTTGCCGGCCTGATGACACGCAAGATATTACAGAATGACTGGAAAACTATCATCGTGTAACAGATAACCGACAGGGTGGGTGCGCTTTGCAACCAACCGGCTTTCGGGGAATATAAATGGACAGTCAGGTCCTGTAATTGGTAAATTTATAGTCTTAAATAATCGCAGGGATTACTATTATGAAGACAGAAAGTGTAATGATCGACGGAAACGAGGCCGCGGCCTACGTTGCTTACAAGACAAATGAAGTTTGTGCAATTTATCCCATCACCCCCTCATCCCCCATGGGCGAGTGGTCCGATGCCTGGTCGGCCGTGGGCAAGCCGAATATCTGGGGTACGATTCCAGATGTGGTGGAGATGCAGAGCGAAGGTGGTGCTGCCGGTGCCGTACACGGCGCTTTGCAGGCCGGAGCCCTGACATCCACTTTTACCGCCTCCCAGGGATTACTGTTGATGATCCCCAATATGTTTAAAATTGCCGGTGAATTGACCTCCACCGTATTTCACGTGTCCGCCCGCACGGTTGCTACTCACGCGTTGTCCATTTTTGGCGACCACTCCGATGTGATGGCCGCTCGTTCCACCGGTTTCGGTTTTCTGGCTTCCGGCAATGTGCAGGAGGTAATGGACATGGCCCTCATCGCCCAGGCTGCCACCCTGGAGGCGCGTGTTCCGTTCGTGCACTTCTTCGATGGTTTCCGTACTTCTCACGAAGTACAAAAAATAATGCAAATCAGCGAAGATGAAATCAAAGCCATGATTAACGATGAGCTGGTATTTGCTCACCGCCAACGGGGACTGAACCCTAACCGGCCGGTGTTACGCGGGACGGCCCAGAATCCAGATGTGTTTTTCCAGGCCCGCGAGTCTTGTAATCCCTATTACCAGGCAACGCCCGAAATCGTTCAAAAAACGATGGACAAGTTCGCCGAGGTGGTAGGGCGCCGTTATAATCTATTCGACTATGTCGGTGCTCCGGATGCGGAGAAAGTCATTGTCGTGATGGCCTCCGGCGCCGACACCGTCCATGAGACGGTGGATTATCTGGTGGAAAATGGTGAAAAAGTTGGTGCTGTTAAAGTGCATCTCTTCCGCCCCTTCTCCATCAATCATTTTGTAGATGCCTTGCCTGAGTCCGTCAAACAGATTGCGGTATTGGATCGGACAAAAGAACCTGGCAGCGCCGGCGAACCCATGTACAAGGATGTAATCTCAGCCGTGGTCGAGCAGGCCGAGCGCTTCCCTGCCATGCCAAAAATCATTGGTGGCCGCTACGGTCTTTCATCGAAGGAATTCACCCCGGCGATGGTCAAGGCCATCTACGAAGAGTTTGACAAGGAAGCCCCCAAAAATCATTTTACGGTGGGTATCGAAGACGATGTCACCAACACCAGCCTGAAATACGACCCTGATTTTACCCTGCATGGCAAGGATGTCTTCCGTGGCATGTTCTACGGTCTGGGTGCTGACGGCACGGTGGGAGCCAACAAGAATTCAATTAAAATTATCGGTGATGGTACCGACAACTCCGCCCAGGGTTATTTCGTATACGATTCGAAAAAATCCGGCAGCATGACAATTTCGCACCTGCGGTTCGGTGAAAAGCGAATTCGCTCGCCCTACCTGATCGGCAGCGCCAATTTCGTGGCCTGTCACCAGTTTGTTTTTCTGGATACCTACGATGTGCTGAAATCCGCCGACCCCGGCGCAACCTTCCTGTTGAACAGCCCTTACTCTGCCGACGAAGTCTGGAACCACCTGCCGGGCCGGATTAAGAAACAAATCATTGATAAGAAGATTAAATTTTATACGATCGACGCCCTGAATGTGGCCAAACTCACCGGCATGGGTGTGCGTATCAACACCATCATGCAGACCTGCTTCTTCGCCATTTCCGGCGTTCTCCCCAGGGAAGAAGCAATTGCCAAAATCAAGGAAGCAATTAAAAAGACCTATGGCAACAAGGGTGAAGAAATTGTCAAAAAGAACTTCCTGGCGGTGGACGAAACCCTGAATAACCTGCATGAAGTCCAGTATTCTGCTGTTGCTGCCGAAGCCGGCCCAGGCAATGGAATCGTCTCCGATGCCGCCCCCGATTTCGTGAAGAATGTAACTTCAAAGATTATGGTTGGCCTGGGTGATGATCTGCCGGTGAGTGCCTTCGAGGCCGACGGTACCTGGCCTACTGCCACCACCCAGTGGGAGAAACGGAATATATCTTCCGAAGTACCGGCCTGGGATCCCGATTACTGCATCCAGTGTAATAAATGTGCCCTGGTGTGCCCCCATGGTGTAATCCGCATGAAGGTGTACGACAAGGAATTATTGAAAGACGCGCCGGAAACCTTCAAACATACCAAAGTGCGTGGCCGGGAATGGGAAGATAACGAAGTTTATACCCTGCAGGTTGCGGTGGAAGACTGCACCGGCTGTGCCCTGTGTGTGGAAGCCTGCCCAGCCAAAAACAAGACCAACACAAAGCTGAAAGCCATTAACATGGTTGATCAGTTGCCCCTGCGGGAAACCGAACGGGCCAATTGGGATTTTTTCCTGAAGCTGCCGGAAGCGGATCGCAGTCGCCTTAAACACCACACCGTTAAAGGTTCCCAGATTCTGCAGCCGCTGTTTGAATTTTCAGGGGCCTGCACCGGTTGCGGCGAGACGCCGTACGTTAAACTCACATCCCAGCTTTTCGGTGATCGAATGGTTATCGCTAACGCCACCGGTTGTTCATCAATCTATGGCGGTAATCTGCCCACTACGCCCTGGGCCAAAAACAGTCAAGGCCGTGGCCCCACCTGGTCCAATTCCCTGTTTGAGGA
>LSCG01000067.1 GCA_001577055.1 Fidelibacterota bacterium TCS56
AGACCCATAATTGGGAAATCAGCCGTCGGATTGTGGAATCGGTGGCCGTACCCGTTTTTCTGGCCGGGGGACTTAACGCAACCAATGTGAGGCAGGCAATCGAGGTGGTGCAACCCTTTGGCGTGGACCTGTGTAATGGTGTACGCAGTGATGACCATTTGGACCAATCCCTGCTGAAAGCTTTTATGGCAGCCGTGAAAGGGGAATAATGTGAATAATTATCTCGCACTAAAAAAATCTTTCAGCCTGATCGTATTATTCACGTGCCTGATTGCCGGTAATCTGCCCGATGGGTTTGCATACGTCAGTGATTCCATACCCAATATCGAACTGGATATGCGCTATTGCACCAATTTCAATTTTTTAGGCACTCCGGTAGATGGCTACCAGGCGCCGGTGGCGATTTTGTCAGAACCGGCCGTCAGGGCGTTGATGATGATCCAGCAGGAGCTGAATGCCTTCGGAATGGGTCTGAAAATCTATGATGCTTACCGCCCCCAGAAAGCGGTGGATCATTTCGTGCGCTGGGCCGCCGACTATGGTGATACCCTTACCAAAAAGGAATTTTACCCCACGCTGGCCAAGCCCGTATTGCTGGAAGAAGTTTATATCGCCACTCGATCCAGCCACAGCAGGGGCAGTGCGGTGGATGTAACAATTATTACCCGGCCGCCCCGACCTCAACCACCTTTCGACCTGAGCGACCAATGCGATTGCTCACTGGAATACCGCGCCGGTGAGCGGGACAACAGCATCGATATGGGCTCGGGTTTCGACTGTTTTCATGAAGTGTCGCATACGGCTTACCCCGGATTGACACCACGGCAGCGGTCCAATCGTCTGCTGCTTAAATCAATCATGGAAAAATATGGTTTTAAAAATTATTCCAAGGAATGGTGGCACTTCAATTATGTTGACGAACCATTTCCCGAATCGTATTTCAACTTTGATGTTCGATAATCACGGGTACTCATCATGATAGAATTCGGTACTTACAACAACCAAACAGATTTGGAAGCTACCATCCGCATTTTTAAAGAAGTGGGGTGGGTGGACGGCAAGCAGGCTGAAAAAGGGGTGAAAATATTTATCCGGGGCCAACAGGCGCTGGTGGCACGGATTAATGGTGAATGTGAAAGTTTCGCCGGCAGTATGGCCGGAACGATACGGTATCTGGCG
>LSCG01000066.1 GCA_001577055.1 Fidelibacterota bacterium TCS56
AATAATGCAATGCCGTCGCACCCAGGATGGCGATGTAATCATCCTTGGAAATAGCAATGCGGATATTGGGCCGGGCGCTGGGAAAAGCGAAATTGTCCAGCTCCTGATTCATAGCCGCCTGAAAATGGAGGAATGATTTCCGTACCGATCCGCCTAAAACGATAATGTCGGGATCAAGGGCGTATTGAATAATTTTGATCGCCTGGGCAAAATGATTACCGAAACGTTCAAAAATTGCGATAGCGGCATTATCACCACTGGCGGCTAGACGGGCCAGTTCGGCGCCATCCATCCCTGCCTCACGCTTGAAGAACCGGCCACTGCAATAATATTCCAGATGGCGGTCACGGTAGGGAGTCATGCCGAATTCACCGGCGCCACCGTTAGCCCCCGTATGCAAACGGCCGTCAATAATCACACCCGCCCCCAGACCGGTACCCACAATCAATCCGACGAGGTTGGCATATTTTTCCTCCTGGCCAAAATAATATTCCCCCAGGGCAAAACAATTTGCATCGTTGTTAATCCTGACCGGCAATTCCAGGTTGTTCTCGAGTATTTCCTTTAAATGCACTTCCTTCCATGATGGAATATTCTGCACATCGTAAACGATGCCCCGTTTCATGTTCATAATTGAAGGGAATGCGATCCCGATACCTTCTGCTGCCGGGGTCTTCACCGCTTTGATTAACCCGATGATCTGGTCCAGAACTTCTTCAACGCTGCCCTGAGCATTGATCAGCACCTGCTCCAGCCTGGCGATTTTACCGTCTGCCACCAGGCCGGCCCGGGCATTGGTACCACCGATATCCATTCCAATTATTGTTTTGGCCATAATATTATCCGCTGCTTGATATTGAGGGAAGAAATTAAAGCCTGATCCGGTTGTGGTTACAGCAAATTCTAGGAGGATAGAATCCAGTCCATGACCAGATTTGTCTGGGCGGCGCTGCGGCCATTGGCAAATTCCATGTCACCCTGTTGCAGCGATCGCACGATTCGACTGATCATCGGCCGCTGGATGGTGTGCGGATTGGTGAATTTAAATTCCATTTTACCGTTGTCATCCAAGAGCAGAATTGGACTGTCACCAAAGATTGAGAATTCCACCCGGCCGCGGCTTCCGTCAATAATTGTCCGATCCATTGTTTCCGCCGCGGCGAAATCCCATTCACCATGCCCCTTGGCACCGCAATTGAATTGAAATTCAGCCTGCACGTAATCCGGCACCTGGTACAGCCCGGCCCGGTTCTCGGTTTGTCCGGCGGCCCGGCTGATTTGTCCCAGCAAAAATTGCAGTATGTCGATGGTATGGGGCGCCAGATCCTCAAAATAACCACCGGGAGCATCATTGGGATTCAGACGCCAGGGAAGCGGCGATAATTTGTCCTCCGGTTTTGCCGGTCGCCGATAACAGCTATCAAGCGTTTGAGGCTGACCAATGGCGCCGCTGTCAATCAGGGATTTCAATTTAAGAAAACGGGGTAATGCCCGGCGGTAGTAGGACACGAATAGCGGTACTCCGGCAGCCTCGGCGGCGCTGATCATCTGCTCGCACTGGGCGAAATTCATGGCCATGGGTTTTTCCACATACACCGGTCTGCCGGTCCGGGCGGCGGCAACGGAATAGGAAGCATGGTAACGGGGCGGGGTGGCGATATAGATTGAATTTACCTGTGGATCGTTAAATAAGTCGTCAGCGTTATCGTACCAGCGCGGCACGCGATGACGGTGGGCGAAGTCGCGGGCCAGGTCACCGTTGCGGCGCATCACCGCCACCAGTTGCGATCCTTCCACCTGGTTAAAGGCGGGACCGCTTTTCAGCTCGCACACATCGCCGACGCCGATTATCCCCCAGCGGATATTTTTCAACTTGCTCATCAATTATCTAATTTGGATAATGCATTAAATCATTATTTTTCAATGATAACCTGAATTATGCCATTAGCATAATGCCACTGGCATAATGATCAGAAACTAGCCCTTGATCACGATCAATGGTTCCAGTCGGGCGACCTTTTTTGCCAGTCCTGCCTGATGAGTTACCTCGACCACGGCACTCACATTTTTATACGCGCCCGGCGCTTCCTCCGCAAGGCCCCGTAAGGAAGGCGAGCGTACTTCAATTCCCTGCCCGGCCAGTTGGTCGATCACTGATTTACCCCGCCAGGTCTTGCGGGCTTTGGTCCGGCTCATTACCCGGCCGGCGCCGTGGCAGGCCGAAGAAAATGCTAATTCCTCACTGGAGCCGGTGCCGCTTAAAATATATGAGGCGGTGCCCATTGTCCCACCGATTAACACCGGCTGTCCGACATTTTGATATTTCCGCGGCAAATCGGGATGCCCGGGTCCGTAAGCCCGGGTAGCGCCTTTGCGGTGGACAAACAAGCGACGTTGCCGGTTATTCACCAGATGATTTTCCACTTTGCAGGTATTGTGGGATACATCGTAGAGCAGGGGCAGGGTGGTGGTGGATAAGAATTTCGAAAAAACCTGCCTGGTGAGGTGGGTCAGAATCTGGCGATTAGCCAGGGCGCAATTCACCCCGGCGCACATGGCACCATAATAAGCATGCCCCAGCGATGAATTAATCGGTGCGCAGGCCAGTTCCCGGTCGGGTAGCTTTAAACCATGTTTCCCGGCCTGGGCTACCATACTGCGCAGGAACTCGGTTCCGATTTGATGACCTAATCCCCGGGAGCCGCAATGCAGACTGATTTTAATATCACCTTCCGCAATACCAAAGGTGTCGGCCGCTGTTTGATCGAATATCTCAGTGACCAGTTGCACCTCCAGATAATGATTGCCCGAACCCAGCGTGCCCATTTCATCGGTCTGGCGGTCTTTCGCCCGCCGGGAAACGGCTCCGGGATTGGCTCCGGTCATTTTACCCTGTTCTTCGATCAGGTCGAGATCGCCGGTGTTGCCGTATCCCTGGTCAACTGCCCAGCGCGCGCCACCGGCGAGCATGGCATCCATTTGCCGGGAATCCAGTCGAATCTTTCCCCGGCTGCCCACACCGGCGGGAATACGAGCTGCCAGTCGATCCGCCAACGCCTTCTTCACTGGGGTGATATCAGCCGCCGTGAGGCCGGTGTGCAACGTTCGCACGCCGCAGGCGATGTCAAAACCCACCCCGCCGGCGGAGATGACCCCGCCCTGTTCCGGATCAAAGGCAGCTACGCCACCGATTGGGAATCCATAACCCCAGTGGGCATCGGGCATGGCCCAGGCTGTTTTCACCAGTCCCGGCAGTGCTGTCACATTCGCCAGTTGTTCGCTTACTTTGGCATCCATTTGGGCCAGCAGGTTGCGATCAGCGAAAATGCCGGCTCGCCGCTTCCCGCCGGCGGATTCAGGCAATTCCCACTGGTAAGATGATATTTTATGTAGGTCCTGTGATTGCATAACCAGATTGTCAATCAGACATCAATCACCGTTTGTGCCAGCCACAAACCCTGTGGGTCCTGAGTAACTTTCAGCTCAGTATAGGTGGCCGCTTTAATTCCCACTGCCGGTTGGTGACGGGCCGGGTCGATCGGCTCGCCCCAGATAACCGCCTGCAGCCGGTTATCGTCAATCTGAATTTCATACATACCGTAAAGGATTCGATAGCGCTCAATATGGAAAACGAGTGTGTTCAGCCAGTCATAAAACAGATCTTCAGGATTATCGGCCTGGCAGGAGATGATGCGTCCTTGCTCAGGCCGGACGGCCAGAGGTGTGATCACATTGATCATGGCGGTGGCGGCCTGTTTGAAGGCCTGTTCCAGGGATGTCCCCCAGCCGCGAATGCCGATATCAGCCTGGTGATGAAAATGTTCCCAGCCCATCCCGGATTTCATACAACCCGCCCCACAATCCAGTCCGGGATGATCTTAATTACCGGCAGAAACAGGCGCCACTGCCAGGGAAACATGTAATTTTTACGGCCGGTGGTGATAGCCACAGCAATTTTGGCGGCCGCCGGTTCCACATCCATCAGGAAGGGCATGATGGTCTTGCGCCGAGCGGTTATGGCGGTGCGGACAAAGCCGGGATAGATGGTACTAACCCGTACCCGGCTACGTTCCAGGGTAAAGCGCCAACTGTCCGCCAGGGCTTTTACGGCTTTTTTTGAGGCGGTATAGGCCCCGCGCCGTGGTAAGCCGCGAATGCCGGCGATCGAACTTATCAGTACCAGGTGACCGGATTTTTGTTCGAGGAGCGTTGGTACGAAGGGATAGACCAGATTGGTAATCCCCAGAATATTAGTGGTTAAAATTTGATTAGCCGCTTCAGGATTACCGCTATCCAGATGATCATCGCCGCTGATACCGGCATTGGCAATCAGAAGATCGATGCCGCCATATTCACGCAGGAAAGTATCTCTGGCGGTTTTGACGGCCACGGGATCGGTCACATCCAGCGGCAGCACTATTGCCTGCCCGCCCAGCGAGCGGCATTGGGTGGCAACGGCTTCCAGTTGGACCGAGCGGCGTGCGATCAAACCCAGACGGGCGCCCTGCCGGGCATAATAATAGGCCAGGTATTCGCCGATACCGCTGCTGGCGCCGGAAATCAGGACACGTTCGCTCATCAGAATAACCCCTTGAAGGCTCCGCCATCATGCAAAATCGAGGTCCCCGTGATGTAAGCCGCCTGGCGCGAGCAGAGATAGGCGGCCAGCGATCCGAACTCGTCAATATCCCCTAAACGCCCGATTGGTGCGTGGGTACCCAGCTTGTCCCAGGCTTCTTCGATTGAGCAGCCGTCCTCTTCCACAATATCCTGGACCAGTTGCCCCAGGCGACTGGTACGGTGGGCTCCGGGGAGCAGGCAGTTGACGGTGATGCCGTTGGGAGCCAGATCGGTGGCAATGGTTTTGGCATAAGCGGTGAGGGCTGAGCGGGCGGAATTGGAAAGCACCAGATCGTTGATGGGCTGTTTGACCGCAATTGAGGTGATAAACAGGATCCTGCCCCAGCCATTTTTTAGCATGGGTTTGACCACCTGATTCACGGCGGTCACAGCCGAAGTAAAATTGTTCTGCAGGGCGCTGTTCCAGTCCTGACGATTGAAATCGGCGAAATGACCGCGCGGTGGCCCTCCCGCATTGCACACCAGAATATGGGGATCGCCAAATGTCTGGCGGCATTCGCGGAAAAGGTTCAGTAAATCCTGGTGGCGTGACACATCACCGGCGACGGCATGCACTGAATTTCCGGTCTCTTCCTGCAATTGGGCGGCGGCGGCAAAGACCTCACTTTTGGTGCGGGCGTTCATTACCAGATTCACTCCTTCACGGCTTAAAGCCCGCGCTACTCCGTAACCCAATCCCTTGGAGGAAGCTTGTACGATTGCTGTTTTTCCTCTTATCCCTAAATCCATTTGGTTCCTTTCGGTGGAATATTAATCTGAAGCTAAAATCAGGCTGGTGGAATGTACATGTCATTCACTTTGTCGTAAATGATAATATCGCTGTGACAATATCCTGCCAGATTCTGTGAATGTTCGTGACCATCAATACCGAATAGATGGTAATTTTAATCCGTTAATATTGCACCAAGCTAAAGAATTGGATTAACAGGTATGCTGGATACCAGAAGAGAAGTTCTGCGCGTCTGGGGAAAATTGGAAATCTCGTCCGCCCGCACGCTGTATAAAATCATCGGTTGCTTATCGCTGGCGGCGCTGGTGGCGCTGGTACCGGACTGGACCGGCTTATCGGCTGCCGGCCATTGGTCCCTGTTTATCTTATTGCTGGGAGCGGGATTGTGGATGACGGAGGCGATCCCCAGTTTTTCCGTGGCAATTTTAATTATCGCCCTGCAAATCATTATTCTGGGAAGGCCGGGCGGCGTCTTTGCCGAAACGGCCAAAGACTGGGAGATTTTTGTCCAGCCCTGGTCAAGTCCCCTGATGTGGCTGTTTTTTGGTGGTTTTGTGCTGGCTGAAGCGGCCCAGGTGACTGGTCTGGACCGCCTGTTTTCCCGCTATGTGCTGGGCTGGTTTGGCAGTCGCCCGGGAGCAGTGTTATTCGGCGCCATGCTGGTGACCTTTACATTTTCCATGTTCATGTCGAATACGGCCACCACAGCCATGATGATGGCGGTAATAATGCCAATTGTCAACGCTCTGGAAAAAGACGATCCATTTGGCAAGGCAGTGATGCTGGGAATCCCGTTTGCGGCTAATATCGGTGGCATGGGGACGATTATTGGTAGTCCGCCCAACGCCATTGCCGCCGGATCGCTGTCGAATGCGGTGTCCATCGATTTTGTGCGTTGGATGATGTGCGGTTTACCGCCGGCAATCGTGTTATTCATCATCGCCTGGTTTTACCTGCGGTTCCGCTATCCGGCCCGCAGCCGGGCAATTAATATCGCCGGTTTACAGTGGAAAACCCGCACCGGCGCCGAATTGCCAATGTGGAAGCGGTTGCTGGTGATGCCAGTGTTTGTCTCCACGGTGGTATTATGGATGACCGGCCCACTGCATCACATACCCACACCGGTGGTTTCGTTTTTACCGATTACCGTGTTTGCTATAACCGGCATCCTGTCGGCCCGCAATATCCGTAATCTGAATTGGGATGTGCTGCTATTGCTGGCCGGCGGACTTTCCCTTGGTGTAGCCGTGCGTGAGACAGGACTGGCCAATTGGATGGTTAACAGTCTGCCGCTGGAAAATTTACGTCCCGCGGTTATTGCCTTTATCCTGGCATATGTGGCATCAATCCTGTCGAATTTTATGAGTAATACCGCCGCAGCTAATATTCTGGTACCGATTGGCATGGCAATCGGCGCCGGCTTCGAGGCCAATATCGTTGTGCCCATAGCCCTGGGAGCCTCATCGGCTATGTGTCTGCCAATATCGACACCACCGAATGCCATCGCCTATGCAACCGGTAAACTGAAAACGGCCGACTTTACCAGGGGTGGATTGGTTATCGGTTTACTGGCGCCGCTGTTGGCGGTAAGCTGGTGTCAGATTGTTTTTTAACGCTGGTATCAGTTCTACCGTTAACAGGAAAGCACTGGGATAAGTAAACTATTTTGGTGAAATTCGCTATCATTTTCTCCAATCTAAAATGGAAGGTTTAAGATGAAAATCCGTGTGCTGATAATTACCCTGATTATTTTGATGTTGACCATGGGCCTGCTGGTTGCCAAACCAGAGACTTTAGTCAGGTCAGAAATTGAGGATAAATATAAATGGGACTTGAGCGATGTATATGAAAACTGGGACCAGTGGGAAGCGGAATTGGCGGAGCTGGAAACAAAAATGGACGAGTATGCCGCCCTGAAAGGTACCCTGGCCAGTGGTCCGGAGGTGCTGTTGAAAGCCTTCAAGCTGGGTGACGAACTGGGTATGCTGGCCGATCGTGTTTACAGCTACGTCAGTATGACCCGCGATACGGATACCCGCGTTAATGAAGTATCCGCCAAATTGCAGCGGGTCCAGATTTTATTCTCCAGGTTCGGGACGGCCACCGCCTGGTTCGATCCCGAAATGTTGCAGATTCCCTGGGAAACCATGGAAGGCTGGCTGGATGGGGAAAAAGAACTTCAGCCTTATCGCCATGGAATCGAAGACTTATACCGGCAACAGGCCCATGTGCTGGATGAGCAGGGCGAGGAATTGCTGTCGTATTTCTCTGCTTTTTCCCGGACGCCCCGTTCGATTCAATCTGAGCTGTCCACTTCCGATATCGAATTCCCCGATCTGGTTTTATCAGATGGCGAGGAAGTGACTGTTACCCCCGGGCAGTATGGATTGATTTTGTCTACGAACCGCAACCAGGATGACCGGCGCGCCGCCTTTGAAGCTAGGAACGGGCTGTATAATGAAACCGTAAATACCTACGCGGCCATTTATAACGGTATCTGCCAGCGCGATTGGGCTTACGCTCAGGCGCGGAAATATAATTCCTGTCTGGAAGCCAGCCTGGAAAGCGATAATGTACCGACCGATGTTTACCGGAATCTGGTCAAAATGGTCAAAGAAGGTGCCGGTCCCTTGCAGCGCTACCACAGCGCTCGTAAACAGGCCCTGGGATTGGATGAATATCATCTGTATGACAGCTCCATTCCCGTCGTTGAATTTGATAAAAGGTATGAATACGATGAAGTCGTTCCGGATGTAATTGCTTCAGTCGCTCCCCTGGGCAGTGATTATCAGGAGAAACTGAAGCAGGCTTTTGCCGGCGGCTGGGTCGATGTCTATGAAAATGAGGGTAAACGCGGTGGTGCTTATTCCGGTGGCGTGTATGGTGTGCATCCATACATGCTGCTGAATTTCAGTGATACCATGGATGATGTTTTTACCCTGGCCCACGAGATGGGACATACCCTGCATACCATGTATTCCAACGAAAATCAGCCCTATGCTACCTCCAGTTACACCTTGTTTGTGGCTGAGGTTTCCTCTACCCTGGCCGAAGCTCTGCTGTTGGATTACTGGCTGGAAAAAGCCACTGATCCCAAGGAGAAAATCACCCTGCTTTCGCATGCAATCGATAATATTGCCGGGACTTTTTATACCCAGGTGATGTTTGCCGACTTTGAGTTGCAGGCGCACGAGCTGGTGGAGCAGGGACAACCGATTACGGCTGAAGTGCTGAACGGTATTTACGCCCAATTGCTGACTGATTATTACGGGGAAGATGTGTATCATGATGAATTATATGATATCACCTGGACCCGTATTCCCCATTTCTATTTCTATCCCTACTATGTTTATCAGTACGCCACCTGTTTTGCTTCTTCCGCCAAGATTTTTGAGGAAATCACCACCGGCTGGAAACTATCACGCAACAAGGCTACGAATAGCTACCTGGAGTTGCTGAAATCCGGTGGTAACGACTATCCTATGGAGCAGTTGAAAAAGGCTGATGTGGATCTGACTCAAACCGGTACTTTTCAGGCCGTGATTGATCGTCTGGACAAACTGGTGAGCCAGTTCGAGGCTGAAGTAGCCAAGCTATAAATAAGCAGTACTACCAAATGAAAAGGGACGGTCGAAGCCGTCCCTTTTCTTCTAATAAGCGGATAAAATATTAATCTTGTTTGATCGTTATATTGCCGTTAGTGGTTTTAATTTGTATCAGATTTGAGCCGTCGCCAACCGTACCGGTGGCCAGAATTTTCTTATTTGCTTCACCGAAAAACATCGTTCGTTCCCATTCTTCGGTTTCTTCTATATCAAGCTCAAAATCACTGACAATTTTATAATTCCGGCGACTGTTTTTGGTATAGGTCAACTCTATATCGAATTCTGCATCCAGTCCGTCGGGGACCGACAGATACACTTCCCCGCCGAACGAGGTCAGGTCCAGGTTGCGGTCGCCTTCATCAGGATTGCCAATCATCGTGATCCTGATATCACCACCCATGGTGGTGGCTTTTGCCCATCCGGCCAGGGCATCAATATCGATATCGCCGCCCATGGTTTTGGCTTTGGCATAATTACCGACTGATTTGATATAAATATCGCCGCCCATAGTGTGAACTTTAGCGCCGTTAGGTGCATCATTAACATCAATATCGCCACCCATTGTGGAAACATTGACTTCTTTGCCTGAAGCGTCAATATTACCGCCCATGGTACTGGCTTTCACCGACTGGTCAGGTGAATGAATGTCAATATTACCGCCCATGGTAGAGGTTTCCAGTGAACCGCCATTTTTCGATGTAACGTTTTTATAATAAACATTACCGCCCATGGTTTTACCCTTCACATCTCCAATTACATCTCTGATGGTAACGTTACCGCCCATGGTTTTGACCAGGCCGTCTACTTCCGAATTACGTAATTCCACTTCGCCTCCCATGGTGGTGAAGTGCAGATCACCGGTAAGACGAACAAGATCCAGATCGCCACCCATCGTGGAACCTTCCAGTTTCCCGGTTAGATTGGTAATCATGAAATCGCCGCCATTGGACTCGAGATCCGTGTCAAAGACTGCGGGAATGTTAATCTCAAATTCAAGATCACAATCATTGTTCCAGTCGTTGAATCTATTATCGGTTGATACGTAAATATTGCCCCCTCGTTCTTCGGTCAATATTTCCAGATCTTCACAATCACGTCCTCGCAGTCTCACGATGACGTGGGCCACGTCCTTCTCCCAGCCGCTTACCAGGACATCGCCACTAACCTTAGTGTCCAAATAGAGGGTGCCCCCTGAAGTTACATCATATTGTTTTTCAATTACCTCGGCATGGACTGCCAAAGTCAGGAAAATAATTGCCAGGGTGATAGTTCTCAAACACCTCATGATGATTACCTTTAGATTAGTTCGAAGTTGCGGTTAATTTAATCAGAATTATCGATTCGTTCGCATGTCTGATTAAAACAAGTAAAACGGACTGAAGGCCAGGGCTATCATAGCTATCGGTATCAGGATTTCGATTATTTTTTTCATGGTTGACTCCTTTTCCCCTTAAGACAGTAACAATGGAAAATGGTTGTCAAAGCAAATTCAGATTTATTTCTCAGGTCAGGTTCGCATTTATGTTGTTGCTGATTGGCAGTGATAAAAGATATAAAGATTGTACCGCGCCTGACGGTAATACCTGACAGGCATATTAGCCAGTTGAGCTTAGTGGTGGTTAGCCGTAATTTTGCCGCCATGACTGTATCAAATTCTACCCGAAAAAAAATCTATCTGATAGACGGATACGCCCTGTTATACCGTGCGCATTTTGCCTTCATCCGCAATCCCCTGATTACCAGCTACGGATTACATACCAGTGCCCTGTTTGGCTTTATTAATCAGGTTTTCCGCCTGATTCAGGCAGAAGAACCAGATTACCTGGCGGCCGTTTTCGATGCCAAGGAAAAAACCTTCCGCCACGAACGTTACCCGGAATACAAGGCCACCCGCGAGAAAATGCCGGAGGAGCTGGTCGATCAATTACCCCATCTATGGCAATTGCTGGAGGCCATGAATATCGTCCGGCTGGTAAAACCGGGTTTTGAGGCTGACGATATTATTGGCACCCTGACCCGCCAATCAGGTCACCATAATTTGGACACCTATATTTTCAGTGGCGATAAAGATTTTATGCAACTGGTGAATGATCACGTTTTTCTGTACACCACCGCTCACCGCACGCAGGAAGTAATTATCTATGACCGGGAAGCGGTTATTAACAAATGGGGTGTGCCTCCGGAGAAGATTATTGATTTACTGGGACTGATGGGTGACTCATCCGATAACGTCCCCGGCGTACGGGGCGTAGGTGAGAAATCGGCGGTTAAATTACTTCACCAGTTCGGCAGTCTGGAGCAGGCGCTGGAAAAGGCCGATCAGGTTACTAATAAACGGGTGCGGAACGGTCTATTGGCAAATCAGGCTGAGGCGCTGCTCAGCAAGGAATTGGTAACGATTGTTACCGATCTGGACCTGGACTACACAATACCGGAAATGGAACGGGTTGGCTTCAATTTTGACGAATTGGAAGATTTATTCCGCAAATTGGAATTCACCGCCCTGACCCGCAATCTGGAGAGTTTCCGGTCGGAGGAAGAACCGGAACCGGCGATCGAAAAAAACTATCGGACAATACTTAATCTGGAGGAACTCCGGGAATATGTGGACGGGATTTCCTCAGGCCAGCTCTTAAGCCTCGATCTGGAAACAACGTCGGTAGATCCTATGCGCGCGCAAATCGTTGGTATCAGCCTGTCGCTGTCCGCCGATTGCGGTGTTTACATTCCGGTAGAATATGCTGATAAGGAGGAAAATAATTTTGGAGCGGATGATCTTGCCGCGGTTGGGACAATCCTGAAACCGCTGCTGGCAGATCCGGCAATACCCAAAACCGGCCAGAATATAAAATATGACGTGTTGATATTGAAACGGTTTGGCATGGAAGTGCAGGGCATTGAATTTGACACCATGATTGCCGCCCATTTATTCAAGCCTGAAATGCGTTCTTATAAGCTGGATAATCTCAGCACCGAATATCTTAATTATTCCATGATTCCCATAACCGATTTAATCGGCACCGGTCGTGACCAGATTACCTTCGATCAAGTGAGGCTGGAACCGGCGGCTCGCTACGCCAGTGAAGATGCGGATGTGGCCGGTCAGCTTTCGGTTATTTTACGGCGACAATTGGAAGAAAATGGCCTGGATGAATACTATAATAAGGTTGAAATCCCCCTGATCCCGGTGCTAACGGCGATGGAATACCACGGTGTTTTCGTTGACACCATCATATTGGAGAAAATGTCCCTGCAATTTGGCGGTCAACTGACGGAACTGGTAGATCAAATTCATGCCGGCGCCGGCACCGAGTTCAATGTCAATTCCACCCAGCAACTGGCGCAAATCCTGTTTGATCAAATCGGATTGAAGCCGGTCAGGGCCCGCTCCACCGCCGAAAACGTGCTGGAAGTGCTGAAGGAGCAGCACCCTTTGCCGGCGCTGATGCTGGATTACCGCAAACTGGCCAAACTCAAATCCACTTATTTGGATGCCCTGGTGGAGCTGGTAAATCCTGACACCGGTCGAATTCATACTACCTTCAACCAGACGATTGCCGCCACGGGACGCTTGTCCAGCACCAATCCCAATTTCCAGAATATTCCCATTCGCCGCGATGAGGGCCGTGAGATTCGCAAGGCCTTCCGTCCCGCCCGCCCGGGCTGGAAAATCATGGCTGCCGACTATTCCCAGATCGAATTGCGGATCATGGCGCACTTAAGCGGTGACGAAGGATTAACAGCGGCTTTTAGCAGTGGCGAGGATGTCCACGCCCGCACCGCCAGCCTGGTATTCGGAGTATCCCTGGAGGATGTCCTGCCGGAAATGCGCCGCACGGCCAAGATCGTGAATTTCGGTATCATGTATGGCGCCGGACCGTTTCGCATGAGCCAGGAACTGGGCCTGCCCCGGTCAGAGTCCCGGCAATTGATCGATAATTATTTCAAGCAGTATGCCGGGATCAGGAATTATATCGATGCCACTCTGGAAAAGGCGCGCCGGGACAAATACGTGGAAACGATGATGGGGCGCAGGCGTCCGGTCTGGGAAGCGGACAGCGATAATCGCAACCGTCGCGAAGCGGCCGAGCGCATGGCCATCAACATGCCGATTCAGGGTACGGCCGCAGAAATGATTAAGTTGGCGATGATTGCTATCCATGGTGAGCTGATCAAACAGCGGATGGAGGCCAAGATGATCCTGCAGGTCCATGATGAATTGATATTTGAAGTGCCTGATGATGAGCTGGAAATCCTGCAGGAAATTGTTACCAACAAGATGGAAAATGCCCTGCCGCTGAATGTACCGATAGTCGTAGATTGCGGCGTGGGAGCTAATTGGTTTGAGGCACATTAGCCCGTGATTTTGTCCATGGGTTCCAAAATGGAAAAAGGCCGAATCTGAAAAATAATTTGTGATGAGATTTTTAGCTGATGGAAGCAAGTGTAACTCTTAAAAAAGTCGGAAAACTTTCCGGGGGCCGGACTATCCTGGCCGGTATGTCATTCGGCGTTGAGCGAGGCTCCATTGTAGCCTTGATCGGTGATAATGATTCTGGCAAATCGACACTGCTGCGCGTTCTGGCCGGGTACGAAAAACCGGAATATGGCAACATCTATATCCATGGTCTGGATATTGTCAAACGACGTCACGAAACCTGTAAAATGGTGGCTTATGTTCCTCATGAACCGGATTTGGATCCCTGGCTGACAGTGGAACAAAATATTCGTTTTATCGGCATGCTGCATAAAATTCCCGCCGATAAGCTCAGCCAGCGGATTGCCGGGTACAGTGAACAACTGGGCATTGCCGATTTTCTACAGGAAAATGTCAGCAATCTATCGCTGGGGATTCAAAAACGGGCATTGCTGGTCCGGGCTTTGATTCAGGAACCGCGGGTATTGACGATTGACGAACCAACGGCTTTTATCGATGCCGATGGCAAGCGCATGGTTTTGGAAGTCCTGCTGGATATGCGCGGTAAACGCACCATCATCTACGCCAGCCAGGACTTGGATGAAGTGGAACTGGCCAATGACCGGATCATGATTTTGCAGAATGGACACATTGCCATGGATGGCACCCTGGAAAAATTGCTGGCCACCACCAATCAGTACCATCAGTTTGAAATCGAATTTGAACATCTGGATGAGGCCACCTACAAAGAATTGAGCGCCGTATCCACTGTGGTCAATCCCAGTCGGGTGGGGAATAAATTCAGATTTTACGGCCGCTCGCGCCGGGCCTTTTTTCATGTACTGAAACGGGCGACGGCGGTGGTCACCAACGATTTTTCCATCAAGACAATCGGGCTGCGTGATTTGATGGACTCCAACCAGGCCCGCCGGGGGCTGGAATGATCTGGGCCTTTCTGCAGCGGCGCTGGTGGCTCACCGAAAACCGCATCCTGACGACAATCTCAACCGCCCTGATGTTACCGGTAATATTGTACATCTCGATTGTGGCGGTGATGGAAAACATCATTCCCCGTTCGATCGATGGCGTAGTTTACACCCAATGGGTCTTCCCCGGCCTGATAATGATCATTGCCACCCTGGGCCTGGTACCCTTGCTTTATCGCGATTTCTTCGATCTGCGGATTCATCGCCATGTCCTCCAGCCGGTGACATTGACACCCATTACCAAATTCGAGATCATAGCCGGTATCATTATCACCGCCATAATCGAGTCAGTCTGTTTTGTCCTGATCAGCCTGTTCGTATTATTGATACTGATCCCCATGTCAGTGCCGGTTTACAGCTATTTTATTCTGATCTTCTATGTCATTTTATTCAATGGTGTTATGGCCAATGTTTTAATCACCATCAGTCTGTTGGCCGAGCGGGTCACCACCTATCTGATCATCCTTCTCAGCTTTCTCATGTTTATCCTGTTCAGTTCTGGTATTCTGGTAGATTTCGAATTCTACCCACCTCTCCTGAGCCAGGTTTTTGCCAACCTGCCAACCAGCGTGCTGATGGCCGGTATCCGCCAGATCATGTTCTTCAATCGTTTTGATTACCTGTCATTGATATATCCAATGATCGTTATCGTGGTCTGGTTTGCGGTGAACGGCATACTGTATAAGACCAAAGCACACCAATGATAGCCTACCTTTCCGGGGCCATGGAATATGATATCGATGAAGGCCGAAGCTGGCGATCCGAATTAACCGTCTGGCTGCATGACAAACTTGATATCGATGTCATCGATCCGGTGGCTGAAACAGCCCGCGTAGTAGGGGAACAGCAGGCCGGAGACTATCGGGCCTGGAAAAAAACCGATATCGAACGCTACCGCCGATTTGTGCGGCAATTTGTGGAACACGATACCCGGATGGTGACCGAATCCAGTGATTTTGTGATCTGCCTGTGGAATGAAGCTACCGCCCGAGGCGGTGGTACCCATGGCGAACTGACCGTGGCCTATCTGAATCAGGTCCCGGTTTACCTGGTGCATTCGATCCCTGCTGACCAGATTTCCGGATGGATATTAGCCTGTGCCACCGAGCTATTTTCTTCAATGGAAAGTCTGCGCCGGTTTTTGCTCCTTGAATTCGACCGGAGAACCTGATGCCATCCAGTGGCGAAAAACCGGGACCCGGAAAGTATTTCTGTACGAAATGCGGTGAAAAGATCAACATTGATAATGCCGATCAGCCATTACCGGTTTGTCCGCGTTGCGGCCACCATGAGTACTTGATATTAGTCCGGCCTGCGACGGAATAATTTTTCCAGTCCGCCGGAAATTTCCGTAATTTATCTTAACCCATCGCCAATCACTGTCGGTGCTTGCCGTCGGAAATGAAAATTGCATTGAAGCCGGGAGAGTCCATGAAAATAAAAATCTGCTGCATTAAAACCCCCGCCGAAGCAGAAATGGCGATTCGGGCCGGCGCCCATGCCCTGGGGCTGGTCTCGGCCATGCCCAGCGGACCAGGTGTGATCTCCGAGATGGAAATTGCCGCCATCGCGGCAATCGTGCCACCGGAGATTGACACTTTTCTGCTCACCAGCCTGACCGACATCGAGCGCCTGGTTGCCCAGTATC